>CAMBWO010000007.1 GCA_945871285.1 Pseudorhodobacter antarcticus | reverse complement strand
TCGCCGATCGTGACCAAAGGCACTTTGGTATACAAAAGCGCATTGCCAGCAGAAACATTCGCGCGGGGCAAGGCAAACGGATCGGCGGGGTCAAAGACCGCTTCGGTATAGACGGACAAATTGGTCAGGGTGCCGATATCGCCGGTGTTCTCATCCGGCCGGGTCGAGAAGATGCGCCAGAACCCCTCCATTGCGCCAAAGGCGTCGATGCCGGAATTGTTGTGAAAATTCAGACCTGCCGCAAGAGCCAAATTGCCGCCGCCGGTGTTGGAAAAGAAAAAGCTGGTGTCCAGCAGCAGATCGCCCGCCGACTGGATCACGATGTCGCCCAATGTATTGACGAAATCGCATTCGCACGAGGGCGACCCGGTCTGCCCGACCAGGTTCAGACCCGACAAGGCAGTGGCGTCGGTGGCGCGGTAGGTGACGGTGCCCGCAAGGCTCGTCTCGGCCAACATGCCAATGTCCAGCGTCCCGGTGCCACCCGCACCGACCAAGGTGCCGCGGTCCTCGTCGAAGTTCAACGCCGTCACGGTGATGTCGGCCGCCGAAATCGCGTCGCCCACCGCGGCGTGCCCGATCCAGGCATCGCGCGAAAAGGGACCATTGCTGGATGCGATGCTGGCCTCGCCAGCCGCCGTGATCGTGATGGCGCCGCTGCGACCACCAAGCGAGCGGAACGAGAAGAAATCGCGCGACCCATGGCCGATCATGGCATAGGAATTGTCGTCGCCGCCGCCCGCCAGAACGAACTCGCCCCCGGCCTCGATCCGGATAGCGCCGCTGGCATTGACCGTCGCAACTTCACTTGACCCCGTGAAATCGACGCCAACATGACCGATCTGCGCACCGGCATCGCCACCATCACCGCCAATCACCGACACGGTGCCCGTGGCCCGCACCACGATGTCGCCGCTGGGCGTGATGCCCGAGGCACCCGTCTGATTGAAGCCAAGTTGCGAAAAACCGGTGCTGCCCGTGCCGCCAATCCCCACGCCATTGGCAAAAACGCTGGTCGCTCCACTGGCCACACCGACTTGGGCGTTCAAGACAACCACACTGCCCGAGGCCGCAAAAATGCCCCCGTCAAAGATGTAACCCACACCATCGTCATTGCCAAACAGCGTCGTCGTCACAAGGTCGGCGGCCAAGAAGGCAGCCGGATCAAAGGCGGTGGTCGAGGTCGATCCGTCCCAGCCCGCAACCACGTTCAAACCGTT
This sequence comes from Pseudorhodobacter antarcticus, assembly GCA_945871285.1. Lineage (GTDB taxonomy): Bacteria > Pseudomonadota > Alphaproteobacteria > Rhodobacterales > Rhodobacteraceae > Stagnihabitans. The sequence continues at coordinate 33,998 of CAMBWO010000007.1, read as the reverse complement.
GGCACCATCGGACCCCAGCACGTTCGCGGCGAACAGCACGTCACCATGCGCAAGCAGGCTCAGGCCAAAGGCCGACGACCACTCGATCGCCGAGGTGACCGCGATGGTGCCCGCCTCGCCGTCGGTGCCGGTGGTTTCGAAGATGACATTCTGGGTGCCCAGCAGGTCAGACACCACGCTGGCAAAAAACAGAGATGCGCCGTCCAACGACGCGGCACCGTCGGGGCCGATCTCGATGTTGTCAGGGTCGATCAGCAGGGTCCCGCCGCGGGTTTGCACCGTGCCGCCAAAGGTCAGATGGCGTCCCGACACCTCGGCAAACCCGCCCGATCCGGCGGTTCCATTACCAAAGGCCAGAACCTGCCCCGAAAACAACGTCGCGATGTCCGAGGTGATCCGCACATCGCCACCACGACTGCCCGAGGCATCCAGCACCCCCGTCATGTCAACCGTGCCGCCATCAACCGTGATCGTGCCGCCGCGGCCATCCACTTCGGTCGCCTTGACGGTCTTGTCCACCGTGACCGACCCAGTCGGCCCCGCCGTCAGGAACACCCGCCCGTTGACGCGGGCCATCCCCGTGGCCGCAATCACCCCCCCGGTGTTGCCGGCCAAAGCATAAACATTGCCGCCATTGGCCCGCAGTTCCGCCGCCGCCGCACGGATCGCCCCGCTGTCGGTGACAGAGGTGTCATCGCCGCCGATCTTCACCGAAAACAGGCCATCGGCCACCGCGGCGTCGCGCATCAGGATCTCGCGCCCGACGGCCAGTCCGACGGTGCCGTTGGGGGCGCTGATGCTGCCCTCGTTCACCACGGTATGGGCCAGAATCGCGACCTCGCCCCCAAGGGCCGAGATGGACCCCAGATTGATCACATAGCCGTTCGAATCGCCCCGGAACGTCGCGTCCCCGCCATCCAGAAAATCACCGTTGTCGATATCCAGCGTCGAGGCGACAAAGGTGCCACCCGTGTTGACCACCCCGTCTTGGCCGAACACGATGCCATTCTGGTTGATGAGGTAAACCGACCCCGTCGCCCCCAACTGCCCCATGATCGACGACAGATCTCTGCCCGTCACTCGGTTCAGCGTGGCCCCCGCGCCGTTTTGAAACTGCACGCCAAAGCCCTGATCAATCGAGAAATTTCCCCAATCGACAATGCCATAAGCCCCCGCCTGCATCAGCAGCATCTGGGTGGCGGACGGCGTCGAAATCGTGATGTCGCCGGAAATGACGTTCGGATCGGTTGGAAGCGGCCCATCGGCCAGCACAGAAACAGGCCATAGGCAGGTCGTCGCCAGCATCGTGGCCCACAGCATTCTGATCGTCATGGCCTCACCTCGTCCGTTCAAGACAAGCAAATTGATCAATTTTTATCCGCATTATGCCACAGCGCAGGTTGCTGTGGCGCAAATTCTTCATGGTGCCGTCAAACCCAGCGCGGTCCAGGCATCGCCAAACCCCGCCATCGGCACGGGAACCGTGATCTTTTTGGCACCGGCCAGGGTGGTAAAGGTCACGTTGGTGGCCGTGGCGGTTGTCAGGGCGGCGACCGCCTGGGTGGTCAGGGCGGCATCGGCGACGCAGCCTTGGGGAACACAGGCAAAATAGGTGGCATTGGCCAGATCGGTCTGCGGCTTGGGGGATTGCGCCGAGTCGCCCCCCGCCGCATCGACGCTGACCGTCAGCCCCTCGCGCAGCGCCACGTCGATGGGCACCTGCACCACGATCCGGGCGCCGGTGTCGCCGGGCGGCTGGCCAATCGCCACCTCGATCAGCGGGCTGACCTGCCCGTCAGTGCCCTTCAGGCTCAGGCTGATCGTCATCTGGCAGACCTTTTCCGCCGCCGCCCCGTCCTGGGCCGCCTTGGCCGCGCAGGTAACGGTCCAGGCGCCATAGGTCGCAGTCGTGCTGCTCGGCTCTGCCGATTGGGCGCAGGCGATTGCGGGCAGGAACATGGCGGCGGTCGCAAGAACGTATCGAAACCCTGTCATGTCAAAACCGCGCCGTCATCTGGAAGGCTATGCTGGTCGTGTTGGCATCGGTCGGGCCTGCCTCGCGCAGGGCCTGCGCGATATTGATGCTGCCCACGACATTCTTGCCAATCTCGAAATCGCCACCCAGACCGACCGACAGCAGGGTCTGCTCGGGCGATCCCCCAAAGGCCTTGGCAAAGCCATAGTCGACAAAGACATGCGGGCGCAGCGTGGCATCCTGATCGGCAACCCGGAACGACATCTGCTGCCCCCGGTATTCGATGCTGGCGGCCATAGCCGTCGAGGCGGCCAAGCCGTTCACCGGATAACCCCGCACCGTCCCGTTGCCGCCCAGCGCCATCTGCTCCAACGGGTGCAACACATCGCTGGAGGATTGGCCACCCAGCCGCACGGCAATCGACTTTTCGCGGTCCAGGAACACCTCTTCCTTCAGATCGAAGGTCAGATAGGAATAATTGGTGCTGGTCGAGCCCTCGGTCTCGCGACCAAAGACCAGTGCGATATCGGCGGACCCCCGCGAGGTTTTGCCAAACAGCGGCCCGTTCAGGGCGCTGCGCACACCGATGGCCCCATGCAGCAGATTCGTGTGCTCCTCAACCGGAAAGCCCCCAAAATACAATACCTTGTCATAGTCGGTCAACTCGACCTGGGCATAAAGCTCGGGCACCAGCGCAAAGCGGCCCCGCGTCTTGGGCAGTGGAAAAGCGATCTCACCGTCAAGGATCTTCGTTTCGCTGCCCGAGGTGAACACTCCCCCCGGCACGGAATAGCTGGAGATGTGGCTGGCCCCAAAGGTCAGCTTGGTGCGAAAGCCGTCCTTGGTGGTGATCGGGATGAAATAGGTCAGCGCGTGCGACAGATAGCCTTTGTCGGTGCCGGTGTCCCACAGACGCAGGTTGCCAATGCTCTCGGGCGACCCGGTGAACTGATAGGACAGCTGTTGATCCCGCCATGACAAGGCCGACAGGTTGAACCCGGCAAACAGGCGGACCAGACCGGTATCCTCGGTCCCGGCATTCGACACCCCGGCATAGCCCGACCAAGTGCGCTGCGCCGTCTGAACCCGCAACGTCAGGTTGGTGCTAGCCTGCGACTGCCCAGGCTCGAACAACACCGACACATGCCGGAAGGGGTTCTGGTTCAGCCAGTTCACATCCTCCAGCAGGCGGTCGGTGTCCACCTCTTGCCCCGGTTTCAGGCGCACCTGGCGGTTCAGGAAATCCGATGATGTCGGGTCCACCCCGGCAATCGTGGTGCCCCCCAGCACAAAGGCCGTCACGTTGACCTGCACCACGCCGCCGGTGATTTCCTGCTGCGGCACCGTCACCGACACCAAGGACCGGCCATTGTCGCGGTAAAACTGCGTCACATCGGTCTGGATCGCCGACAACAGCCGAAACGACATCGGCTGGCCGACATACTTTGCCAAAAGCTTGCGCAGGGCCGCATTTTGCGCGGTCGGACCACCGAAACTGGTATCGATGCCCGTTGTGCCACTGCGCGACAGCAGCCTGCCGCCATTCGCCTTGGTATCCACCAACAGCAGGCCGTTCAGGGTCACACCAAAGGGGGTCGGGTCATCGGGGCGGTTGGCGAACACCGCGGCATTCAGGCTTGTGACCTGGGGGCCGACAAGCGTGGCCGGCGGGTTTTGTTCGACCCCCTGGGCCAAGGCGGGCTGCACCCAGAAAACGCCGCTCAACAGTGCGGCGGCAAGACCCCGGCAGGCAAATCCGCAGACTGCACGTCCTGTCATTGACAAACCCTCGTCTAGCACGTCCAACGAATTTTCTTGGCAACTGAGACATATAAAACAAGATTACCGCCCGTTAATCAAGCCGCAAGTCCGACAGGGCAGACGGCGCAGGGGCAGTGGCGGCGGTGTCGCCACAGGGCCAACCGGGCGTGGCGGGGCCGAATTGGCGATTTCCGGGGGCCAATCCGTGCCCTGGGTGCGGATCGCGCGACAATCTTAAGAGCGAAGACGTTAACGAATGGATAACTTTTCCGCAAAATTTTACTCAACTGCGTTGAAACATCACCGAAATCATTCTAACCCGGATCAAATACTCAAGACGTCCGTACAGATGGAACGGCGATATGCCCAAGTTGACTTGCATCACCACGACCTTCAACGACAGCGTCACCGCGCTGACGGCAATCCGGTCCGTGCTGTCGCAAAGCTTTGCCGATTTCCAATACATCATCGTCGATGACGGCTCGACCGATGACACCGTCGCCGTCCTGAACCAGATCACCGACCCCCGCGTGCAGGTGATCCGCCAAGCCAATGACGGCCTGTCCAGCGCCCGCAACAAGGCCTTTGCCCATATCAAGGGCGATTATGTCTGTTTTCTGGATTCAGACGATGTCCGCCCGAACTGGTCTTTTGCCGCCATCGACGAGGTGATCACGCGCGACGGGTCCGACCTGATCTTGTGCCGTGGGTCGCTGTCCGAGGTGCGCGGCGACTATGCCAACTTTTACGACGAAGACATGTTCCGTCAGGTCGAGACGTTTTGTCCCGACGGCAAGGTGGCCCGCTTTCAACCCGAATTTGGCCGCGCCCGCCCGCTGATGCAGCGGATCGAGCCGCAATCGGCCAACAAGGTCATCAAGACCGACTTCTTGCGCGCCACTGGCCTCTATTTCCCCAACGGCCATTTCTTTGAGGACATGTTCTTTCACACCAATCTGTTGGCCCTGACCAGTTCCGTCTCCTTCGTGATGGCGCCCTGCTTTACCTATTTCCGGCGCTATACCCGCCAGCAGATCACCGGCACCGCCAGCGACCGGCGGTTCGACGCCATCGCCGTGGCCAAGCTGACCCTGGAAAGCTTTGCCCGCACCCAGGAATTTCACGATGCCACGACACGCACGGCGGTGTTTGCGTCCTGCCTGAAGATCGTGGCGTGGTGTGAGGAGATGATCGGCCATCAGCACCGCGCCACCTATCGCCAGACAGTCAGGGGGCTGCTGGGCATCATCGATCCGCTTTACTTGAATTTTCCGCCAAATCCGCCCGCAGAACTGGGTCCGTTGGACCCGTTGAGGCAATATTTGAAGGTGATGTCAGATGCAGCTTGATGAAGGCGAAGTCGTTCAGACGGCCGTTGACGTCCCGGCTTCTGTTCGGGCCCAGGTCGAGGCTCCGACCAGGCCTCTGCCGCCCATCACCCTGCGTGCCCTGGGCCAGACCGTGCCGATGATCGTCACCTCGGACATCCATCTGCGGGACGACAGTCACTGGCGGCTGCGGTCGATCTATGAACCTTTCCTCGCGGCGCAGACTTTGACAATCAAAGGTGTCGCGCTGGATGTGGGCGCGGGGTTTGGCTGCTTTGCCATCCCCTTTGCGCTTGGCAACCCGTGCTGGACGGTCTGGGCCTTTGAACCCGAGCCCGAGGCGTTTGCCGCCTTGTGCCAGAACATCCGCGCCCAAAACCTGACAAATGTCTTTGCCATCAACGCCGCCGTCGCTGGCCCCACCGGAACCGAGGACCGGGCAACCCTCGCGCTGACCCTGGCGGCCCTTGCCGAAGCCGGGCCGAACGATGCGCCCGCGATGACGGCCCTGCACGACGCCCTGCCCCGGCAAGACTTCCGCCAGCATGTCGACATGCGCGGCGTTGTCGAACGCAACCCCGCCGTTCCCCCCGAATTCATCGCCCGCAGCTATGCTTGTGTTCCCTCCGAGGCGCTGCTGGTTCTGGAACCCACGCTTTTGAAACTGACCGCCCCCTTTGCCGAGACGGACCTGCTGTCGGGCCTGCAAGAGGCGCCGCTGGATCATGTCACCGGCGAAAGCTGGACTCACCTGTCGTCGGATCTGGTCTTTGGCAAATCCAAAGGTCTGCGGCAAACCTGGATTCCGCGCGCCGGCGATCCTTTGCTGCGGCTGCGCCGGTCTGTCAGTCTGAACGGCCATCGCGACGGGCTGGATGTGGTCGTGGCGATGTACAATGCCCGCACCTGGATCAAGGACTGCATCGACGGTATCTTGCAGGAGGCAGGTTCCGACATCCGTGCGCTGGTGGTTGACGACGGGTCCACCGATGGTTCGGGCGATCTGGTGCGCGAGATTTATGCCGGCAACGACCAGGTCGTGCTTTTGTCCAAACTGAACGGCGGCTGCGCCTCGGCCCGCAACTATGGTCGCCTGAACTCGGATGCCACCCATATCGCCTTTGTCGATGCCGATGACGTGCCCGGCCCCGGCTTGTTTTCGGGCCTGCTGGAATTGGCGCGTCATACCGGGTCCGAACTGGTTCAGGGTGGGTTCGAACTGCTGCATCAGGACCCATCAGGCGAACAGCGGCTGGAGAAAACCTATGAATCCGGCCTGCGTGAAATCGTCGAGGCGGTGCGCCACCCCTTTGGCGACCGCGCCTGTTTTCTGGTCCCGACCTGGCTGCTGATTCAGGGCCAGCCGACGATCTGGCGCCGCGTCTATCGGCGCGATTATCTGGACAACCGCAACATTTGGTTCCCCGAACATATCCGCGCCTTTGACGACCAGATTTTCCAGTTGCTGACCCTGCAACACGTCCAGGACGTGCCCATGCTGGATGGCGTGGCCTACCACTATCGCCAGCACGACGGGCAGGACATCAAGCAGGGCGACGAGCGCAGCTTTTACTCGCTGGAAATGTTTCGCATGATGCTGAAACGTGGCATGACCGAGGGCTGGAACGATTTCCGGCCCATGCTGCGGTCCTTTGTCAACACGGTCAACTGGTGCTGGTCCGGTCTGCGCCCCGACCTGCGCCCCGCCTTTGAAAAGGGTGCAGCCGAACTCTGGGTCTATGCCCAGAATACGCTGGGCGCCCAGACGTTCCGCGACCTGCCGAACGAGGCCTTCAGCCCGCCTGACTTTGCCTATTACGTGCGGACGCTGCGGGCCAAGCTGAAACCGCTCGATCAGTCCTTGGGCAGCATTTACCTTGATAGTTTCGAAATGCACACCGTCATGATGAAGTCGGTTCCGCCGCAACCGCATGGCAAACTGGCCCCCCGGTAAAGCATGAAGAAACGCCTGATCTTCCACATCGGCTCGCACAAGACAGCAACAACCTTTCTGCAAGCCAGTTTTGCCAACAGCGCCGCCGCCTTTGCGGAGATGGGGGTTCTGTATCCCCAGGCCGGCCGGATTTATGACGGGCATTTCAAACTGTGCTGGGATCTGAAGAACCCCGACTTGGCGCAGTCCGATCTGGACAGCCTGCCCAACTGGGCCGCCCTGCTGGCCGAGATTGACGCCGCCCCCCATCAGACCGTGCTGGTCAGTGCCGAATCCTTTGGCTGGGGCACAGATGTCTCGCGTCTGGCGGGTCTGGCCGACCGGTTCGACGTGACGGTCGTCTTTTACCTGCGCAGCCCCGACAGCCATCTGGAAAGTTTCTACAACCAGATCGTCAAGGATTTCGGCACCCGCGAAACCCGCAGCCTCGAAACCTATGTCGCCGAGGAACCCCTGGGCTTTCTGGACACCACCAAGATCCTGCGCCCCTGGGCCGAGATGTTCGGGCCCAAGGCGATCAAGCTGCGGCTGTTTGGCAATCAGTTCCTGCCCGACGGCATCCTGCCCGATGTCCTGCGCGCCTTGGGTTTCAAGAGTTGGCCCGAGTTCGCCGCGCCCACCAATTCCGTGCTGCACAAGGTGTCGCTGCCGCCCGATGCGCTGGAATACCTGCGCCTGACCAACCTGTGGTTGACCAGCCCGAACGGCCACCATGACCATGTGATCAAACTGGCCCAACTTTCCGCCAAACGCGCCGATGATTTGCAGGAAACCCGCGCCGGCATCCTGTCGCTGCGCGCCCGCCAGACCGTCCGCACCCGCTTTCGCGCCAGTCAGGCCATGGCCGCGCAAACCTATCTGGGCTTGGCCAAGGCCCCCTTCCCGCCCTCTGATGCCACGGAATTCGCAGGCTTCGCCCAGCGCCTCCCCGAGGCGACGGCGCAAATCGTCGCCAAGGTCGCGGCCCTGCTGCGCACCGTCTGACTCGTCAGGTTTTCAGCCGAAACCGCTGAATCTTGCCGGTCTGGGTCTTGGGCAGGGCCTCCACAAACTGCACCCTGCGCGGGTATTTGTAGGGCGCGATCACCGCCTTGACGTGGTCCTGCAACAGCTTGACCATCAGCGCATCGCCCACCTGCCCCGCCATCAACACGACATGCGCCTCAACCACCATGCCGCGCTCGTCATCCGGCGCGCCCACCACGGCACATTCCAGCACCGCCTCATGCGACAACAGCGCCGCCTCCACCTCCGGCCCCGCGATGTTGTAGCCGGCACTGATGATCATGTCATCCGACCGCGCCGCAAAGTGGAACCGCCCCGCTTCGTCCTGCCAAAAACTGTCCCCCGTCAGGTTCCAGCCCTGCCGGACATATTTCCGCTGCCGCGCGTCCGCCAGATAACGGCACCCCGTCGGCCCCTTGACCGCCAACCGCCCCACCTCGCCCCGTGGCAATTCCTGCATATCCTCGCCCACGATCCGCGCCTGATACCCCGTCACGGGCCGCCCGGTGCAGCCGGGGTGGTGGTCGTCAAAGCGGTTGGTGATGAAGATGTGCAACATCTCGGTCGCGCCAATCCCGTCCAGCATCGGCTTGCCCGTCCGCTGCATCCATTCGTTATAGACCGGCGCGGGCAAGGTTTCCCCCGCGCTCACCGCCGCCCTCAACGAACTCAAATCCGCCCCCGCCTCCATCGCCTTCAGCATCGCGCGATAGGCGGTGGGGGCTGTGAAACACACCGTCGCCCTGTGCTCCTCGATAAGCGCCACCATATTCGCCGGACTCGCCTGCTCCAACAGCGCCGCCGCCGCACCAAAGCGTAGCGGGAAAATCGCCAGCCCGCCCAAGCCAAAGGTAAAGGCCAAAGGCGGCGACCCCACAAACACATCCTGTGGCGTCACCTGCAACACCTCCGCCGCATAGCCATCGGCAATGACCAGCAAATCCCGGTGAAAATGCATGGTCGCCTTGGGATCGCCCGTGGTGCCCGAGGTAAAGCCCAGCAGCGCCACATCATCCCGCCCGGTCCGCGCCGCCTGAAACCGCACCGGTTTGGTCAGCGCCACCCGGTCCAGTTCCGCATCATGGTTGGATGTGCCATCAAACCCCACCACCGTCCGCAGAAAACCGGACCCCTTGGCGCAGGCCACCAACTCCTCCATCAACCGCGTGTCGCACAGCGCGTGGCTGATCTCGGCCTTGTCGACAATCGCCGCCAACTCGCCCGCCCGCAGCATCGGCATGGTGTTGACCACCACCGCCCCCACCTTGGTCGCGGCCAGCCAGCACGCCACCATCGCCGGGTTGTTGGCCGACCGGATCAGCACCCGGTTGCCGGGCCGCACCCCATAGCTGTCGACCAGCGCATGGGCGATCCGGTTCGACCAGTCCGACAATTCCTTGTAGGTCCGCCGCCGCCCGTTGCCAATCAAGGCAATGTTGTCGCCAAATCCCCGCTCGACCATCCGGTCGCTCAACTCGACCCCGACGTTCAGCCATTCGGGATAGTCGAACAGCGGCACGATCTCGGGCCAATCCTCTGCGTCAGGCAGCCGGTCCCGCGTAAACGTATCGACATGCCCCGTGCCACCCAGTTCCATGATCCCTCTCAGTCCGGCACCACAGCCGTCGCCTCGATCTCAACCTTGGCCCGGTCCTCGACCAAGGCCACCACCTGCACCAGCGCCATCGCCGGATAATGTTTGCCAATGATCTCGCGGTAGGCCGCACCCAACGCCTTCAGCGACGCCAGATATTCCCGCTTGTCCGTCACATACCAGGTCAGCCGCACCAGATGCTGCGGCCCCGCCCCGGCACAGGCCAAGACCTCGACAATCCCCCGCAACGCCTGCGCCGCCTGCCCGGCAAAGTCATCCGTCTCGAACTCTTGCTGCGCGTTCCAACCGATGATCCCCCCCGTCACCACGAACCGCCCCCGCGCCGCCATCCCGTTGGAATAGCCCCGCGCCGCCGCCCAATGGGCCGGATGCAACACCTCATGCACTGCCTCGCTCATGCGCCCCCCCTCGGCATCAGCGACCGCGCAATCACCACCCGCTGCACGTCACTCGCCCCCTCATAAATCCTGAGGGCCCGGATCTCGCGGTACAACCGCTCGACCACCGACCCATGCCTGACCCCCTCGCCGCCATGCAACTGCACGGCCATGTCAATCACCCGCTGCGCCGCCTCGGTCGCGAACAACTTCGCCATCGCCGCCTCCCGCGTGATCCGCGCCGCGCCCTGATCCTTCGTCCACGCCGCCCGGTAAATCAGCAAAGCCGCCGCATCAATCTCCAACGCCATATCCGCGATGTGCCCCTGCACCATCTGCAACTCGGCCAGCGGCTGGCCCTGGATGCGCCGCGCCTGCACCCGTGCCAAAGTCTCGTCCAAGGCCCGCCGCGCAAACCCCAGCGCCGCAGCCCCAACGGTCGACCGGAACACATCCAGCACCGCCATCGCCAGCTTGAACCCCTCGCCCGCCCGGCCAATCAACGCCCCCCCAGGCAACACCACCCCCTCCAGCCGCAACCGCGCCAGGGGATGCGGCGCAATCACCTCCAACCGCTCCACCACCTGCAACCCCGCCTGATCGGCAGGCATCAGAAACGCCGACAACCCCCGCGCCCCCGGTGCCTCACCCGTCCGGGCAAAGATCACATAGACATCGGCAATCCCGCCATTCGAAATCCAGGTCTTCTCGCCGTTCAGCAACCAACCGCCCTGCACCCGCTCGGCCGTGGTCGCCGTCGCCGCCACGTCCGACCCCGCCCCCGGTTCCGTCAGCGCAAACCCCGCAATCGCCGCCCCCGCCCGTGTCCGCTCCAGCCACTCCCGCTGCTCAGCCGAGCCGAACAGCGACACCGCCCCCATCCCCAACCCCTGCATCGCAAAGGCAAAATCCGCCAGCCCGTCATGCCGCGCCAGTGTCTCGCGGATCAGGCACAGCGTCCGCACATCCAGAACCCCGCCCGAATGCTGCAACCACCCGCCCGCCCCCAAATCCGCCACCAGCCCCCGACAGGCCGCATCCACATCGCCATGATCCACTGGCAAATGCGCGGAGCACCACGCCTCCAGCGCCACCGCCAGATCGCGGTGACGGGCGTCGAAGAATGGCCAGTCCAGGAAACTCTTGCCCATTTCATCTTTTCCTAAATATCCCGGGGGTGCGGGGGCCGGCCCCCGCTCTGTCAGTCACCCGCAAACACCGGCCGCTCCTTGGCGACAAAGGCCCGATACGCCCGCTCGAAATCCTTGGTCTGCATGCAGATCGCCTGCGCCTGCGCCTCGGCTTCGATTGCCTGCTCCAGCCCCATGTTCCACTCGGCGTTGAGCTGCGTCTTGGTCACCGAATGGGCGAACGTCGGCCCCGCCGCCAACCGCTCGGCCAACGCCCGCGCCTCCGCCTCCAGCACCTCCGCCCCATGCAGCGCGTTCCAGAACCCCCAGCGCTCGCCCTCCACCGCGCTCATCGTCCGCCCGGTATAAAGCAGCTCCGCTGCCCGCCCCTGCCCGATGATGCGGGGCAGCATCGCGCAAGCCCCCATGTCACAGCCCGCCAATCCCACCCGCGTGAACAGGAAGGCGCATTTCGCCTCTGGCGTCGCCAGCCGCAAATCTGACGCCATCGCGATGATCGCCCCGGCCCCCATGGCCACACCATCCACGGCAGCAATGATCGGCTTGCCGCAGGCCAGCATCGCCTTGACCAGGTCCCCCGTCATCCGGGTAAAGGCCAGCAAGTCCTTCATCGGTAGGCCAATCAGCGGCCCGATGATCTCATGCACATCACCGCCCGAACAGAAATTTCCCCCGTTCGAGGCAAAGATGACCACATCCACATCCCGCGCATAGACCAGCGCCCGGAACGTGTCGCGCAACTCGGCATAGCTTTCAAACGTCAGGGGATTCTTGCGGTCCGGCCGGTTCAGCCGGATCGTCGCAATCCGCGCTGATACCTCCCACAGAAAATGCTTGGGGCAAAGCCCGGCCATATCGCTCATCACGTCCCCCGCATCCGTTTCAACAAATCGCTCAAAGTATCCAACTCCGCCTCGGTCAACCCGCCGAAAATCCGGTTCACCTCGGCCTCATGCTCGGCGGCATAGCCCTCGAACTGCGCCAACCCCTCGAGCGTCAGCGCCGCAAACACCGTGCGCCGGTCGGTCTCGGACGGCGTGCGCCGCACAAAGCCATCCGCCTCCAGCCGGTCCACCACCGCCGTCGCATTGCCGTTGGACACCAAGAGCATCCGCGACAGTTCCGACATCGTCACCCCCTCGCGCCGCCGATACAGCGCCGCCATCACGTCAAACCGGGGCAGTGTGGTGCCATGCTTGACCCGCAGAAACTCGCGCAATTCGGCCTCGGTGCGCCGCGTCACGGCCAGCAGACGCACCCAGGCCTTCAGCCGCCGCTTGGATGCACCGTCGCTCACACCTCGCCCCCCGCAATCACGATCGCCTGCCCGTTCACCCCTTCGGACCCCGGCCCCGCCAGATACAGCGCCGCCGCCGTCACTTCCGATGGGGCGAACAGCCGGTTCTGCGGGTTCAACTGCTCCAGCACCGACCGCGCCTCGGCCAGGCTGCGCCCCGTCTTGGCGCTGATCACCTGCACCGAATGATCGGTCATCTCGGTGTCCAGAAACCCCGGACAGATCGCGTTCACCGTCACCTGACTGCGCGCCACCTCCAGCGCCAACGACCGCGTCAGCCCCATCACCCCATGCTTGGCCGCCACATAGGGCGCGATCTTGGCATAGCCCTTGACCCCAGCCGTGGAACACACTGCAATCAGCCGCCCCCAGCCCGTCATCTGCCGCAACCCCTCGCGGAACGTCAGGAAGACCCCGGTCAGGTTGACCGCCAGCATCGCGTTCCACTGGTCCAAGCTTGTGCGGTGAAACGGAGCCGAATCCGCCTGCCCCGCATTGGCAATCACCACATCCACCGGCCCCGCCGCCGCAAACAGCGCCTGCACCGACGCCTCATCCGTCACATCACAGGCCAACGCCCGGATGCCGCCATGCAGCGCAACCGTCCGCTGCAACGCCTCGACCCGCCGCCCGCAAATCACCACCTCGGCCCCGGCCCGCGCAAAACCCAGCGCAAGGTCAGCCCCCGCCCCCGACCCGCCGCCCGTCACCAGCATCCGCTTGCCCGCAAAGGTCATGCCCGGATCACCTCGCCCGATTTCGACAAGAGCCGCGCCGCCTGATCGCGCCCCGCCAGATAGGGCAGAGGCCAAACCGTCCCCTTGTCCCCGGCCTTGATCGCCGCATGCAGCGTCCAATAGGGGTCCGCCAGATGGGGCCGCGCAAGGCAAACCAGATCGGCCCGCCCCGCCAGCAGGATCGAGTTCACCTGATCGGCCTCGGTGATATTCCCCACCGCCATGGTCGCCAGCCCCGCCTCATTGCGGATACGGTCGCTGAACGGCGTCTGGAACATCCGGCCATAAACCGGCTGCGCCTCATCCGAGGTTTGGCCTGCCGACACGTCGATGATGTCCGCCCCGGCCGCCGCAAACATCTGCGCAATCTCGACCGCTTCCGCAGGTGTCACACCGTCCTCACCCAGCCAGTCATGCGCCGAAATGCGCACCGACATCGGCTTGGACCCCGGCCATTCCGCCCGCATCGCCGCAAAAACCTCCAGCGGATAGCGCATCCGGTTTTCCAGTGACCCGCCGTATTCATCCTCCCGCACGTTCGACACCGGACTGATGAACGACGACAGCAAATAGCCATGCGCCGCGTGCAGTTCGATCATGTCGAACCCGCATTTCTTGGCCATTTCGGTGGATTGGACGAATTGCAGCAACACCTTGTCCATATCGGCCCGGTCCATCGCCTTGGGCAGGTGATTGCGTTCGGCCCACGGCAGGGCCGAGGCACTCAGCAATGGCCAGTTGCCGCGCGGCAGGGGGGCGTCGCCCTCCTCCCACCCGACCTGAGTGGATCCTTTGCGCCCCGAATGGCCGATCTGGCAGCAGATCTTGGCTTGGGTTTCGGCATGGACGAAATCGCACAGACGCTTCCATCCCGCCTCATGCTTGGGGGTGTAAAGCCCGGTGCAGCCCGGCGTGATGCGACCATTGGCCGAAACGCAGGTCATTTCCGTGACAACCAGCCCCGCGCCACCCTTGGCCCGCTCGGCATAATGCACGAAATGCCAATCGCCGGGCGTCCCATCCACCGCCTTGTACTGCGCCATCGGCGAGACGACCACCCGGTTGACCAGCGCCATGTCCCGCAGCCGGAATGGCGCGAACATCGGCTGCCGCCCCGGCTCGCCCCCCGCCTGTTCCTGAAACCAATCCTCGGCTTTGCGCAGAAACGCCGGGTCGCGCGCCCGCAAATTCTCGTGGCTTATCCGCTGGCTGCGCGTCAGCAGGGAATAGGCGAACTGCAACGGCGGCATGTCCAGATACCGCTCCACCTCCTCGAACCACTCCAGCGAATTGCGCGCCGCCGATTGCAGGCGCAACACCTCGACCCGCCGCTCGTCCTGATAGCGCTGGAACGCCCCCGCCATCGTCGGTTCGGAATGCAGGTATTCGGCCAGCGCAATCGCCGAATCAAACGCCAACCGCGACCCGGAGCCAATCGAGAAATGCCCCGTCGCCGCCGCATCCCCCATCAGCACCACATTCTCATGATACCAGGTGTTGCAGACAACCCGTGGAAACTGCATCCACACCGCCGACCCGCGCAAATGCGCCGCGTTCGACATCAGCGCATTGCCGTTCAGGTGCCGCGCAAAAATGCGCTCACAGGTCGCAATCGTCTCCTCCTTGGACATGTCGGCAAAGCCCAGACGGTCCCAGGTATCGGGCAGACATTCCACGATGAAGGTCGCGGTATTGGCGTCAAACTGATAGACATGCGCCCAGACCCAGCCATGTTCGGTCTTCTCAAAGATAAAGGTAAAGGCGTCGTCAAACTTGGCATGCGTCCCCAGCCAGACAAACTTGCACTTGCGGGTGTCGATATCCGGCTGGAAAACCTCGGCATATTCGCGCCGCACCAGCGAGTTGATGCCATCGGTCGCCACGACCAAGTCATATTCGGCCCGGTACGCCTCGACCGTCTTGAACTCGGTCTCGAATTGCAGATCGACGCCCAACTCCCGCGCCCTTGCCTGCAACAGGATCAGCATCGCCTTGCGGCCAATCCCGGCAAAGCCGTGCCCGCCCGACACCGTGCGCACCCCGTTATGCACGACCGCAATGTCATCCCAATAGGCAAACTGACTGCGGATCGCCTCGGTGCTGACAGGATCGTTCTTCTGCATCCGCCCCAGCGCGTCATCCGACAGCACCACCCCCCAGCCGAAAGTGTCATTGGCCCGGTTCCGCTCCAGCACCGTCACCTGATGGCTCGCATCGCGCAGCTTCATCGAGATTGCAAAATACAGGCCCGCCGGGCCGCCACCTAGGCATAGAATCTTCATGGGCCGCGTCCTTGCTGGATCGGAGGATGCCGATTGCCCCAAGGTCGCACCGGATCAGAATAATTTCAAGTTTAAAATTGTTATGGCGTCACGCAAAGCTGGCAATCGTCTGCAACGCCCCCTCCAGCGCCCGGCCCTCCTCATCCTGCAAGGCCGCCTCGCGCAGACGCCGTGCCCAATCCGCCGCATCGCTGCGCCCCGCAACATGAGCTACACCCACCAACACCCTGTCGAACTTGGATAATCCCCGCGCATGGGTGTCGGAATACCCCTTGATCAGCCGCCGACACCGGATCACCTCAACCGCCAGATCATAGTCGGTCGCGAGGTACCCCCGCGCCGTGGCCAGCCAGCCCTCCAGATGCGCCACTTCCTGCCCATGCCGGAACGAGCCCTGCCTGCGCCCCTTCATGCCCCCCAGCACATAGAGCATCCCGTAAGCCACCAGCCCATCCGACCGCAGCCGCCGCCCCTTGGCAAACCAGCGGGCCAGCCGCGCCTGCCACACCGGGTCACGGTCCAGCCGCGCGCCAAGACGGGCGGGCATCATGCCCACCACCTCCTCGGCCCTCGGGTGGAAAAACTCGGTCACATGCATGACCTTATCGGGCGCAGTCCCCATCTCCCGCGCAATCCGCGCCTGACGCGACCCACGGGTTTTCAAATCCGCCACCCGGATCACATCATCATAGGCCATCGCATTCGCGATATACTTCGCCGCCTCCCGCGTCAGGGCATGGCCCTTGTCGGCGCGGTCCAGCGCCAGCATCGCCTCGACCCGCGCCAGATACTCCGCGCCATAGGCCAGGTCCTGAAAATCCACCACCTTTTGCAGACCGGGTCGCGCCAGTTCGGCCACCGCCTCCGGCAGACGGTCCACCCGCGCCACCAACCCCTGCCATTCCTCCAGCAACCGCACCGGGCCCGTAACGCCCTTTGCCACCGCCGCAACCTTGGCCTCCACCACCGCGGGCCCCAAGGCCGCCGCATGTCCCGCATGAAACGCCCTGACCGACGCCTCGGCCCCCTTGCCCCCCGCCCGGATCGCCGCCTCATAGGCGCCCACGGCAAACGGCAACGCCCCCGACGCGGCCAGCGCCCCGAACAACGACGCCGAAATCACCGAGCCAACCGCCACCGCCACCTTGTCGAAATCCGCCGCAATCACCCGCCGCGCCGCCACCTCCGCCGCCGCCATCACCTCGGCCGAATTGGCAATCCCGTCGCCCGGCGTCATCTTCTCACTGACCGCCAGCGCCCTGTGGGTCGATGTGATCAGCGTCGTGCGGTCCGGCGTCACGAACCCCCGCATGATCGCCCGCCCCGCCTCCATCATCTCGGCGGTGATCATTACATCGACATCCCCCGCCGCCGGCATCAGCGCAAATACCGGCGCGACAGGCCCCTTGGGACACATCTCGATATAGTAGATCGTCGCCCCCGTCCGCTGCGCCACCCCGGCCACCGAGGTCGCCTGGGCAGCATAACCATTGGCCCGCGCCAGATCCTCGATCCACCCGGTCAGAACGCCTCCGCCCTGCCCGCCCACCGCCAGAATCGCCAGCTTGAGGATGTCGTCAGTCATGCGTCAAAACTCAAACGCCGGGCCGACCGCCGGGCCTGCAACCACCCGATCACCGATGCGCACACCGCCGCCCAGCGCCGCTCCCACGCGCCCGGATTATGCACCACATCGGCGCGATAGAACGACGGACACAGGATGGCCGCATCCGCCACCTCGCCACAGTTGCCACACCCGACACAAGACTGGTCGATGCTCGCCACCGGGTCATCGCGCAGCGGATCATCCAACCGCTTCAGCGACAGCGACGGACAGCCCGACAGCCGGATGCAGGCATGATCCCCGGTGCAGATATCCTCATCCACGCCAAAGCGCGGCGCTTCGACCCGCCGCCCCTCCTTGATCGCTTTCGCCCGCAGCGGCTTTTCCCGCCGCTGCTTGTTCAACATGCATTCCGAGGACGCCACAATCACCTTCGGCCCCGGCTCCTTGGTCGTCAGCGCCTCGATCAGCGTGTCGCGCATCTTTCCCACATCATAGGTGTGGTCGATCTGGCGCACCCAAGTGATGCCTATCCCCTTGATCGCCTTGGAAATCGGATTGCCCGTCGCCTTGGTCCCATTCTCGGCCCGCGACGACATCACATCCTGCCCGCCGGTGGCCGCCGAGTAATAGTTGTCCACCACCAGCGCCACGCCATCCGATTTGTTGAACGCCATGTTGGTGAAACTGGACGACAGCCCGTTGTGCCAGAACCCGCCATCGCCAATGATCGAAATCGGCCGCCGCTCGCCCCCGCCATCAAACGCCCCATTTGCCGCAGGCCCCAACCCATAGCCCATCGTCGCCCCACCAATCTCGAACGGCGGCAGCGATCCAAACAGATGACAGCCAATATCGGCGGCAATCTGATGCTTGCCCAACTGCTTTTCCACCAGCTTCATCGCCGCGAAAATCGGACGCTCCGGGCAGCCCGTGCAAAACCCCGGCGGCCTGATCGGCACCGTCTTGCTCAGGTCCGGCACCGCAGGCCGATCCATGTTGGGCGCCCGCACCGCCGCAGGCAGCATCCCCGGCGCCGCCGCCTTCAGGAACGCCTCGATCCCTTGCATCATCACCGTGCCGGTATATTCCCCCGCCATCGGAAACGCGCCCTTGCCATGCAACCGAGCCGTCCCCTGCGCCCGATAGAGCATGGACCCCAGCGCCTGTTCAATGAATTCAGGCTGACCCTCCTCGATCACCAGCAGATGGTCCTTGCCCTTGGCAAACTCCAGAAACTCGTCCGGCACCAGCGGATAGGTCACGTTCAGCACATAGATTGGCACCTGGGTCGCCCCATACAGGTCCGCCAACCCCAACCGCTGCAACGCCCGGATCGTGCCGTTGTACATCCCCCCCTGCACGACAATTCCGATCGCGGCCCCCTCGGGCCCAAAGACCTCGTTCAACCCACGCTCGCGGATGAACCGCAGCGCGGCCGGCATCCGGTGGTTGATCTTGTCCTGCTCATGCGCATAGGACATCGGCGGCAAAACCACCCGCTTGAAATCGCTGCGCGGTGCCGACAACGCCTCCCGCACCGACAGCGCAGGCTTGCGGTTGTCCCGCGTGGCAAAACTGCCCGTCACATGGCAGGACCTGATCCGCACCATCAACATCACCGGCGTATTCGACGCCTCCGACATCTCGAACGCATCGCCCACCGCCTTGACGATCGAGGGCAGGTTGGGGCGCGGGTCCAACAGCCAGAACTGCGACTTCATCGCAAAGGCATGGGTTCGCTCCTGCATGATGCTCGAGCCTTCGCCGTAATCCTCGCCCACAATGACCAGCGCCCCCCCGGTGACGCCCGACGACGACAGGTTCGCCAAGGCGTCCGAGGCGACGTTGACCCCCACCGGCCCCTTGAACGTCACCGCTCCCCGAATGGGATAATGGACGCTGGCCGCCAGCATCGCCGCCGCCGCCGCCTCATTCGCATTCGCCTCAAACCGCACACCCAATTCGCCCAGCAGCCCCTCGGCATCGGCCATCACATCCATCAAATGCGAAATCGGCGCGCCCTGATAGCCGCCAACATAGCCCACGCCATTCTCCAACAGCGCCTTGGTCAGCGCCAGAATGCCCTCGCCAGTAAAGGTGCCACCCTCCCCCAACCGCAAATGCTCGACTTCCGCCTTGAAAGAACGCTCGGCCATCAGATTTCATGCTTTCTTATGTTGTGCAGCATCTTTTGCAGCGTGCCGACAAAGGCGCGTCGCTCGTCATCCGGCACCCCGCGAAACATCCGCGCCTGCGCCGCCGCCATATGCGGCCACAGCGCCTCGAACGTCGCGCGGCCCGCCTCGGAAATGAACACCCGCACCGCCCGGCTGTCTGCCGCATCGACCTCGCGCCGGATCAGCGCCTCGGCCTGCAACTGGTCCAGCGCCCGCGACAGGGTGGACTGTTCCACCACCGTCAGCACCGACAATTCCCGGATCAGCGGCCCCTCGACCACTGACAACACCGCCAGCACCCGCATCTTGGGCGTCGTCAGCCCCAGATCGGCCATCTCGGCCCGCAGGCTGGCGTTATAGCGCCCCATGATGCGGTTCATCAGATAGGGCGCGAAATTGCCCAGCCCGATCTCGCCCAGACGCGGCTGCACAGGGGTTTCGTCGTTCATGCCCCCAGCCTCTTTGCCGCCAGAAACCCCGATCCGCCGCCCAGACCCGGCCCCGGATGGGTGGACGCGCCAATCTGCTGCAACCCCCGGATCAGCGGGGCAGCAGGACCGCCCGCATGGGGCCGCCAGATAAAGAACTGGTCAATCGAACACACCCCGCCATAGGGATCGCCCCCCACAAGGTTCACATTCATCCGCTCCAGATCAGCCGGCGAATACGCCCGCCGCGCCAGCTTGATCGCCGCGAAATCCTTGATATGCCGCGCCAAAATCGCCTCGATCCGGTCCGCGAACGCCTCGCGCACCGCGTCCCAATCGGCACCCGCAATCTGCCCGCCCGCATCGCCCTTGATAACCCTCGGCGCATCGGGAATCTGCAACCACAACACTGCCTTGCCTTCAGGGCAACGCGACGGATCCAGTCGCGACGGTTGCCCCACGCAAATCGTGGGCACCGCAGGCAACATCCCCCGCTCCGCCTCATTGGCCGATTTCGACACGGCATCAATCCCATCCGACAGATGGATCAGCGCCACATCCGCAAGCCCCGGCGACAGCCACTCCGGCACACGGTCCAGCGCATAATGCAACTGGTAGTTCCCCCGGCCATGCCGAAACGCCTTGGCCGCCGCCTTGTCCTGCGGCAACGGCACATCCCGCAACAACCGCCCCGTCAACTGCCCCGGCGCGACCGACGCCAGAACCGACCGCGCCGCGATCTGCTCACCCGAGGCCAGCGTCACCCCGGTCACCCGGCTGTCCGCCACGTTGATCCGGTCCACCTCGGCCCCGCAGCGCACCGCGCCGCCCTTCTCCTCGATCAGCGCCACAAAGGCCGCCACCGCCCGCCCCGCCCCGCCCTTCACAATCGGCGCCCCCGCCGCCTCCAGCGCAAAAGATATAACCCGCCCCATCTGCCCGCCATAGGTGCTCTCGGGCGTCAGCCCGCAATGCAGCACCCAAGGCGCGAACAGCGCCTGCACCAAGGGGCTGGAATAGCCGGTTTCCAACCACCCCCGCGCCGGGGTCAACGCAGTGCCAAACCAAGCCGCCAGCCCGCGCAACCCCCGCTTGCGCGCCTCGCCAAACAGCAGCTTGAACGTGGGCCAAGACCACAAATCCCCCCCGAGCAACCCAAACAGAAACGGCGCGTCCCGCTCGATCCCGCCCACATCGCGGGCATGGGCCTCGCCATCGCCCGCCGCCAAAGCATTGAACGTCGCCACATTCCGCGCCCGGTCCATCGTCAGAACCAGGGCCGACCCATCCGGCCGCAGAACCGCCGTCGGATGGGGGCTGTGGCAATACTCAAACCCATGCCGCGCCAGATGGGGACCAAGCGCGGCGCCCGCGGGCCCGGTCATGAACAGCACAAACGTCGTCGCCATCACGTCATGGGTGAACCCCGGCAACGTGACCTCGTCGGTCCGCAAACAGCCGCCGGGGCGGTCAGACCGCTCCAGCAGCAGCACTTTGTCGCCCTTCAACGCCAGCATAGCCCCCGCCACCAAGGCATTGATGCCAGACCCTATGATGACGTGATCGACCACCTTAGCCCCTCGGCACCAGGGCAAGCGCCCGGATCGGCGACCCGGTGCCGTTCTTGATCTTGAGCGGCGCGGCAATCAGGATCGCCCCCTTGGCGGGCAACTTGTCCAGATTGGCCAACGACGCGAGCCCATAGCAATTGGACTTGTGCAGCAGGTTATGCGCCGGGAACGGCGGCGTCATGCCACCTGCCTGCCCCGCATCGGTGCCAATGCACTGGCTGCCCCAGCCGACAATGCCCTTGGACAGCAGATACTCGATCACCTCGGCGGTCGGGCCTGGGGTATGTGGCCCCGTCTCATTGGCATTCAGGAACAGGTTTTCATCATGCGCCCGTTTGTCCCAATCGGACCGCAGAACGACCCATTCACCCGCCTTGATCGCCCCATGCTTGGCCTCCCAGGCCTTGACATGGTCGATGGTCAACAGGAAATCCGGGTTCGACCCGCACTCGGCGGCAAAGTCCAGGACGTTCACCGGGGCCACCAACCGCTGCACGGGCAGCGTATCGGTATAGCCATCGGCATAGTCCTTGCCGGTGATCCAATGATGCGGCGCATCAAAGTGCGTGCCCGAATGCTCGCCCACCTTCAACCAGTTCCACGCCCAGAACGGCCCGTCCTGATCATACTCGCTGATCCGGTGAATCTCGATTTTCGGCGTGTCCTTGGCAAAGTCCGGCGGCAGCTTCAGCAGTGGCGTCTCCGGCCCCAGAACCCCGGTGCAATCCACCACCTCGACCCCGCCCGTGGCCAGCATTCCGGCCAGATCGGCCAACAGCGTTGCAGATGTCATGTCACTCTCCCTGTCATCTTTTGGCTTCACCAAAGGAAGACAGAAGGAAGACGGAAATAACACACCGTCCGGCCCGCCGTCCTGCCCCTCGGGTACCAGAATCATGCTAGACAGATTTAAATGCATTTGCAAATATCCCGTTCAACAAATCGTGGGGTGACAGCGTGACGCATTTCGACGCAGTGCTGATCGGGGCGGGCGTGAACACGCTTGCGGCGGCGCTGCATCTGTCGGCACGCGGGCAGCGGGTGGCTGTGTTCGAACAGGCCGATGTGCCCGGCGGGGCGGTAAAAACCGGCGACTATACCCTGCCCGGCTTTCGCCACGACTGGGCCGCGATGAACCTGTCGCTCTTCGCCGGAAGCCCGTTTTTCAAGACATATGGCGCGGAACTGATGAAACACGGGCTGGCCTTCGTGCCCGTCAACCGCCCGTTCGCCTCCAGCTTCGCAGATGGCATCCATGTCGGCGTGTCGATGGATCTGGAGGAGACGGCGTCGCTGATCGCCGCCCTGTCGCCCAAGGATGCCGCGACGTGGCGCGCCCTGGTGGCGGGCTTTGGCGCACAGGCCCCGCACCTGTTCGGCCTGCTGGGATCGCCCATGAATATGCGTGCACTCGCATATTTCCTGTTTCGGACATGGCGGGCCAAGGGTCTGACCGGAACCCTGGAGTTCACCCGGTTTCTGCTGTCCTCCCCCCGCAGCTGGCTGAGCGAAACCTTTGAAAACCCTCAAGTTCGCGCCATGCTGGCCTCCTGGGGGATGCATCTGGATTTCGCCCCTGACATCGCCGGCGGCGCGATGTTTCCGTATCTCGAGGGCATGGCCGGCCAGGCCTTTGGAATGGTCATCGGGGCGGGTGGAGCCGATACGATCGTGCGCGCTCTCCTTGCCGCCATCCGCGCCCGCGGCGGGGTTGTGGACTGCGGTGTGGCGGTCCAGCGCATCACCCACCAGAACGGCCGCGCCACCGGCGTGGTGCTGACCGATGGCCGCCAGATCACCGCCACCAAATCCGTGATCGCGGGCATCGCCCCCCGCGCCCTGCCCCGCCTGACCGGCGGCACCACCCCCGCCCATGACGCCCAAATGACCCGTTTCGCCCATGCGCCGGGCACGATGATGATCCACCTGGCCCTGTCGGACCTGCCCGAATGGCGGGCCAAGGGATTGAAATCCTTTGCTTACGTCCACATCGCCCCAAGCCTGGATCAAATGGCCCGCACCTATCAGCAGGCCTCCGCGGGCCTTCTGCCGGATGAGCCGATCCTCGTGGTTGGCCAACCCACCGTCTTTGACCCGACCCGCGCCCCTGAAGGTCAGCACACCCTGTGGGTGCAGGTCCGCATGGCCCCCAGCACCATCCTCGGCGACGCCAAGGGCGAGATCACCGCCCGCGACTGGCCCAACGCCGCCGCCCCCTTTGCCGCCCGCGCACTGGACATCCTCGAGGCGCATGCCCCCGGCACCCGCGCCAAGACCCTCGCCCAGCGCATCGTGACGCCCTTGGAACTGGAGGCCGACAACCCCAACCTCGTCGGCGGCGACCAGGTTTGCGGCAGTCACCACCTGACCCAGAATTTCCTTTTCCGTCCGGGGCTTGGCCTTGCCGACGGCACGACACCGATCACAAACCTTTACCTGACCGGGGCCGCCGTCTGGCCCGGAGCGGGCACGGGCGCGGGGTCGGGATATCTACTGGCCAGAAAACTGGTCGGACCATAGCCAACAGGGATCCAAACCATGAACCTCAACAGACGCAGTTTACTGAAACTGTCCGCAGCCACCTTGGCGATGACCGCCGCCGGCGTGCCCAGCTTTGCCCAGGACATCACCGAACTGGTGATCGCCTATAACGTCACCCTGCCGTCCTGGGACCCGACCGTCGGCCCCTCGGCCGTCAACCCCACAATTCAGGGCCTGTATCAGTCGGTGTTCGACCAATACATCCTGCAACAACCCGACCTGAAACCCGCCCCCGGCCTGCTGACCGAATGGGGCTGGAGCGAGGACAAGAAACAGGTCTGGATGACCGTGCGCGAGGGCGTCACCTGGCACGACGGCAGCCCCTTCACCGCCGAGGATGTCGCCTGGTCGCTGGCCCGCGTCGCCAACCCCGAAACCGGCAGCCCGATCCAGTTCGTCTGGGGAACCCTGGCCAATCATCGGGTTGAGGGCAACAAGGTCATCGCAGATGTCGCCTCGTTCGATCCGACCATCTTCAAATGGATGTATTTCCTGACGGGCTACGTCCTGCCGAAAACCTATTATGAAAAAGTCGGGGCCGAGGGGTTCGAGGCCGCCCCGATCGGCACCGGACCCTATATGGTGGAGAAATACGAACGCGACGCCTTCGTGCGCCTGAAGGCCAATGCCAACTACTGGGGCGGCAAGCCTGAATTCGAGACGGTGACGATCAAATTCGTGACCGACGCCGCCGCCCGAGTGGCGGAAATCGAGTCCGGCTCCAGCCACGTCACCCTGGAAATGCCCTATGAGGAATATGACCGCCTGAAAGGTGGCATGAACGCCTATGCGACACCCGTGTCGGACATCGGCATGATCTTCCTGAATGATATCGAAGTGATGACCGACCCGAACGTCCGCAAGGCCGCCGTCGCCGCCATCGACAAGCAGGCGATCATCGACCGGTTGCTGTCGGGTTACGGTGTCAAGATCGACACGCTGCAAACGCCGGAATACGATGCCTTCGACGCCTCGATCACCACGGCCTATGATCCGGACGCCGCAGTCGCCGCCCTCGCCGCCTCGGGGTATTCGGTCGACAACCCGGTAAAATTCAAGATCCAGACCACCAAGGGGTTCAAGCCCAAGGATTACGAAATGATCCAGGCCATCGTCGGCCTGTGGCGCAAGGTGGGCATCGAGGCCGAGATCGAAGTCTATGAAATTGCAAAACATTACGAGTTGCGCGCCGCCGACCAACTGGCCCCCGCCGCCTTTTACAACTGGGGCAATTCGGTAGGTGACCCCACCACGTCGACCGGTTTTGCCATGTTCGGCCCCAGCCCCCATTCGGTTTGGGATGGCGAGGATCTGATCGGCATGATCGGCCCGCTCTGGGGCGAGGCGGACGAGGCCAAGCGGATTGCTGGCTGGAAGGCGGTGGACAAATACATCGCCGACAACGCGCTGGTGATCCCGCTGCTGCAATATGTCCAGCCGGTGCTGGCGGCCAAAGGCGTGGTGGTGACGCCCCATGCCTCGGGTGCACTGCTACCGCATCTGATGAAGCGGGCGTAAAGAACTGGGGGGATTTCACATCCCCCCAGACCCCCCCGTGGGATACTTGAACCAATATGAAAGGGGCGCAGATGGCCCTGCTGAGGACCATTTTGCTGCGACTTGTGACGACAGCGGTGACCCTGCTGGGCGTCGCCGTGATCGTCTTTGTCGTGATCCGGGTGGTGCCGGGCAATCCGATTGCGATGATGTTGCCGCCCGGCGCGACCGGGGAGGATATTGCCCGTCTGACCGCGCTGTATGGGTTGGACAAATCCATCTTGCAGCAGTTCCTGATCTGGGGCGCCGGTGTATTGCAGGGTGATTTCGGCACCTCGATCACCGCACGGCAGCCGGTTCTGGCGATGGTACTGGCCCGCCTGCCTGCAACGCTGGAGC
The DNA here is from genome assembly GCA_945871285.1 of Pseudorhodobacter antarcticus. Classification (GTDB taxonomy): domain Bacteria; phylum Pseudomonadota; class Alphaproteobacteria; order Rhodobacterales; family Rhodobacteraceae; genus Stagnihabitans. Next base: position 8,336 of record CAMBWO010000007.1, on the reverse strand, counting down.
TCTCCACTTTCGCCCTGCTGATGGCCGTTCTGGCGGGCGGGGCGGCGGCCCTGACCGGCACGCGCCTGCGGGAAACCAAGGTCGAGGGCGGCATCGACATCGCGGGCGGCATGGCCCTGTCGGTGCCCGACTTCCTGTGGGGGTTGGTGTTGATCCTGCTGTTTGGGGTGTTGGTGCCGGTCTTTCACATCTCGGGCCGGGTGACGCCGTCGCTGGACCTGCCCTTCATCACCAATTTCTACCTGTTCGAAAGCCTGGTCCGGCTGAGGCTGGACCTGACGCTGGATCTGGTGTCCCACATGTTCCTGCCTGCCCTGTCGCTGGCCATTCCCCTGGCCGCCATCATCGCGCAACTTTTGAAGCAAAGCCTCAAGGAAACCATGCATCTGGATTACGTCACCCTCGCCCGGACCCAAGGCTATTCCGAGGCCAGCGTGATCTGGCGCGAAGCTTTGCCCAATGCCGTTTTGCCGACCCTGACGCTGGTGGGCGTGCAGTTCACCTTTCTGATCGGCGGCACGGTCATCATCGAGCGGGTTTTTTCCTATGAGGGTCTGGGCAACATGGCCATTGACGCCGTGATCAACCGTGACTTGCCGTTGATCCAAGGCATCGTGATCCTGTTTGCCGTGCTGTTCACCGGGGTCAATCTGGTGGTGGACCTAATGTATGCCACCCTGAACCCCCGGCTGCGGCATGGCTGACGGGCGCGCACAGGTCAGGCGGCGGGCGGGGCTGCGGTTGTGGTTGGCGGGCGGCTGGCTGGCGCTGCTGGTTTTGGTGGCCATCTTCGCGCCGCTGCTGGCCCCCAAGGACCCTTTGGAGCAGGACCTGTTCGCCGGGCGGCTGCCGCCGTTCTGGCTAACGGGCGGGGCACTGCTTGGGACCGACAGCCTGGGGCGGGATGTTCTCAGCCGGATCATCTATGGCAGCCGCATCGCGCTGACCGTGGCTATCGTGTCGGGGGTCATCACCTGCCTCATCGGGGCGGGGCTGGGTCTGCTGGCCGGGTTCTGGCGCGGCTGGGTGGATGTGCTGGTGTCGCGGTTCATCGACATCTGGATGGCCTTTCCGCCGGTGCTTTTCTCGATCTTGCTGATTGCCGTCATCGGGCCGGGGTTGTTTTCCATCATCATCGCCATCGTCGTCATCGACTGGACGCGCTTTGCCCGTGTCGTGCGGGCCGAGGCGATGGCGCAGGGGGCGATGGATTACGTCGCCTCGGCCCGGGTTGCCGGCCGGGGCCGCATGGGCACGATGCTGCGCGAAATCCTGCCCAACGTCCTGCCGATCATCGTGGTGCTGCTGACGCTGGAAATGGGCATCGCCGTGATCGTCGAGGCGATCCTGTCCTTCGTGAACCTCTCCATCTCGACCGACGACCCCACCTGGGGCGGCATGATTTCGGAAGGCCGGGCGTCCATTCATCAGGCGTGGTGGGTGCTGGTGTTCCCACTGGTCACCCTGTTCCTGACCGTGCTGTCGTTCAGCCAATTGGGCGAGGGGTTGAAGGACCGCTTCGATCCGGTGCTGCGATGACCTATCTTTCGGTGCAGAACCTGTCGGTGCGGATCAAGGGCGGTGGCCCTCTGCTGCGCTCGGTATCGCTAGATGTGGCCGCAGGCCATGTCCACGGGCTGGTCGGCGAAAGCGGCGCGGGCAAGTCGATGATCGGGCGGGCGATCCTGGGCATCCTGCCGAAGGCGGTCGAGGTGGTGTCAGGGGCGATCCTGCTGGACGGGGTGGATCTGTTGGCCCTGCCTCCGGCCCAGCGGCGGGTGCGTGTCGGGGCGAGTTGTGCCTTGATCCCGCAGGACCCGCTGACGGCGCTGAACCCCTCGCGCCGGATCGGGCGGCAGATGACGGACCGGTTGGTGGATATTCTGGGCTGGACCCGTGGCGACGCCGAGGCGCGGGCATTGGCGCTGCTGGCCGAGGTTCAGATCACCGACCCCGCCAGGGTGCTGCGCCAGTATCCGCATGAGCTGTCGGGGGGGATGCGGCAGCGCATCCTGATTGCCTCGGCCTTTGCCGCCGAGCCCAAGCTGATCGTGGCGGATGAGCCGACGACGGCGCTGGATGTGACGGTGCAAAAGCAGATATTGAAGCTGATCGCGGGGATGCAGGTCCGGCATGGCACGGCGCTGTTGTTTGTGACGCATGATCTGGGCGTGGTCAGCAAGGTGTGTCAGAGCCTGTCGGTGCTCTATGCAGGCAAGGTGGTGGAAACCGCCGAGGTGCGCGCGTTCTTTGCCGCCCCGCAGCACCCCTATTCCGCCGCCTTGCTGGCCGCGACGCCCAAGTATACCGACCCGGACGCCGGCCTGCATCCGGTGCCCGATGCCGTGATTGCGGCCGTCAGGGCGGAGGTGGGGCATGACTGACCTGATCGAGGTGCGCGACCTGCGCCTGTCCTTGGCTGACATGACCCGCAAGCCGCTGCTGGGTCCTGCCCCGCGGTTGGAGATTTTGCGGGGCCTCAGATTCACCATCCCGAAGGGCGCCGTTCTGGGCATCGTCGGCGGGTCGGGGTCGGGCAAGTCGACGCTGGGGCGGGCGTTGGTAAGGTTGTTGGAGCCTTCGTCGGGCAGCATCCGGTTTGATGGCACCGACATCACCCACCTGTCGGACGCCGATCTGCGGCCCCTGCGGCGGCGGTTTCAGATGATCTTTCAAGACCCGATGAGCTCGCTCAACCCGCGCCACCGGGTCGGCACGATCATTGCCGAGCCGTTGCGGCTGCATGGGTTTGACGGGGTTGATCAGCGGGTCTTGCGGGCGTTGGATCATGTTGGTCTGTCCCGCGATTTTGCCCGGCGGTTTCCGCATGAATTGTCGGGTGGGCAGCGGCAGCGGGTGGGGATTGCGCGGGCGATTGCGATGGAGCCGGAGTTCATTCTGGCGGATGAGATCGTGTCGGGGCTGGATGTGTCCAGCCAGGCGCAGGTGTTGAACTTGTTGGAGGGGTTGGTGGCGGAGATGGGGCTGACGCTGGCCTTTATCAGCCATGATCTGAGTGTGGTGCGCCGGTTATGTGCCCGGGTGATGGTGTTGCAGGGCGGGCAGATCGTGGAAAACCGGGAAACGGCGGCGTTGTTTGCGGACCCGCAGGCCCAGTATACGCGGGACCTGCTGGACGCTATTCCGCTGCCTGACCCCGATCAGGTTTGGGTCTGAGGGGGCGTGTCCACGCGTGGACACTTTGGAATTTCACGCGTTATCAGGGTGTTACCGATTTCTGTTAACCAGGTGGAAAGGTTTGCCAAAGGGAAGCCAAAGGGTCAGGCCACCTCGACCGGCAGAAAGCTTTCCAGCTTGGCCTTCACAGCGGCGGGCCACAGCATCGAGGTGTGTTCGATCAGGTGGCTGGCGGCCAGGACCTGTTCGCCGGACCAGCGAAACTCGTCGCCGCAATGGACCGTGTGCTTGATGCGGACCGAGGATTTGCCGACCTTGATGATGGACAGCCGGAACGTCAGCCGGTCGCCAAAGAAGGAAGGTTTGGAAAAGTCGCAAGACAGGTGCACGGTGGGCGTGCCCCAGCGTTCCTTCCAGATGATCTCGTGCCAGGGAAAGCCGATCACGGTCCAGAACTCTTCGACCACCCCGTTCAGGATGTTCAGATAGGCCGGGTAATAGGCAGTGCCGGAAATGTCGCAGTCGCCAAAGTTCAACATGCGGTCGGTTGTAAAGCTGACGGTCATCAATCCCCCCTGAACGTTTTGACCCGCGTTCCCACCCCGAGGGGCCGTCTGTCAACCTTTTTCGGCACCAAGGGCCGCAAAGGCCAGCATCGCGGCAGGGCGCAGGACGTGCAGGGCGGCCACGCGGGGCGGGGTGTAATAGCCCGGTTCATGCAGCACATTCACGGTGCCCATGAACCGCCCGGCCAGAAACACCGGCATGTTGATCACCGACCCGCAGCCCAGTGATCGGATGAGGGGGTTGTCGGGAAAGACCTGGGCGATATCCTCGATCGAGTTCGCGACAAAGGTGCGGCGCGCGTCCAGCACCTGCGCGGTCCAGGCGTTGGGGATGATGTCCTTCAATCCCGACACCGGGTAGACCTCGGGCAGGTTGGTATAGATGCGGCGCGATTTGCCGGCGGCCAGATCAAAGGTCGAACAGGAATAGATCACGGCGCCGACGTCCTGCTGGACCCAGGTTTCAAGGGCGGCAAAGATGGCATCCACGGGGCCGGTTTCGGCCAGTGTCACAAAGCTGTTCATATCCATCGGCTTATCCCCCTATGATCGTCAATTCGCGTGGAAAGCTGGTCAGCGACCGCGCGCCGTCCTCGTCGATCACCACGTTATCCTCGATCCGCACGCCAATCTGGCCGGGGCGGTAGAGCCCCGGTTCGATGGTAAAGACGGTGCCGGGGATCAGGGGGACGTGATTGCCCTTCATGATTTGCGGCGCCTCGTGCACGTCCAGCCCCAGACCGTGGCCGGTTTTGTGCACGATCAGATCGGCATAGGGCGAGGCGGCGAGGACAGACGTGACCGCCACGTCCATCTCATGTGCGGTCAGGTTCGGCCCGGCGATGGCGCGGCCATGGGCATTGGCGGCAAGGACGGTGTTGTAAAGGGCGGCGTGATCGTCGGTCGCGTGTTCGCAAAAGAAGGTGCGCGTGATGTCGGCGTTGTAGCCGTGAATGCTGGCGCCATAGTCGATGAGCAGGGCCGCGCCGGGGGTCAGGGGGATGTCACCGGGCGAGCCATGCGGGTTGGCCGCGTTGCCGCCGATCAGGACCAGGGGGTCAAAGGCAAAGCCTTCGGCCCCGCCTGCCAGCATCCGCGCTTTCAGCAGGTTCAGGATCTGGCGTTCGGTCATGCCGGTGCGCAGGTTGGCCAGGGTTTCCGAAAGGGCGGTTTCGCTGATGTCGATGGCCTGTTGCAGGCTGGCGATTTCGGCGGGGGATTTGGAGAGGCGCAGCTGAGTCAGATGCGGTTCGGCATCGACGACCGCGCCCTGCTGGAAATGGCGGCGCAGGGCGTCGCCTTCAAAGACGCGCATCCGCATCCCCTCGACCCCGATCATCTGGCCGCGCAGGGCATCCGCCGCGCCGGCGAAGGCGGACTGATAGCCGTCGCTGTCTTGCCAGTAAAAGGTTTGCGCTTGCGGAAAGGTTTGCGACCATTTCTCGCGCTCGAGTTCCGGGATGATCGCGACGATCTGGTTGGCGGCGGTCACAAACAGCAGGGTGGGCCGTTCCATCAGGTGAAAATGCAGGCCGCTGAGGTAGGAAAAGTTGGCCCCCGGCACAAAGGCGATGGCCCCCAGCCCTTGGGTGGCGGCGATTTTGGACAGCCGCTGGCGGCGTTCGGCGAAGATGTCGGTCAAGTCGTCTCTCCTTGCAGGGGCAGGTCGTGGCCGAATCTGGGATGAAGCGAGCGCAGGATGATTTCGTTTTCGGCCAGCAGCATCCGGGTGATGATCTGGTCGGCGGCAGTGGCATCGCGGCGCAGGATGGCGTCGATGAACTGGGCCCAGGACAGCCGGATCGCGGCCAGATCGGCGGGTTTGGCATTGGGGAAAAAGTGCAAAATCTTGGAGCGGATGCCCATGTCCAGGATCTGGCGGTAAAAGCGGTTTTGAAAGCTGTTGTTGGCCAGATCGCCCAGCAGGCGTCGCAGCGCCAGTTCGGCGCGCAGGGCAGGCTCGCCCGGCGCGGTTTCAAGGTGCGCCAGCAGATCGTCAAGCGGGGGTTGCAGGGGGGACAGATCAGCGGCCAGCACCGCCCCGCGCACCACGGCCCGCGACAAGAGCAGATACATGTCCATGTATTCGCCCATGTTGTGCAGCGACAAGGGCGGCACGATCGAGGTGCGGTTGGGCAGGAACACCACCAGCTGTTCGCCCGCCAGCAGCATTAGCGCCTCGCGCACCGGGGTGCGGGAGATGTCAAAGCGGGTCGCAAGCGCCACCTCGTCAATCGCGGTGCCGGGGGCGATGCGCAGCCACAGGATATCGTCGCGCAGGGTTTCATAGACCTGAATAGCCCCGCGCTGCGCCTTGGGCTTGGGGGCCGGGAGGGGGGGTGAAGAATCCATGCGGTGGGCCTTCTAAATCAGTTGCATTATGTTTGCATTATCGTAGGCTGATGTCCAGAACGGATCAAACACCAATCAACCGGGGGATAATTCGATGAAGCACACTGTGACGCTGGCCTTGAGTCTGGGGGCGGCGCTGATGCTGTCCACCGCCGCGATGGCCCAAGGGAAAAAGATCGCCTATTTCGCGGCCTCGTCGCAAAACGGGTTCAATCAGGCGACCTATGAGGGGGTTCAGGCCAAGGCGGCTGAACTGGGCTATGAGACCGAGATTTTCGACGGGGCGTTTGATGCCGCCGTGCAATACAGCCAGATCGAGGATGTGTTGGCGAGCGGCAATTTCGCGGGGTTCATCGTGGCGCCGAATGATTCGGTTGGCATTGCCGGGGCGTTTGAGCAGGTGATCGCGGCGGGGGTGCCGATTGCGACGGTGCTGTTCCCGGTGGGGCCCGACCTGAACACGCTGGAGCCGCAGGTGCCGGGCATCACTGCCACCGTCGCCTCGCCCCCCGTTCCCGGTGCCACCGTGCAGGCCGAGGCGGTGGTCAGCTTTTGCGCCGACAAGGACCCGTGCAATGTGGTGATCGTCATTGGCGGCAAGATCTTCCCGTTCGATAACCTGCGCTTGGAAACCTATAAAACCGTGCTGGGTGCCCATGCCAACATCAAGATCGTGGCCGAGGGTGAGGGCTATTATTCGCCCGACACCGCCCTGACCACGATGACCGACATCTTGCAGGCGCAAAAGGATGTGCATGTGGTGCTGTCCAATGCCGACCAGCATCTGCCGGGGGTGGAGATTGCGCTGGAGGCGGCGGGCTATACCGTGGCCGACCTGTATCTGTCGGGCGGCGGGGCGGCGGCGATTGCGATTGACGCGATCCGCGAGGGGCGTTGGGATGCGACGCTGGCCTATTTCCCGGTGTCGATGGGGTCGCTGGCGATGGAGCAGATTGCCAATGCGATCGAGGGCAAGCCGGTCACCCAGGCCATCAACATGGATACGGCCGGCCCCCTGCAGGCCATGATCGACAAGTCGGTGCTGGACGCCAACCCCGATTTCAAGGGCGAATGGGCGCAGTAAAACCAACGGCCGGGCCCCAAAGCCCGGCCTTTTCAACGCATGGGGATCAGAATGGGCAAACACTACCGTGTGTCGGCCGATATTGGCGGCACGTTCACCGATATCGTCTTTCAAGACAGCGAAACCGGCGAATGTGGCGCGGCCAAGGTGTTGTCCACCCCGCAAAACCCGGCCCTTTCGGTGCTGGAGGGGATCAAAACCGCCATTCCCGCCGATGCCACCATCGACTTTTTCGTCCATGGCACCACGGTCGGCCTGAATGCCCTGCTGACGCGGCGGGGGGCCAAGGTGGCGCTGCTGACCACCCACAATTTCCGCGACATCTATACCATTCAGGGCAATGACCGCGGGTCGATCTTTTCGATCCGCTGGGACAAGCCCAAACCGCTGACGCCCCTGCAATTCACCTATACCGCCCGGGGCCGCATTGCCGCGACCGGGGCCGAGGTGGAGCCGCTGAACGAGGACGACCTGGCCGCCTTTGTCGCGGCGGTCAAGGCCGAGGGGTTTGATTCCATCGCGATCTGCTTTCTGTTCTCCTATAAAAACCCCGCGCATGAACTGGCCGCCGCCACCTATATCGCGGCCCGCCTGCCGGGGGTTGCGATTGCCCTGTCGCACAAGGTGTCGCCCGAATGGCGCGAGTTTGAACGGACCTCGACCACGGTGATGGACAGCTATCTGGCCCCGGTGGTGCGCAAATATCTGGGCACGCTGGTGACCGACCTGAAGGACCGCCTGCCTGCGGGTCAGGGCCTGCATGTGATGGAATCGAACGGCGGCGTGATGACCGCCGCGACGGCCAGCGAGACGCCGCTGCAAACCCTGCTGTCCGGGCCGGTCGGCGGTGCGATTGGCGGCAAGGCGCTGTCGGCGGCGACGGGGCGGCCGAACCTGATTTGCGTCGATATGGGCGGCACGTCGTTTGACGCCTCGCTGATCATTGACGGCCTGCCCTCGGCCTCCAATGAGACCAAGATGGAAGGCCTGCCGGTGCAGATGTCGGTCGTCGACATCCATGTCATCGGGGCGGGTGGTGGCTCCATCGCCTGGCAAGAGGCCGGGGCAATGCGCGTCGGGCCGCAATCCGCCGGGGCCAATCCGGGGCCGGTCTGCTATGGCCGGGGTGGCACCGAGCCCACGGTATCGGATGCCAACCTTGTGCTGGGGCGGCTGGACGGCAGCAACTTCATGGG
>CAMBWO010000006.1 GCA_945871285.1 Pseudorhodobacter antarcticus | reverse complement strand
GCGATGATGCGGTTCATGGCGTAGATGCTGTCGAAATCATTGGCGGTGACGATCACGGCACGGTCGGCGTGTTGCAAAGGCGCTGCAAAGCCACCGCAGACCACGTCGCCCAAGACGTCAAAGATCACCACATCGGTGTCTTCCAGCATATGGTGCTGTTTCAGCAGTTTCACCGTCTGGCCCACGACATAGCCGCCGCAGCCAGTGCCCGCCGGGGGACCGCCCGCCTCGACGCATTTCACGCCGTTGAAGCCGGTGACGACGTAATCCTCGGGGCGCAGTTCTTCGGCGTGGAAATCGACGTCCTTCAGGATGTCAATCACGGTGGCCTGAAGGCGTCCGGTCAGGGTAAAGGTGCTGTCATGCTTGGGGTCGCAGCCGATTTGCAGCACGCGTTTGCCCATCATCGAAAACGCGGCGGACAGGTTGGACGAGGTGGTCGATTTGCCGATGCCGCCCTTGCCATAGACCGAAAACACCTTGGCGCCTTCGATCTTGGTATCGGCATCCTGATGCACCTGCACCGAGCCGTCGCCATCAAGGCCGCGCAGATTGGGGACGTTGTCCAGGCTCATTTGGGGCCTCTTTCAATTGGGGGATGCAGCGCGGTCATTCGGCGGCTATCCCTTCCAGACGATCTTCTAGTTCATCCGCAGCCCCTTGCAGGGCGGCGAGGGTGGCGGCGTCGGGCGACCAATAGGACCGCTCAGACGCCTCGATCAGGCGGTTGGCCATGCGGGCGCTTGCTTGCGGGTTCAGGGCCGACATTCGGCGGCGCATGGTTTCGTCCAGCACGAAGGTTTCGGACAGGCGCTGGTAGACCCAGGGGTCAACCTGTGCGGTGGTGGCCGACCAGCCAAGGGTGTTGGTGACGTGGCTTTCGATCTGCCGCACGCCTTCGCCGCCGTGGTTGAGCAGCCCCTCGTAAAACTTGGGGTTCAGCATCCGCGAGCGGGATTCTAGGGCGATCTGGTCGCGCAAGGAGCGGATCTTGCCGGTGCCACGGGTCTGGTCGGAAATGTAGACCGGGGTTTCCACGCCGCGCACGCGTTTGACGGCGCGGGCGATGCCGCCCAGGGTGTCGAAGTAGTGATCGACGGAGGTTACGCCCAGTTCGACGGATTCAAGGTTCTGGTAGGCCAGATCGACATCCTTGAGCGCGTTTTGCAGCAGGGCGGCGTTCTTGACCGCCTTGCCGTTGCGGCCATAGGCAAAGGATTTGCGGGCCTCATAAGCGTCGGCCAGCTCGTCCTCTTCACCAAAGGCGGACTGGTCGACCAGAGTGTTGACGTTGGAGCCATAGGCGCCTTCGGCGTTTGAGAAGACGCGCAGGCTGGCGACCTCCATATCCACGCCCATTTTCTCGGCATAGGCGAGGGCGTGGGCTCGGATGAAGTTTTGGGCGACCGGTTCATCGGCGGTGGCGCATTTATAGGCCGCCTCGGCCAGCATGCGGGTTTGCAGGGGCAGAAGGTCGCGGAAGATGCCGGACAGGGTCATCAGAACGTCGATGCGGGGGCGGGCGAGGTCGGCCAGCGGGATCAGGTCGGCGCCGCAGAGGCGGCCATAGCTGTCAAAGCGCGGGCGGGCGCCCATGAGGGCGAGGGCCTGGGCGATGGGGCCGCCATCGGATTTGATGTTGTCCGATCCCCACAGGACCAAGGCCACGGTGCGCGGCAGGGTGGGGTGCGCGTCGAGCAATTTGGCGGCCTGGGCGGCACCGTCGCGCAGGGCAAACTCGGTGGGCATGCGGAAGGGGTCGAAGGCGTGGATGTTGCGGCCGGTGGGCAGGATTTGGGGGCTGCGGATCAGGTCGCCGCCGGGCACCGGGGCGATGAAGCGGCCGGACAAGGCGCGCAGCAGGGCGGGGATTTCGGTGTCGGTGGCCAGCTGGGCGTCGATGCGGGCGCGTTCGGTGGCATCCATCGGCGGCAGCAGGTCCAGATAGGCGGCGCGGGCGGCGGCGGACATCGGGCGGCCGACGACATGCAGGCCATCGGGGATCAGGGCATCCTCGGCCTCGAGCAGTTTCAGCCACAGGACGGCGGGTTCGTGTCCGGCCATGTCAACGGCGGCGGATTGTTCGGCGATGAGTGCCTCGAGGTCCGTCAGGTCGTTGGAATCCGTGGCCGAAACGCGCCAGCGGGTCAGGGTTTCCTTGAGTTCGATCAGACCTTTGTAAAGGCCAGCTTGCGACAGGGGCGGGGTCAGGTGGGTGATCGTGACGGCGTTGGACCGACGCTTGGCCAGCGACGCCTCGGACGGGTTGTTGGCGGCGTAGAGGTAGACGTTGGGCATTTCGCCGATCAGACGGTCGGGCCAGTCGCCTGCGCCCATGCCAGCCTGTTTGCCGGGCATGAACTCCAAAGCGCCGTGCATGCCGAAGTGCAGCAGGACATCGGCGGCAAAGGTGTTGCGCAGCCACAGGTAGAACTGGACAAAGGCATGGGTGGGCGCAAAGCCGCGTTCGAACAGCAGGCGCATCGGGTCGCCTTCGTAGCCGAAGGTCGGTTGCAGGCCGACGAAGACGTTGCCGAACTGCTGGCCGAGAATGAACACGTTGCGGCCATCGGATTGCACCTTGCCGGGGGCGGGGCCCCAGACGGATTCGACTTCGCGCAGGTGGGTGGTGTGGCGGACGATGGTGTCGGCATCGACGAAGGCGGCAACATTGGCGGGTTGGCCAAAGGTGGCGGCGTTGCCCCTAAGCACCTGGGCGCGCAGGTCATCGACAGTTTCGGGGACGGTGACGGTGTAACCCGCGGATTTCAGGCCCAGCAGGGTATTGTGCAGGCTTTCAAAGACCGACAGGTAGGCGGCGGTTCCGGCGGCACCGGCATTGGGGGGAAAGCCGAACAGGACCACGCCGACCTTTTTGTCGGCATTGCGCATCTGGCGCAGATGGGCCAGGCGCAGGGTTTTCTCGGCCAGAACGGTGATGCGTTCGGGGCAGGGCGACATGGCCTTGGACACGGTGGACCCGGTGCAGGCATGGGCGCAGCCCTTGCAGCCGTCTAGCCCGTGACGCCCGGCAAAGACGGTGGGGTTGGTCGCGCCGTCAATCTCGGGCAGGGCGATCAGCATGGTGGTTTCGATGGGACCAAGGCCGGAGCCTGCGGTGGCCCATTGGCCGAGGGTTTGAAACTCCAAGGGATGGGCGGCGATGTAAGGCACGTCCAGCGCGGACAGGGCGGCGACGGCAGCGTCGCTGTCGTTATAGGCCGGGCCGCCGACGAGGGAGAAGCCGGTCAGCGAGACCATGGCGTCGATGCGGACCTTTTGGCCGTTCTGAAAGAAGGCGGTGATGGCGGGGCGGCCATCGAGGCCACCGGCAAAGGCGGGAACGCATGCGATGCCGCGGGCTTCGAACGCGCGGATGACGGCGTCATAGTGGGCGGTGTCGGCGGAGAGGACGTAGGAGCGCAGCATCAAGAGGCCGACAGTGGCGGTGGCCCCGGCGGGGCGGGGCAGGTCGGCGATGTTGGTGGTGATGCGGTTCGGCAGGGAGGGATGATAAAGGGCGACCTCGGGGTAGTCGATGGGGGCCTTGGAGGCGGTGCCGCGCCAGTTCTGATGGGTGGAGTATTTCGAGATCAGAAAGCGGATCATCTGCTCCATGTTGTCGTCAGAGCCGCCGAGCCAGTATTGCATCATCAAGAACCAGGCGCGCAGGTCCTGCGCCTTGCCGGGAATGAAGCGCAGGATCTTGGGGATGCGGCGCAGCATCGACATCTGACGTTCGCCCGAGCCGGCCGAATTGCCCTTTTGCGGTTTCAGCTTTTTCAGCATCGCCATCAGGCCGGACGCTGGCTTGGCCATGTCCAGATCGCCCATGCGGGTCAGTTTGGTGATCTGGGCATCGGCGATGACGCCGACAAAGGCATCCACGCGGGCGCGGGCTTCGGTCAGGTCGGGCAGGATGGCGTTGATGTGTTCTTCGATGAAGATCAGGTTCGCGACGACGATATCGGCGGTTTTGAGCGCCGCCTTGGCATTGGCCAGCGAGTGCGGATTTTCAGCCCATTCGGCGGCTGCGTGGACGGTAACGTTGAGGCCGGGAAAGTCGCGGGCCAGACGGGGCGCGATGCGGGCGGCGGGGCCGGCGGCGTGGCTGTCCAGCGTGACGATCACGATGTTATAGCCGACGCGGGTGCCGGTGAAGGTAGGGTCAACGTGCATAATGGGACTTTGCCTCATAGAGGGTGTCGATACTGATCCGGGTCAGTCCCTTTTCCTGGGCAAACTTCTCGGTGTTGCGGCGGGCCTTGCCGCGCACGAAGAAGGGGATCTTTTTCTGTTGTTTTTCGGCATCGGCGAGCCAGACGACGTTTGAGGCTTCTTCTGGCGGGGGGGCGATTTCGTCGGGCATCGAGCCCGCCAAAATCGCGGCCGCAGGGGCGGCCTCGGCTTCGCGGGGTTTGTGCGCGGCCCCGTGGTGCGAGGCGCCGGCGTCGTCGTGAAACTCGAAATCGTCGCGGAACATGTGCAGCAGGTGTTCCTCGAGCCCCATCACCAGCGGGTGAATCCAGGTGTCAAAGATCACGTTTGCGCCTTCCCAACCCATCTGGGGGGAATAGCGGGCCGGGAAATCCTGAACATGGACGGGGGCGGAGATGACGGCGCAGGGGATGCCAAGGCGCTTGCCGATGTGGCGTTCCATCTGGGTGCCGAGGATCAGTTCGGGTTGCAGGGCGGCGATGGCGGCCTCGACCTCGAGGTAGTCGTCGGTGATGAGGGCCTCGACGCCGTATTCCTTGGCGAGGGCGCGGATCGGGCGGGCCATTTCGCGGTTGAAGCAGCCAATACCGGCCACCTCGAACCCCATTTCATCGCGGGCGATGCGGGCGGCGGCGGCGACATGGGTGCCGTCGCCGAAGAGGAAGACGCGTTTGCCGGTGAGGTAAGTGGAGTCGACGCTGCGCGTCCACCACGGCAGGCGCAGGCGGGTGGTGTCGGTTTTCGCGGGCAGGCCGGTGAGCGTGGCGACCTCGGCCAGGAAATCGCGGGTGGCGCCGACACCGATGGGGACGCATTTGGTGTAGGGTTGTTTGAAGGTCGTCTCCAACCAGCGGGCGGCGGATTCGGCGTGTTCGGGATACATCAGCACGTTGAAATGGGCGGCCCCCATGCGGGCAATGTCGGAGGGGCGGGCGCCCATCGGGGCGCAGACGTTCACGGCGATGCCCATTTCGGACAGCATCCGCGTCAGTTCGGTGATGTCGTCGCGGTGGCGAAAGCCAAGGGCGGTGGGGCCGATCAGGTTGCAGGTGATGGCTTCGGTGCGGGGAACGGGTTTGGCAAGGGCGCGGACGATTTGCAGGAAGGTCTCATCCGTGCCGAAGCCCTCTTTGCGCTGATAGGAGGGCAGGTCCAGCGGGATGACCGGGATGGACAGGCCCATGGAACCCGCCAGACCGCCGGGATCGTCCTGGATCAGTTCGGCAGTGCAGGAGGCGCCGACGATCAGCGCCTCGGGGCGGAAGCGTTCGACGGCATCGGCGCAGGCGGTCTTGAACAGGGTGGCGGTGTCGGAGCCAAGGTCGCGGGCCTGAAAGGTGGTGTAGGTGACTGGCGGGCGGTGGTCGCGGCGTTCGATCATCGTGAACAGAAGGTCGGCATAGGTGTCGCCCTGGGGGGCGTGCAGGACGTAGTGCAGACCCTTCATCGCGGTGGCGACGCGCATCGCGCCGACATGCGGGGGGCCTTCATAGGTCCAGAGTGTCAGCTTCATTCGGCGGCCTCCAGCGGGGCAAGGTTGCGCAGAACGGCGCGGCGGCGCAGGGGGCGGGCGAAGAGCGCGGCAAGGTCGCCGGCCTGTTCGTAGAAATGGACGGGGGTGAAGACCAGTTCGATGGCCCATTTGGTGGCCAGCCCCTCGGCCTCGAGCGGATTGGCAAGGCCGAGGCCGCAAACGGTGAGGTCGGCGCGGGCTGCGCGGGCGCGGGCCAACTGGCGGTCAACGTCCTGACCTTCGGAGAGGGTCGGACCCTCGGCCAGAAGGGCGAGGTCGGGGGCCATCAGGTCGCGGTGCAGGAAGGGGGTGCCGACCTCGATCGCGGTCATGCCGCATTCACGGGTCAGGAAGCGGGCCAGGGGGATTTCCAGCTGGCTGTCGGGGAAGAAGAAGACCGATTTGCCGGTCAGCGTTTGGGCTGCGGCGGCGATGGCTTTGGCGGCACGGGCGCGGGGGGCGGCGGTGACGGTGTCGAACAGGGCCTGCGGCACGCCGAATTCGGTGGCGACGGCGTGCAGCCAGGCGGTGGTGCCAGCCTCGCCAAAGGGGAAGGGGGCGGGGATGTGGCGGGCACCGCGGCGGATCAGGGCGGCATGGGTGTCGCCGAGGAAAGGTTGGGTCAGGGCAAAGACGGTGTTGGCCCCGACGGCAGGCAGGTCGCCGCTGCGCCGGGCGGGCAGGCAGCGGACGGGGGCGATGCCGAGGGCGGCGAGGAGGGCAAGCGCCTGATCCTCGACCACGTCGGGCAGGGCGCCGACCAGCAGCAGCTCGCGCGCCGGGGTGGCGGGCAGGACGGGGACCATGGCGGCGAGGCAGGCATCTTCACCCTGAGTGAAGGTGGTTTCGATGCCCGAGCCGGAATAGTTCAGCACGCGGACATGCGGCGCGTGTTTGGCCGACATCCGTTCGGCGGCCTTGTGCAGGTCCAGCTTGATCACCTCGGACGGGCAGGAGCCGACCAGGAACAGCTGGCGGATGTCGGGACGGCGGGCCAGCAGGCGGTCAACCTCGCGGTCCAGTTCGGTTTGCGAATCAACCAGACCGGCAAGATCCTTCTCTTCCAGGATGGCCGTGCCGAATCGGGGTTCGGCAAAGATCATCACCCCTGCGGCAGATTGCAGCAGATGGGCGCAGGTGCGCGAGCCGACGACGAGGAAAAACGCATCCTGCATCTTGCGGTGCAACCAGATGATGCCGGTCAGCCCGCAAAACACTTCGCGCTGGCCACGCTCTTTGAGAACCGGCGTGTCGATGCAACCGCGCGAGGGGAGTGCTGCGGTCATGGGCGCACCGCCATGTCCAGGCGGGCGGCGCGCAGTTTGAGGATGAACTGCGCGGCGTTGATCGCGTAGGTCGCATAGGCGGCGAGGGCGAGATACATAAGCTCGTTCGGGGTCAGGAAGCCCGTCATCAGGCCGAACAGATAAGCCGTGTGCAGGGCTATCACCGCGAAACTGAACACGTCTTCCCAGAAGAATGCGGGGGCAAGAAGGTATTGGCCGAATACGACCTTTTCCCAGATCGCCCCTGTCACCATGATGGCATAAAGAAATACCGTTTTGATCAGGATGGAGACGGTTGCCGCCTCGTACCCCGATCCGGTCAGCAGATAGCGCAGCACCAAGACCAGCGAGACGGCGAAGGCCAGGAACTGCAAGGGCGCCAGAACGCCCTGAACCAGCGTCCACACCGTCGCGTCACGCCGTGCACGCTCTTGCGCCGTATAGAGCGGTTTGCGGGCGATCGACTGGCTGCGGAGGCTTTGCATCGGGTCCCCTTTGGGTCTGCGTTCTGACCCAAGACTAGCGGGGCGGCGGGAGAAGTGTCAACATAAACTTACAGTATTAAAGTTTACACTGCGTGTTGTGATGCCTTGACCTGTCACAATGCAAGGCGGAAGCGGAAAAGAAAAAATATATCTTCGTCAATAAGATAGGTGTTCTTCTCCTTTGGGGCTCACTGGTTTGTGTCTATTTTCTTTGACAACTCGGCGCGCATGGTAAAGCTTTGTCACAGGGATGGAGCTGGCCGGGCGCCGCGATACAAGAGCCTGGTGTGCTGTCATTGGTTGAGGGGCCACGACATGCAAGAATACCAATCGAACACCAAAAGCGGATCAGCGCCCGATGCCGACGGGGTTATCAGTTTTGCCGCCCAGGTCGTCTCGCTGCTGGCCGAGCGCAACTCCCGAACGACGGTAGAGCCGCGCGAATCAGTTGTCACAAGCCTGATCGCAGCGGCGCTGAAAGGTGGAAATGACCGATTCTCGGCGCTGCTGGCCGAAATGCGCCGGTCGCGAATCTCGGCTGCGGCGCTGGCGGATGTCTATATTCCGATCGCGGCGCGCAAGATGGGCGAAGATTGGCTTGAGGATGATCTGAGCTGGATGGAGGTCACGATCGCGGTGGCGCGGCTGCAAAGCCTGCTGCGCGAAATCGGCGCGGCCTGGGCGGCGGATCGGGCGGGCGATGCGGGCAGTGGCTCGGTTTTGTTGATAATTCCCAACAGTGAACAGCACACGCTGGGTCCCATCGTGGCGATGACCCAGATGCGGCGTTTTGGTATTTCGGTCTGCCTGCGGATTGCGCCAAGCCATGAGGAGTTGCGCAGTCTGGTGGCAGAACGGGCCTTCGATGGGGTAATGATCTCGGTTGCCAACGAAGAGAAGCTAGACACCGTGCGTAAACTTGTGTCATTCATAAAAGGAATTGGGGTCGCAAACCTGCCGGTCATCATCGGGGGCGCGATCATGACGAAGGTGGACGACGCAGCCTCCAGTACGGGTGCAGACTTGTCCACGAACGACATCGGAGTGGCGCTAGAGGCTCTTGGACTAAAGTTTGACGACTTTTGCGTGCTGAAGCGCGCGTGACAGTCCGCTGTTCCCGTTGAACTGGGGGGGGCGGCGAAGGTAGTAGACGCCCTGTGAAAACTGACAGCAAGACCCTGCTGAATGGCACCGTGCCCCTGATTGATCCGGAACTTCTGTCCGAGATCATTTCAACTGCTGCGGACATTTCCCTACTCGTTGCTGGGGATGGTAGCGTGGCTTCGGTGCTCGTCAACCCGCACCACCGATCTTTTGGACAACTTTCGCATTGGCTGGGCCGGCCCGTCGTCGAAGTCCTGACGCCGGAAAGCGCCGAGAAGCTGAAACGCCGGATGGACAAGATGGCGTCGATGGGGGCCACGTCGAAAGCAGTCGAGTTGAACCATGTCGATGATACGCTGTGGGAATTTCCGATCCGCTATTCGCTGCACAGGGTCGGGGCCGACGCCTCTTTTCTGATGCTGGGCCGCGATCTGCGCCCGATTGCCGAAATGCAGCAGCAGTTGGTGATGGCGCAACTGGCGCTGGAGCGGGACTATGAAAGTCAGCGCGAGCTGGACACCCGCTACCGTGTGCTGATGGAGGCGACGCGGGACGCGATCATGCTGGTGGGCCTCAATTCCGGCCGGATCACCGATCTGAACGCGGCGGCGGCGGTCATGCTGGGCGGCGCGCGGCAAGACCTGATCGGGTCGCCCATCGCGCAAGAGTTCGAGGGGCGGCGGCGCGGCGAGTTTCTGGAGAGCCTGTCGCAGATCGCGGCGGCTGGATCGGCGGCGCCGATCGAGTTGCAGGCCCGGCGGTCGCAGCGGCGGTTGAACCTGGTGCCGACGCAGTTTCGGGCAGCGGGCGAACGGTTGCTGATGTGCCGCATCGAGGTGGCGACGGATGCGAACGCCGTGCCGGATGCCGTGGGCGAGAATATGCTGCGGCTGTATCACGAGGGCGTTGACGGGATCGTCTTTCTGGATGCCGAGGGTCAGGTCGATGCTGCCAATGATGCCTTTTTGCGGTTGGTCGACAGTTCCAGCGTTGCCGCCGTGCGCGGCCGGTCGCTGGCCGAGTTTTTGGCCCGCGGGTCGGTCGACCTGCGGGTAATGCTGGAAAATGCCCGCCGGTCCGGGCAGTTGCGCATGTATGCGACCAAACTGTCGACGCAGTTTGATGGTCAGGTTGCGGTCGAGATTGCGACGACGTTTCTGGGCGACCGTCCCAAGCCCGGCTTTGTGATGGTGATCCGCGATGCGGGCCGGACCGAGACGATGCGCCGTCCCGGCATTTCGCAATCGGACGACAGCATGCGCGGCGTGATGGAACTGGTCGGGTCCTCGACCCTGAAGGATATCGTGGGCGAGACGACGGATGTGGTGGAAAAGATGTGCATCCAGACTGCAGTCGAACTGACCCGCAACAACCGCGTCGCCGCCGCCGAGATGCTGGGCCTGTCGCGCCAGTCGCTGTATGTCAAGCTGCGCAAATTCGGATTGCTGAGCAAGGACGAGGTCTGATTCCGCCAGAGGTGCCGATTCAGATGTTGCGAGACTGGAAAATGTAATGTTAAGTTGACACATGCAAGTCAACCAAACCTTACACTCCCGCACATACCCCCAACCCCGCGCCATGCTGGAGTTGATCAAGCCCGTCACCTGGTTTCCGCCGATGTGGGCCTATCTGTGCGGCGTCATCTCGGTCGGGGTGTCGCCTTGGGGCGCCTGGCCGATGGTGCTGTTGGGCGTGCTGCTGGCGGGCCCTGTGGTCTGCGGGATGAGCCAGGCCGCCAATGACTGGTGCGACCGTTTCGTCGATGCGGTGAACGAACCCAACCGGCCGATTCCGTCGGGTCGCATCCCCGGCCGCTGGGGCCTGTGGATCGCGCTTGCGATGTCGGTGCTGTCGCTGGCGATGGGCTGGCTGTTGGGGCCCTGGGGCTTTGCCGCGACGGTGGTGGGGGTGCTGGCCGCCTGGGCCTATAGCGCCGAGCCGGTGCGTTTGAAGCGGTCGGGCTGGTGGGGGCCGGGGTTGGTGGGCCTGTGCTATGAGGGGCTGCCGTGGTTCACAGGCGCTGCCATTTTGTCGGCGGGCGTGCCATCGTTCCCCGTCGTCACCATGGCGCTGCTCTATGCCTTTGGCGCGCATGGCATCATGACATTGAACGATTTCAAGGCGTTGGAGGGGGATCGCCAGCACGGCGTCCGCTCCTTGCCGGTGGTTCTGGGGCCGGATGTGGCCGCGCGCGTGGCCTGCACGGTCATGGGCATGGCGCAGCTTTTGGTGATTGCGATGCTGCTGATCTGGGGCAAGCCGATCCATGCCGGGATTGTGACGCTGCTGCTGCTTGGGCAAGTTATCGCGATGAAAACCCTGCTCAGCGACCCCAAGGGTCGAGCGCCCTGGTATCAGGGGGTGGGAATCTTGATGTATGTCAGCGGCATGATGGTCACAGCCTTTGCCCTGCGGACGATGGAGGTGGCGCTATAATGCTGTCCTGGGTTTCGATCCTTCGGCTGGGGTTGGTGCAACTGTGTCTGGGGGCGATTGTCGTCCTGACCACATCGACCTTGAACCGGTTGATGGTGGTGGAAATGGCCTTGCCCGCGCTGTTGCCCGGGCTGCTCGTGGGGTTGCATTACGGCATCCAGATCACAAGGCCGAACTGGGGCTTCCTGTCCGACACGGGCGGCAACCGCACCCGGTTCATCGTGCTGGGGATGGCGGCGCTGGGTTTGGGGGCGTTCCTGGCAGCCGTGGCGGTGACGCTGTTTGCGGCGAGTTTTGCCGCAGGATTGGCGCTGTCGGTGCTGGCCTATGCGCTGATCGGCATTGGGGTTGGCGCGTCGGGGACGTCGCTGCTGGCGCTGCTCGCCACGGCTACGCATCCGCGCCGCAGGGCGGCGGCGGCGACGATCACCTGGTTGATGATGATATTCGGCATTGCCGTCACGGCCACGGTCGTGGGCAAGGCGCTGAACCCCTATTCGCCGGAATTGCTGCTGCAACTGGTGGCCATCGTCTGCGGTGGGGCGGTCGTCCTGACCATGCTGGCCATCGCCGGGATCGAGGCGCGCTGCCCGAAACCGGTGCCCGATGACAGCCACGCCATGGGCTTTTTCGCCGGTCTGGCCGAGGTTTGGCGCGAGGATAAAGCGCGTGATTTCACCATATTCATCTTCCTGTCGATGGTCGCCTATTTCATCCAGGAGCTGATCCTGGAGCCTTATGCGGGTCTGGTTTTTGCCTATACGCCCGGTCAGTCGACCACGCTGTCGGGCGCGCAAAATGGCGGGGTGTTCTGTGGAATGCTGCTGGTGGGCATCGCGGCCACGGGCTTGCGGTTCGGGTCGCTGCGGTCCTGGGTTGTGGCCGGATGTCTGGGGTCGGCGGTGGCGCTGCTGGTCGTCACTACGGCGGGGATGTTGCAGATCGAGGCGGCGCTGTCGCCTGCGGTCGTGATGCTGGGCCTGTTCAACGGCATGTTCGCCGTCGCGGCCATCGGGTCGATGATGGCCCTGGCCGGTGAGGGGCGCGGCGCGCGTGAGGGCACGCGGATGGGCCTGTGGGGGGCCAGTCAGGCGATTGCCGCGGGGTTTGGTGGACTTCTGGGCGCTGTGATGGTCGACATTGGCCGCTTGCTGACCGACAGCGCCGCGGCCTTTGGGGCGGTTTTCGTGATTGAGGCGGGTCTGTTCGTGCTGGCGGCCGGGATGGCGGCCAGGACGATTGACCCGGTGCGTTCGGCGCCTGCTGCGGCGCTTATCCCGGGGGAATGATGATGTATGATGTGGTGGTGATTGGGGGCGGACCCTGCGGGGCGACGGCGGCGCATGATCTGGCGCGGGCGGGGCGTTCGGTGGTCATGCTGGACCGGGCGGGGCGGATCAAGCCCTGCGGCGGGGCCATTCCGCCGCGCCTGATCTCGGATTTCAACATTCCGGCCAACCAGATCGTCGCCCGCATCACGACGGCGCGGATGATCTCGCCCACGCAGCGCGCCGTCGACATTCCCATCGAGAACGGTTTTGTCGGCATGGTGGACCGTGAGAATTTCGATGAGTTCCTGCGCTTGCGGGCTGTAGGCTCGGGGGCAGTGCGGGTGACGGGCACCTATCTGCGGATCGAACGGGATGTCGCCGGGACCCATGTGGTCTACCGCGACAAGGCTACGGGCGTGGAACAGCGGCTGACGGCCAAGGTGGTGATCGGGGCCGATGGGGCGCGGTCGAACGTGGCCAAGACCGAGGTCCCCGGGGGCGACAAGATCCCCTATGTGATCGCCTATCATGAGATCATCAAGGCCCCCGCCGCCAATGCCGACTATGACCCGGACCGCTGCGATGTGATTTACGACGGCAAGATCTCGCCCGACTTTTATGGCTGGATTTTCCCGCATGGCGAACATGCCTCGATCGGGATGGGCACGGGGATTGACGGGGTGGACCTGAAGGCGGCGACGGCGGACCTGCGGGCCTCGGCCGGCCTTGCCGGCTGCGAGACGATCCGCCGCGAAGGTGCGCCGATTCCGCTGCGCCCGATGGACCGTTGGGATAATGGCCGCGATGTGGTGCTGGCGGGCGATGCCGCCGGGGTGGTGGCGCCGTCGTCGGGCGAGGGGATTTACTATGGCATGGTGGGGGGCCGGGTTGCCGCCACCGCCGCGCAGGCCTTTCTGGTGTCCGGCAAGGCGCGCGATTTGAAACTGGCGCGCAAGCTGTTCATGAAGGAGCACGGCATGGTGTTTCGCGTGCTGCGGTCGATGCAGGACGCCTACTATAAATCGGACGAGCGGCGCGAAAGGTTTGTCAGCCTGTGCCACGATGTGGACGTGCAAAAGCTGACCTTTGACGCCTATATGAACAAGAGGCTGGTCCGTGCCCATCCGATGGCGCATATCAGGATCGGGCTGAAGAATCTGGCGCATCTGCTGCGGTTGGTGCCCACGGGGTATACATGACCGAGTTTGTTCCGGCCTGGGTGAACGGCACGCTGACCTCGGTTGAGAAACTGGAGGCGCATCAGCGCGGCCTGCGTCACATGGCGGTGTCGGTCTTTGTGCTGGCGGGGCCAAAGGTGTTGATTCAGCAGCGGGCCTTGGGCAAGTATCACACGCCGGGCCTGTGGGCCAACACCTGCTGCACCCATCCCCGCTGGGATGAGGCACCTGCCGCCTGCGCAACCCGCAGGTTGACCGAGGAGTTGGGGATCACCGGGCTGGCTCTGCGCGGCGTGGGGCAGGTCGAATACCGCGCCGAGGTGGGCAACGGGCTGATCGAACATGAGGTCGTCGATATCTTTGTGGCCGAGGCTGATACCAGCTTGACCCTGCGGCCCGACCGGGACGAGGTGAGTGACACGGCCTGGGTCCGGCTGGACCTGCTGGAGGCCGAGACGCGGCGCAATCCGGAGAAATTCACCCCCTGGCTGCGCATCTATCTGGCCGAGCATCAGGCGGCGATTTTTGGGGTCCGCGCCCCGGCGGCGTGAGTGTCCACGCGCGGACATTTGTGAATATTGTTTTAGATCAGTGAGTTAAGTATCAGTTTTTACCTGATATTAAGACATGCCCACAGCCGACAGAGGCTTGATCCGGGGTCATGGGCCTGGCATTGTCATCCCATGGTGGAGCGGCGGAACTGGAGCCTGGAGGACGTGAAAGAGGCGCTGGCGCTGTACCTTGTCACGGATTTTGGCAGGTTCCATGCGCGCAACCCCGACATCATCCGTCTGGCCACCCGCCTGGGGCGAACGGCGTCGGCGGTGGCGCTGAAACTGACCAATCTGGCGGCGCTGGACGACATCCAGCCGCAAAAGGGCATGGCGAACGCGAGCGCCACGGACAGGGAGGTCTGGGCAAGCTTTCTTAGAAATCCGGACGATGTCGAGGTGGCCTACAGCCGCCAATCTTCGCCCCTGTTGTTGACCGAAGTGGCCGAGGCCCCGGCTGCGTTTGACCACCTTGGCGGGCAGACGAGCCGACTCACGCATGGCGCGGCATCGGGCGCGGTTCGGTCAGGCGGCGTAAGCTGCGGTCACGGCCGCAGATGCCGCACCCGTGCCCCCCATTCGATCGCTGCGGCGTGCAGGCGGTCGATGTGGAGTTCCTCGCGCACTTCCTCGAGCATCCGCAGTTCGACCTCGCGCAGGGTGCCGTCGGCCGAGGCGACGTCGCAGGCCAGGGCATAGGCGGTTTCGTGCAGGCGTTCGGGCAGGGCGTCGCGGATCAGGCCGAACAGGGCGGCGAGGCCGTCTTCCTCTTCGAACAGGTCGAACACGGTTTGGGCGATCATGCGGATGCGGTCGAGGTCATAGGTGGCAAAGACCGGCATGTGGTTGACCATGCGCTGGATGGCGATCAGCTCGGGGGTGCGCATCATCTCGTCGGACGCGGAGACGGCGATCATCACGGCGACGAGGGCGTCCTGGGGGGAGAGGGATGGCAGGGTATCGTTCATGACAGCTCCTTGGTTGCGGCGCAGAGTATTGACCCGTGATGGGTTGGGCAATACGCGAAGCGGCGGGATGGGGGGAATGTGTTGGGCATGAAGCGGGACGAGGTGGCCGATTTGCGGCGGCGGGCGGCGGACCTTGCGCGTGCGTGGCAGGTTCAGCGCGTCGGGGCGGAGATCGTCACCGCTGCGGCGCTGTTGTGGCCGGCCGAGCAAGCGGGTCGGGCGGTGATGCTGAAGGTGATGGGTGCTGCCAGTGATGAAGGCGGGGCTGCGGCGCTGCTGGCGGCGCTGGACGGGTGCTGCGCCGTGCGGGTGTTGGCGCAGGGCGAGGCCGCGCTGCTGATGGAGCGGATCGACCCGGTGGGCCAGAGCCTGGCCGACATGGCGATGCAGGGGCAGGACGACGCCGCGATGCAGGTGCTGTGCCATCTGGCGGGGCAATGGCATGCGGGGTTGCGGGGGGCCCATCTGCCCCGGCTGTTTGCGTTGGACACCCGGATGGGGGCGCTGCGCAACTGGGCGGGCGTGCCGCCCGATCTGGCGCGGTTGCTGCGGTGGGGGTCGGATTTGGCGACCGAGATGCTGGCCGATCAGACCGGGTGGACGGCGCTGCACGGCGACCTGCACCACGGTAACGCGTTGCAGGATACCGGGCGCGGGTGGCTGGCCTTTGACCCCAAGGGCGTTTTCGGGCCACCGGTCTATGATCTGGCCAATGCGCTCTTGAACCCCTATCCGCATCTGGACCTGATCCTGAACCCCGCCCGCATGGCCCGGCAGGCGGCCATTGTGGCCGAGCATTTGGCGGTGCCCGCGCGCGAGGTTCTGCACTGGGTTTGCCTGCATGGCTGTCTGTCGGCGGCGTGGCATGGCGCGGGGGGCCATTGGGTCGCGGGTGCCGGCGTGGCCGGGGATTTGGCCGGGCTGACCCTGCCGCACTGAGCCCGCCGATGTTGACCCCATGGCCGTTGCGCAATACAGGGAAGCGGGCGCCCCGATGGGGGGTGATGGAGACGGCAATGACGGCTTTGCGCGACGCGGCGATGAAATCCAAGGCTTGGCCCTTTGAAGAAGCGCGCGCGCTGATGAAGCGGTATGAGAAGAAGGACCCCGAAAAGGGCTTTGTCCTGTTCGAGACGGGCTATGGGCCGTCGGGGTTGCCGCATATCGGGACGTTTGGCGAAGTGGCACGGACGACCATGATCCGCCGGGCGTTCGAGGTGATGAGCGATATCCCGACGCGGCTGATCTGCTTTTCCGACGATGTGGACGGGATGCGCAAGGTGCCCGAGAACGTGCCGCAGCAAGAGATGTTGCGCCAGCACATGCAGTTGCCGCTGACGAGCGTGCCGGACCCTTATGGTGAGTATGAGAGTTTCGGCCACCACAACAACGCGATGTTGCGGCGGTTTCTGGATACCTTTGGCTTTCAGTATGAGTTCATTTCGGCGACCGAATTCTATAAGTCCGGCCAGTTCGATGCGACCTTGCTGCTGGCCTGTGAGCGGTATGACAAGATCATGGCGATCATGCTGGCATCCCTGCGCGAGGAGCGGCAGCAGACCTATTCGTGTTTCCTGCCGATCCATCCCGAAACGGGCCGGGTTCTGTATGTGCCGATGAAGAATGTCGATGCCGTGCGCGGCGAGATCACCTTTGACGACGAGACGGGGCGGGAGTGGACGTTGCCCGTGACGGGTGGGAACGTGAAGCTGCAATGGAAGCCCGATTTCGGGGCGCGTTGGGCCGCGCTGGATGTGGATTTCGAGATGTATGGCAAGGATCACAGCACCAACACCCCCATCTATGATGGGATTTGCGAGGTGTTGGGCGGGCGCAGGCCGAACCATATGGCCTATGAGTTGTTCTTGGATGAGACGGGGCAGAAGATTTCGAAGTCGAAGGGCAATGGCCTGACGATTGACGAATGGCTGTCCTATGCGGCGACCGAGAGCCTGTCCTATTTCATGTATCAAAAGCCGAAAACGGCCAAGCGGATGCATTTCGATGTGATCCCGCGGGCGGTGGATGAGTATCACCAGCAGTTGCGCGCCTATGCGACGCAGGATGTCGAGGCGCAGGTGAACAACCCGGTGTTCCACATTCACGGCGGTCAGGTGCCGGCCAGCCATATGGTGGTGACGTTCGGGATGCTGCTGAACCTCGCCTCGGTGGCGGGGGCTGTGGATGCGGCGGGGCTGTGGGGGTTCATCAAGAAATATGCGCCCGACGCGAGCCCCGAGAAGAACCCAGATCTGGATGCGGCGGCGGGCTTTGCCGTGCGGTATTTTGCGGACAAGATCGCGCCGACGCGGGTGTTTAGGTTGCCCAGTAAGGTGGAGCGGGCGGCGATCGAGGATTTGCGGGCGCGGCTCAAGGCCTGGGATGGGCCGACCGATGACGAAAGCCTGCAAACCATGGTCTTTGCCGTGGGCAAGGCGCATGGGTTTGAACCGCTGCGCGACTGGTTCAAGGCGCTGTATGAGGTGTTGCTGGGGGCGTCTGACGGCCCGCGCTTTGGTGGGTTTGTGGCGCTGTATGGGGCAACGGAAACCGTGGCACTGATCGACCGGGCTTTGGCGGGCGCGTTGGTCGCGAAAGGGTGACTTGACCCGAGGGAAAGCCGGCCTACCCTTCTGATGGGGACATCAGGAGGGAATTGTCATGCGACTTCGCCTTATCGCTGCCGCCATGCTGGCCGCCTGGCCTGCCTGGGCCCAGGAAGAACCGATCCAATCCACCATCAACAGCCAGATCGAGGCGTTCCGGGCGTCCGATTTCGAGACGGCGTTCACCTTTGCCAGCCCGACCATTCAGCAGATGTTCCGCACGCCGGCCAATTTCGGGTCGATGGTCGTCACGGGCTATCCCATGGTGGTGAACCCGGCCACGGTCGAGATGCAGGACCTGCGCGAGGTGGGCGGTGCCCTGTGGCAACGGGTGCGCGTCACGGACCAGAAGGGTCAGGCGTTCCTGCTGGATTACCAGATGATCGAGGGGCCGGAGGGCTGGTTGATCAACGCCGTGCAGTTGCAAAAGGCGGCGGACGTCGGCGCGTAGGGTCAGGCCGGGCGGCGCAGGCGCAGGAAGAATCCGGTGATTTCTGCGGGCGTTGCGCGTTCAACCGCGCCGTCGGCCACCTCTTTTTGCGTCCAGATCCAGGTGGCGGCGGGGTCGTGCAGCATGGCCCAGTCGCCAAACACCCGTTCGGTCACGGGTTCGGCGACATGCAGCGTCACCTCCAGATGGCGGTCGTCGCGTTTGATGCGGGCGAGGGTGGCGCGGACCATGTCTTCGGGGCCCTCCAGCCATTGCAGATAGACATCGGCGCGGCAGATCAGGGCGCCGGTGACGCCATCGCGCAGGTTGGCCCGGCGGGCATCAATCAGGATGCCGCCAAGGATGCCCTCGTCAAAGCCGAAGGGTTGCGAGGTATAGATGGCCCGGAACAGATTCATGCGCAAACTCCCGTCATATGGGCCCTGACCTAGCACGGCCCCGCGCCAAAAGGTAGCGGGCGTTGCGTGGGCGCGTTGGTCATCGTGCGCCCGGATCGGCGGGCGTTAACAAAGCCTTGCTACCCGTTTTGCCGCAAGGGGCGCAGCGCCCCCATCACGGGAAAAAGGGTGTAGGGCATGAACAAGGCGATTAGCGAAGGTCTGGTGTTGATGCCGCCGCCGTTTTCGGCGGGGCTGAACCTGTGGTCGCGGGAAGATGGCTTGACCGGTCAGGGTAGCTATCTGGCCCAGGGCAACGCGGCCTTTGTGCCCGCAGATCAGGATTTTGGCGGCTGTCTGGAGCTGACCAAGACCCTTGGCACCATGAAACTGCGCTGCTTTCAGGCGATTCCGTTTCAGCCGGGGCTGTATTTGCGCGTGACCGCCAAGGTCAAGGCGGTCAGCGGGCCGTTCCCCTCGGTGCGGATTGGGGCTTGGGCCGAGAATGTGTCGGGCAGCAATGTGGTGGCGGCGCAGCAGACCGGGCCATCGACCCTGCTGACCACCTATGGCGAGGTGGTCACGGTGTCGGCGATCATCGGGTCGGGCAACCGGCAGGGGGTGGACATGGTCTGGGGGCTGGCGCCGGTGTTGGGGCATTTGGGGCTGGACCTGACTGGGGCGACGGGCGGCGTGATCCGGATCGAGGATATCGTGGTCGAGGATGCGACGGATGTGTTCTTGTCCAGCCGGTTCAACTGGGTCGATGTGCGCGATTATGGCGCGGTGGGCGACGGCGTGACCGATGATCTGGCGGCGTTCAATGCGGCGGATGATGCGGCGGCGGGCAAGATCGTGCTGGTCAGCCCCGGCACTTACAAGCTGTCCACCTCGATGACGTTCGACAACCCGGTGCAGTTTGAGGGCACGGTGACCATGTCGGCGACGGACCGTCTGGTGCTGCGGCGCAATTTCGACCTGCCCAGCTATTCGGCGGCCTTTGGTGGCGAGTTGGCGGGGTTCAAGCGGGCGGTGCAGGCGCTGTTTTACTTCACCGACCATGTGGAACTGGACCTTGCCGGGCGGCGGGTGGAATTGGACGGGCCGATTGATGTGGCGGCCCTGTGTGGCCTGACAACCTTTGCCGAGCGGCGGGCCATTCGCAACGGGCAGTTGCAGGCGATCACCTCGACCGCATGGAACACCGAGACGGTGACCTCGGTTGCGACCTATTCCACGGCGCAATCCGCCCGTCTGACGGCGGTGGCGAATGTGGCCAACGTGCCGGTGGGGGCGCGGGTCAGCGGCACGGGGGTGGGGCGTGAGGTTTATGTCACCAGCAAGAACATCGCCGCCGGGACGGTGGAGTTGAGCCAACCCCTGTGGGCGGCGGCGGGGACGCGGACGTTTACCTTTGACCGCTACAAATACATGCTGGATTTTTCGGGGTTTAGCGCGCTGTCCAAGTTCGAGGTGACCAATGTCGAACTGCTGAACGGCGGCCTGTCCAGCACGATCCTGCTGTCACCGGGGGGCGAGCTGTTTCGGGTGGCGGAATGCGTGATCAACCGGCCCCGCGATCGGGGCATCACCTCGACCGGGCGGGGCTGTCAGGATTTGCAGATCGACAGTTGTCAGTTCATCTCGAACGAGCAGGCGATGCTGGCGCAGGACCGCACCACCATCGGGTTCAACGTCAATGCCAATGATGTCAAGCTGCGGCTGAACCGGTCGAACCGCTTTGCCCATTTCGGGGTGATGGCGGGGGCGGGGCATATCCTGCTGGGCAACCACTTCTTTGGCGGCGACAATGCCACCGCGGGGGTGCGGCGGGCGGGGATCGTGTTCACCCTGCCGAACATGAAAGCGTTCATCACCGGCAACTATATCGACAACAGTTTTATCGAGCTGTCGAACGAACATGACAACGATCCGGATTTTGGCAGCGAATACACCTTTGGCGGGCTGACGATCACCGGCAACATCTTTATGGCGTCGGATGTGGCGCCGTGGTTCCGCTGGCTGGTGATCACGCCGCGCGGCACGGGTCATGCCCTGAACGGGTTGATGGTGGCGGGCAATGTGTTTCGGGCGGTGGATTCGGCGGTGGACCGGATCGAGATGGTGGACACCAGCCATGCCACGCTGGCCTTCAATTCGTTCCGCAATGTGACCTTTGAAAACAACACCTTCAACGCGGTCAGTCAGGTCACGCAAAGCCCGGTTCTGGTGCAGCACAGCCAGAACACGGCGGCGGATACCTGGACGGTGGATGCCGGCGCCTATCTGCCCTTCGGGTCATTCGCCCGCAATGTGACGGGGCTGGTGGCGGAAGGCGCGATCAGCAATGCGTCGAACGTGACGCAGTTTGTCGCCCCCTATGCGCTGGTCGAACAGGGGGCGGGCAACAATCTGGTGGCGCTGAAATGGCCGACACCGGTGAAAGGTGTCATGCAGGTCACGCTGCGTTGCGATAACCCGCTGTAGGCGGCGGTTCACGATCAGGTGTCTGGGGCGGTCCTGCGGGGCCGCCCTTGGCATTTGCGGAATTGCGCTGGTGACAGGTGGGTTTTTATCGGGCACAACTTGGGGAACAGGGCCGGAAAGGCCGGGGGGAATACATGAAACTTGCGGAAGAGCGGCATATTGCGGCCGAGCCTGCTGTTGTCTGGGCGGCTGTGCTGGACCCTGATGTGCTGAAACAATGCGTGCCGGGCTGCGAAAGCCTGACTGGTTCTGTCGCCGACGGCTTTGAGGCGGTGGTGGTGCAAAAGGTAGGGCCGGTCAAGGCGCGCTTTGCCGGCAAGGTCACGCTGTCGGATATCGTCGAGGGCCGTTCTTTGCGGATTTCGGGCGAGGGGCAGGGCGGGGTTGCCGGTTATGCCAAGGGCGGCGCGAATGTCGCCATGGCCCCGGCCAAGGGCGGCGGCACCACGCTGACCTATGAGGTCGAGGCGGCGGTGGGCGGCAAGATCGCGCAGCTGGGCAGCCGGATCATCGAAGGGTTTGCCAAGAACATGGCGGGGCAGTTCTTTGACAAGTTCCAGCTTGCCATCGAAGGGCCGCCCCCTGCCGAGGATGCACCGGAAGAAGAACAGAAAAAAGGCTGGTTCAAGCGGCTGATCAGCTGACCGGAACCATAATTATGGGAGGAGAGACCATGACGAAAGTGACGATGACCGTGAACGGCATGTCCGTTTCGGCGCAGACCGAGGGGCGGACGCTGCTGTCGGCCTTTTTGCGCGAGGGGCTGGCGCTGACCGGCACGCATATTGGCTGTGACACCTCGCAATGCGGGGCCTGTGTGGTGCATGTCGATGGGCAGGCCGTCAAAAGCTGTGCGGTGTTTGCGCAGGATGTGGCGGGGGCGACCGTCACCACGATCGAGGGGATGGCGAACGCGGATGGGTCCTTGGGCGTCATTCAGGCGGCGTTTCAGGAGCATCACGGGCTGCAATGCGGGTTTTGCACGCCGGGCATGGTGATGTCGACGGCAGCGCTGCTGGCGATCAACCCCAAGCCCACGGTCGAGGAAATCCGGCATGGCTTGGATGGCAACATCTGCCGCTGCACCGGCTATCACAACATCGTCAAGGCCGTGCTGGCGGCGTCGGGCCAAGACGCCACCGCCATGGCTGCGGAATAGGGGGGAATCATGCCGAAAGATCATGGGATTGGCGCAAGCGTCAAGCGTCGCGAGGATATCCGGTTTCTGACCGGGACGGGCAATTACACCGATGACATCACGATCCACGGGCAGGCCTATGCGGTCTTTGTCCGCTCGAACGTGGCGCATGGGCGGATTGTGTCGGTCGGGGCCGAGGCTGCCAAGGGGATGCCGGGTGTTCTGGCGGTCTTCACCGGCGAGGATTTCAAGGATGTCGGCGGCAACCCTGCCGGCTGGCTGATCAAGTCGCGCAATGGCGAGGCGATGCGCGAACCCAAGCGCCCGGTGCTGGCCCATGGCAAGGTGCGCCATGTCGGCGACGCCTATGCCGCTGTCATCGCGCAAAGCTATAACGAGGCGAAGACGGCTGCGCAGGCGATCTCGGACGCATCGGTGATCGAGGAACTGCCGGCGATTGTGGATATGCGCCAAGCCCTGGCCGACACCAGCAACCGCGTGCATGACGAGTTGCCCGACAACGAATGTTTCGACTGGGGCTGGATCGAGGATAACCGCGCCAAGGTGGACGAGGCGATCAAATCCGCCCCGCATGTCACCACGCTGAACCTGATCAACAACCGTCTGGTGCCGAACGCGATGGAACCGCGGGCGTCGATTGGCGAGTATTTCCCGGGCACCGGGGATTACAAGCTGACCACCACCTCACAGAACCCGCACCTGACGCGCCTGCTGGTGGCGGCCTTTGTGCTGGGGATTCCCGAGAATAAACTGACGGTCGTGGCCCCCGATGTGGGCGGCGGCTTTGGCTCCAAGATCTATCACTATGGCGAGGAGGCGCTGGTTCTGGCGGCGGCCAAGAAGCTGAAGCGGGCGGTCAAGTGGACGGCGGAACGGTCGGAGTCTTTCCTGACCGATGCGCATGGCCGCGACCATGTGACCAAGATTGAACTCGCCTGCGATCTGGAGGGCAATTTCATCGCCTTCAGGACCGAGACGATGGCGAATGTGGGGGCGTATCTGTCGAACTTTGCCACCGTCACGCCGACATTCTTGCACGGCACGCTGATGGCGGGGCCCTACAAGGTGCCCAATGTCTACGTGAACGTTAAAACCGTGTTCACCAACACTGCCCCGGTCGATGCCTATCGTGGCGCTGGCCGCCCCGAGGCGACCTATAGCCTGGAGCGGGTGGTGGACAAGATGTGCCGCGAGTTGGGGCTGGACCCGTTCGAGGTGCGGCGCAAGAATTTCCTGACGCCGGACATGTTCCCCTATACCACGCCGGTCGGGTTGGCCTATGACACCGGCAATTACCATGCCACGCTGGACAAGGCGATCCAACTGGGCGACGTGGCGGGTTTCGAGGCGCGGCGTGCGGCCTCGGCGGCCAAGGGCAAGCTGCGCGGCCTGGGCCTGTCGACCTGGATCGAGGCCTGCGGGATTGCACCGTCAAACCTGGTCGGCATTCTGGGGGCGCGGGTTGGCCTGTATGATGCGGCCACCGTGCGGGTCAATGCAACGGGCAACGTCTCGGTGATGGTCGGCGCGCACAGCCACGGCCAAAGCCATGAGACGGTGTTTGCCCAGATCGTGGGGGCCATGTTCGGCATTCCGGAAGGGTCGATCGAGATTGTCCACGGCGACACCTCAAAAATCCCGTTCGGGATGGGGTCTTATGGGTCGCGCTCTCTGGCCGTCTGCGGTCAGGCGATGGCGAATGCCTGTGACAAGGTGATTGCCAAGGGCAAGAAGATTGCCGCCCACATGTTGGAGGCGAACGAGGGCGAGATCCTGTTCAGCGATGGGGTGTTCAGCGTCTCGGGCACCAACCGCAGCAAGACCTTTGGCGAGATCGCCTTTTCGGCCTATGTGCCGCACAACTATCCGCTGGCCACGCTGGAACCGGGGTTGGAGGAGACGGCCTTCTATGACCCCGCCAACTTCACCTACCCCGCAGGCGCCTATATCTGCGAGGTCGAAGTGGACCCCGACACCGGCAAGGTCGATATCGCGTCCTTTACCTGCGCCGATGATTTCGGCAATGTGATGAACCCGATGGTGGTGGAGGGGCAGGTGCATGGCGGTGTCGTTCAAGGCATAGGCCAAGCCCTGCTGGAACTGGGCGTTTACGATGAAAACGGCCAGCTGCTGACCGGCAGTTACATGGATTACGCCATGCCGCGTGCGGATGACGTGCCCTTTGTGACGGTGGACCATTCCTGTTCCACCCCCTGCACCCATAACGCCCTGGGCGTGAAGGGCTGTGGCGAGGCCGGGGCGATCGGCTCGCCACCTGCCGTGGTCAACGCGGTGCTGGATGCGCTGAACCGCGCTGGCAAAAAGATCGACCATATCGACATGCCCCTGACGCCGTCGCGCGTCTGGTCGGCGATGAACGCGTAAGGGGGAAAACAGATGATCGACTTTGAATTCGTAAAGCCCCTGACCGTGGCGGATGCTGTCAAGGCGCTGGCCGCCGAGGGGGCGCAGGCCCTGTCGGGCGGGCAGACCCTGACACCGACGATGAAGCAACGGCTGGCCACGCCCTCGGTGCTGGTCAGCCTGAACGGCATTGCCGCGATGCGGGGTGTCAGCGTTTCGGGCGGCACGGTGACGGTGGGGGCGGCAACGACCCATGCGACCGTGGCGCGTGAGGCGACGGCATACCCCGCGCTCGCCGCCTTGGCGGGCGGGATCGGTGACATGGCAGTACGCAACCGGGGCACGATGGGCGGATCACTCGCCAACAATGACCCGGCGGCGTGTTATCCTTCGGCGGTGCTGGGGTCGGGGGCGACGGTTGTCACCAACACCCGCAGCATTGCGGCGGATGACTTTTTCCAAGGCATGTTCACGACGGCGCTGGAGGAGGGCGAGATCATCACCGCCGTCAGCTTTCCGGTGCCGCTGAAGGCGGCTTACGTCAAGTTCAACCAGCCCGCCAGCCGCTTTGCCCTGACCGGGGTGTTTGTGGCGAAGTTCGCGGATGGGGTGCGCGTGGCGGTCACGGGTGCCAGCAACAACGGCGTGTTCCGGTGGAGCGAGGCCGAGGCGGCCCTGTCGGCCAGTTTCAGCGCGGCGGCGATTGCCGGGCTGGTGGTGCCGTCGGATGACATGATCGCCGACATGCACGGCACGGCGGCCTATCGCGCCAATCTGGTCAAGGTGCTGACCGGGCGGGCCGTTACGGCGGCGTGAGGGATGACCGGGCAGAGCGGGGGTTTCACACCCCCGCGACTCAATGGCGGTCGCCATCGAGTCTTCCCCCGTGGAGTATTTGTGCCGAAATGAAGCAACATGTCTCGCCTTTTTGCGGGACTTTTGCTTTGTGGGGGCAAGGGATTTGACAGGAGACGCGCGATGACGAAGCCGCATGTGTTGCAGATGGGAAGCTATCCGGACTGGGATATGCCGCCCTTGGAGGCGCGGTTCGTGATCCACCGTTTGTATGAGGCGCCCGACCGCGCCGCGATGTTGGCCGAGGTGGGGCCAAAGGTGCGGGCGATTGCGACGCGGGGCGACCTGGGGGCCTCGGCCGAGGTCATTGCCGCCTGTCCGCAGCTGGAGCTGATTGCGGTCAATGGCGTGGGCTATGATGCGGTTGATTTCGAGGCGGCGCGGGCGCGGGGGATCAAGGTCACCAACACGCCGGGGGTTCTGGATGGGGAGTGCGCCGATATTGCCGTGGGGATGATGCTGGCGCTGGCGCGGGGGATCATTGGTGGTGACGCCTATACCCGCAGCGGCGACTGGGCGAAAAAGGGCCCCTATCCGTTGCAGCGCCGGGTCTGGGGCCAGCGGGCGGGGATATTGGGTCTGGGGCGGATCGGGATGGAGTTGGGCCGGCGGTTGCAGGGCTTTGGCATGAAGATCAGCTACTTGGCGCGCAGCCCGAAGCCCGTGCCGGAGGGGTGGGAGTTCATCGCGGACCCGGCCGAATTGGCCGCCGCATCGGATTTCCTGTTTGTCACGGCGCTGGCCAATGCCTCGACCCGGCATATCGTGAATGCGCGGGTGTTGCAGGCGCTGGGGCCGCGGGGGATGCTGTTCAATATATCCCGTGCCCAGAACATCGACGAGGCGGCGCTGCTGGACGCGCTGGAGGAGGGCGCGATTGGCGGGGCGGGGTTGGATGTGTTCGAGGGTGAGCCGGCCTTGAATCCGCGCTTTGCCGCGCTGAACAATGTGGTCTTGCAGCCCCATGTCGGCAGCGCCACGGTCGAGACGCGGGTCGCGATGGGCAAGCTGATGCTGGACAACATGGTCGCCCACTTCGACGGCGCGCCGCTGTTGACCGAGGTGATCTGAGGCTTTCCCCCCCCGGTATGCCACTGTATGGTGGCGGTAACAAAGGGGGCTGCCATGGCTGCGCAGATCGGGCTGATAGGCTTGGGGACGATGGGGGCGATGCTGGCCTTGAACATCGCCGAAAAGGGGTTCCAGATTGCGGTCTGGAACCGGACCACCGCCGTCACCCATCAGTTCAAGGCCGAGGCCGGGGCGCTGGCCGGGCAGATCGTGGCGACCGAGACGCTGGCCGAGTTTGTGGCGGCGATCACCCCGCCCCGGTCGATCATCCTGATGGTCCCGGCGGGGCCGGTGGTGGATGACCAGATTGCCGCGCTGAAGGGCCATTTGGGACCGGATGACCTGATCATCGACGCGGGCAACGCCAATTTCCATGACACCAACCGGCGTTCGGCGGCGGCTTCTGGCTATCGGTTCCTGGGGATGGGCGTATCGGGCGGGGAGGAGGGGGCGCGGCATGGCCCCTCGATCATGGGCGGTGGCGCGCGTGAGGATTGGGACCGCGTGGCCCCGGTGCTGGAGGCGATTTCCGCGAAGTATGAAGGCACCCCCTGTGCCACCTGGATGGGTCCGGGCGGGGCGGGGCATTTCGTCAAGGCGGTGCACAACGGCATCGAATATGCCGACATGCAGATGATCGCCGAGATTTATGGCGTGATGCGCGATGGTTTGGGCATGGAGGCGGCGGCAATTGGTGATGTTCTGGATGGCTGGAACAAGGGCCCGCTGCAAAGCTATCTGATCGAGATTTCGGCGGCGGTGTCCAAGGCGGTGGATGGCGGCAAGCCGATGCTGGACGTGATCCTGGACAAGGCGGGCCAAAAGGGCACGGGCCGCTGGACGGTGATCGAGGCGCAGCAATTGTCAGCCCCGATCCCGGTGATCGAGGCGGCGGTGATGGCACGCAACGTGTCAGCGCGGCTGGAGGAACGGCAGGCAGGGGAGGCGGTGTTTGGCGCGGCCCCCGTGGCGCTGCCCGCCGGGGCGGTGACTGTGGCGCAGTTGGAACAGGCCATGATTGCCGGGAAAATCCTGTGCTACGCTCAGGGGTTCGCGCTGATCGTCGCGGCCTCGGCCGAGTTTGGCTGGGACCTGCCCCTGCCCGACATTGCCCGCGTCTGGCGCGAGGGCTGCATCATCCGGTCTTCGATGCTGAACGACATGGCAACGGCGCTGGAGCAGGGGCCGGGGCGCGGGTTGATGCTGGCGCCGTTCTTTGCGGACCACCTGAAGGCGGCGACACCTGGTCTGCGGGCGGTCGTGTCGGCCGGGGCGGCGCATGGGTTGCCGTTGCCCGCGCTGTCAGCGGGACTCGCGTGGTTTGACATGATGCGCACCGGGCGCAGCACGGCGAACATGATCCAGGCCCAGCGCGATTTCTTTGGCGCGCATGGGTTTGAACGGCTGGATCAGGCGGGCAAGGGCCTGCACGGGCCCTGGGGCGGGCATATGGTCTGACGGATCAGCCGCCGTTGGCGGCTGATCGCAAGGCGCGGATGTTGGTGCCGTAGGGGGCGGGGTTGGTGACCGACCCGCCCTTGAAGATCGACGATCCGGCCACCAGCACATCGGCCCCGGCAGTCACCAGCGCCGCGGCATTGCCCTCGGTGACGCCACCGTCGATTTCAATGTGGATGGGGCGATCGCCGACCATCGCCCGCAGGGCGCGGACCTTGTCCATCATGGCGGGGATCAGTTTTTGCCCGCCAAAGCCGGGGTTGACCGTCATCACGCAGATCAGGTCGATGTCATCGAGCAACGAGGGCACGGCCTCAATCCCGGTGCCGGGGTTGATGGCGAGGCCCACCTTGCACCCCAAGGCGCGGATGGCCTGCAAGCTGCGGTGGATATGCGGGCCGCTTTCCAGATGGACGGTCAGGATATTCGCGCCAGCCTTGGCAAAGGCGTCCAGATACAGGTCGACCGGGGCGACCATCAGATGCACATCCATCACGCCCTTGATATGCGGGCGCAGGGCGGCGCACATTGCGGGGCCAAAGGTGATGTTGGGCACGAAATGGCCGTCCATCACGTCGATATGGACCCAATCGGCGCCCTCCGCCTCGACCGCGCGGCATTCGGCGCCGAAATTGGCGAAATCGGCGGCAAGGATGGAGGGAGCGATTTTGACGCTGCGGGAAAAGGACATGCGGGACCTCTGGTTTTGCCTGCGTTTGGACCTTGATGAGCCTGCGGTCAAGGGGTGAGGAAGATGGGCAAACCGGGGCATTCGGCAAGCCGAACACCCCGAACTGCCCATCCTACAAGGGTGACTTGTAGGATGGGCGATTCGCCCATCTTCCTCAGGTCAGAGCGGCGGTCAGGCTGTCCAAGACGTGGTCCACGTGTTCGGGGCGAAAGATCAGCGGCGGGCGGATTTTCAGGACATGGCCCTGCGGCCCGGTGGCCGAGATCAGCACGCCGTTTTCCCGCATCCGGTTGACCACGCGGGCGGCCTTTTTCGCATCCGGTTTGCCGTCGGTCACGATGTCCTGGCCCAAAAACAGCCCCGCGGCGCGGAGGGGGCCGAGGCTGTCTTGCGTCTGGGCAAGCGCCAGCAACCCGTCGCGGAAATAGGTGCCCACGCTGGCGGCATTGGCGCGCAACCCCTCACCCTCGATCACCTCGAGCACGGCCATCGCCGTAGCGGCGGCAACGGCATTGCCGCCAAAGGTATTGAAATAGCGGGCGCGGTTGCCGAAATTCTGGATCACGCTGGCCTTTAGCGCCAGCCCGGCGACGGGATAGCCATTGCCCATCGGCTTGCCCATCGAGACCATGTCGGGGATCAGGCCATGGCGCTGAAAGCCCCACATCGCCGCGCCCGTCCTTGCAAACCCCGGCTGGACCTCGTCGGCGATGAAAAGGCCGCCTGCGTCGCGAATCGCCTCGACTGCGGGTTTCAGGAACCCGGCGGGGTCGGCATAGACCCCGTCCGACGAAAAGATCGTGTCCACCAGCAGGGCGGCGGGTTTGATGCCGTGGCGTTGCAGGTCGTGGATCGCGGCCTGGACATGGGCGGTGAACTGGCCATCCGACGGCGCGGGCACGGTGCGGACATGCGCCCCAAGCGGCACCCCGGCCCCCAGGCTGGGCGACATCGCGGCGGTCGACAGGGTCACGCCGTGATAGGCGTTTTCCGTGACGATCACGCCCGTCCCCTCGGTATGGGCAAAGGCGATGCGCAGGGCCAGATCGTTCGCCTCGGACCCGGTGCAGGTGAACATCACATGGTTCAGGGCCTGCGGAAAGGTGGCCAGCAGGCGTTCGGCATAGTCCAGCACGGTGTCATTCAGATAGCGGGTGTGGCTGGCATAGATCGCCGATTGCCGGGTGGTGGCGGCGACGACATGGGGGTGGCAATGGCCCAGGCTTGCCACGTTGTTATAGCAGTCAAGGTAGGCCTTGCCCTCGGCGTCATAGAGCCAGACCCCCTCGCCCCGCACCAGATGGACCGGGGTTTCGTAAAACAGCCGGTAGGCCGGGCCCAGCAGCCGGGCGCGGCGGGCGACGCGGGCCTGATCTTCGGCGGACAGGTTGCCGGCGCCGGGGGTATAGGCGTTGACCATGGTGGGGGATGTCATGCGATCTCCAGCAATTGGCGGGGGGCTTGGGCAAGGGCGGTCAGGCCTGCGGCGGCGGCGGGGACGTTGCGCAGGATATAGGGCGCGTTGTCCGGGTAGCGGGCGGCGCGGGCCGAGGCGATGGCGAGGGTGGTCAGCATCCGGGTGGCGGCCAGGTCGGGCAGCAGGTGCCACTCCCGGGCCGTCAAGGGCAGGATGGCGTGATAGGCGCGGGCAAAGGTGGTCAGGCTGTCCCACGGGGCGGCAGGGTCGATCTGATAGGCGGCGGTCACGCCCGCGTCGCAGATCAGCGGGGTTTCCACCATGTCGCCAAAGTCGAGGATGCCGGTGATGCGGTCGGGGTCTTGGGGGTCGACCAGCACGTTATGCGGGTTCAGGTCGTTGTGGACGATCTGGGTCTGGCACTTGGCGAGCAGCGGTTGGACATCGCAGTCGAAACGATCCAGCGTTTGCGTGGCCAGCGGGCGCAGATCAGGGGCGATATAGGGCAGCAGGGGGCGCAGTTTGGCGGCCTGTTTGATGTCCCATTGCAGGTCATGCCGCGCCGCAGGATGGCTGAACCCGCGCAACCCCAGGCTGATTTGGGCGGCCATGGCCCCCATCGCGGCGCATTGGGCGGGGGTGCGGCGGGTCAGGTGCTGGGGCTGGCCCTCGAGGTAGGTCAGAAGGCGCAGGGTGCCATGGGGGGTGGTCGCCTCGGTCCTGCCGTCCAGCGTGCGCAGGACGCGGGGCGTGGGAACCGGCAAGCGTTCCAGGTGGATCAGGGCCAGGGTTTGCAGTTGTGTCACTGCGGCGGGTTCGGCCGCATTGGCGAGTTTCAGGACAAAGCGGCCCTGTGGCGTGATCAACAGGTAGTTCAGGTCGCGTTCCGAGGTCAGCGGGGTCAGGCTGCCCGTCATCCCGAAATGGGTTTCGGCCAAGGCCAGCGCCTGACCTGCGGACAGGGTCGGCGGCGGGGTGGTGAGCGAGGAGCCGAGGGTCATTTTGCGTCCGGGTCAGGTGGGGGTATCAAAAGCCAAGCTGGGGGCGCAAGTCAAGGCGGGGCGGGGCGACATGATCCGGGCGGTTTTGAAAAGCATCGGCATTCAGTGGGTTGCAGTTTGGAGATCTGTCAGGGCAGACGCTTGGCTTTGGCACGGCCAACGGCCAAGCCGGCGCGGGGCTCAGGCGAGGTCCACCCACAGGGGCAGATGGTCCGAGGCGCGGTCGTCAGGGTCGGTCCAGGTTCGGCGCAGGCGGGGGGCGAGGTCGGGGGTGACAAGGCAGTGGTCAAGCTGGCGCAGGCGCAGCGTTCCCGCGATGGTTTTGACATGGGTGTGCAGCGTTGTGTGACAATGCGCGACGGCATCCACCAGACCATCGGCATAAAGCGCCGCCGGGTGGTAGGGGGTGGCATCGGTCAGGGTCAGATATTCGGCGCTGCCCGGTTCCATGTTGAAATCGCCCAGCCAGACCATGCAGGCGGGGCAGGGCGGTTCGGCCTCGCCCTCGGTCCAGTTGCGGGCGGGTTCGTCGTCGGTGCCGCTCCACGGGCCGGACGGCCACCGGGTCGCGTCACGCAGATGGGCGATCTGGGTCAGGCGTTCGGCCACGCCGACATGGGCCAGATGCAGGCTGATCACGCGGAGGGGGCCGGTAGGCGTGGCGATGCAGCCCTCCAGCGCGCAGGTCTGGGTGTTGATCGGGGTGATCATGCGGCGCAGGGGCAGCAGGTGGGTCCGCGTCCACAGGATCGGCCAGCGCGACAGAATCATCGGGCCGAACTGGCGGCGACGGTTGCGGTCGGTGGCTGTCGGGGCGGCCATGTCGAAGCCGGGGGCGAAGGCGGTGAAATGGTCGGGGCACAGGGTGGCCAGGCGTGCGGGCTGGTCATCGAAGTTGGTGCGCGACCAATGGCGGTCGACCTCCTGCACGGCTGCGATATCGGCGCGGGCGATCACGGCGGCGGCGCGGGTCAGGTCATAGGTGCCATCCTGGCCATAGCCATACTGGATGTTGTAGCTGAGCAGGATCATCTTGGCGCCTTTTGCTGACCGGGCAGAGGGGCGTCTGCCCCTCTCTTGGCCTGACGGCCAATTCACACCCCGAGGATATTTGGAAAAAGATGAAGGCAACAGGGGGTGAGCGGATTTCGCGCATTTGCGGGCAGTGCGAGGATGAGGGGTTGCTTTTCGACGCCAAAGGGGCCATGTGTGTTGGGCGAAACGCGAAATGTCGACCCTCTGTCTCCTTCTAGGCTTCAGTACTCGATCATCTAACGACTGAGCCAAGTCATCGCAAACCTGCGGATGGCACTAAAAAGGAGTACACACGATGGCCAAGGGCACCGTGAAATGGTTTAACGCAACCAAGGGTTTCGGCTTCATTGCACCGGAAGGCGGCAAGAAAGACGTGTTCGTTCACGTCTCGGCTATGGAACGCGCTGGCATTCGCCAGTTGGACGACGGCCAAGCCGTGACGTTCGACATCGAATCGGGCCGTGATGGCCGCGAGTCGGCGATCAACCTGGCGCTGGCATAAGCTTTTCGGCTTCGGCTGAAATTCGGGAAGGGGTGGCCGCAGGGCCACCCCTTTTCCTTTGGTGTGGGCTGTTCAATACGCGATGGCAGGCTATGGTCTGTGCGATTGCAGGAGAGCACCATGTCCGGACCCCATCCCAACCGCATTGACCTGATCCGCCCCGATGCGCCGGAGTTGGCGGCAATCGGCCCGCATGCCGTGGGGGTCCGGACGCTGGATCTGGTGAATCCGGGGCAACCCGATGTGCTGGCCGGCGGGGCGCTCGTCGACCGGCGGCTGGTCGTGGAACTGTGGTATCCCGCTGTGGCGGGGACCGGGGTGGTGGTGCCCTACCGGACGTTGCTGCGCGACGGGCGGACCGAGGTGGCGTTGCAGGGCCGGGCGGCGCGCGGGGCGGCGGCGGCGGGGGAGTTTCCGCTGGTGATTCTAAGCCACGGCTTTCCGGGCAACCGGATGCTGATGAGCCATTTGGGCGAGAATCTGGCCTCCAAAGGTTTCCGCGTGGCGGCAATCGACCATCCTGAAAGCACCTATGGCGACCCGGTCTATCAGGCCGGGGCGGCGTTTGGGTCAACGCTGGTGAACCGGCCGTTGGACACCCGTTTCGTGGTGGACGCCTTGGGAGCGGAGCGGGTGGCGATCGTCGGCTATTCGATGGGGGGCTATGGCACGCTGATCTCGGGCGGGGCGTCGGTGTCGCGGGCGGTGCTGGGGTTGGAGCAGGTGGCGGCGGTGGCGCCCTGGCTGGAGCGGCATTGTGACGCGGTGGCGGACCCAAGGTTGAAGGCAATCGTTCCGTTTGGCGCCTGGGGGCGGCAGCATGGCACCTGGGATGCGGGCGGCATGGCGGGGTTGTCGGTGCCGATGCTGGTGATTGCGGGGGATGCGGATGAGGTGTCGGGCTATGACACGGGGATGCGGCTGATCTTTGACGAGGCGGTGGGGGTGCGGCGGCATTTGCTGACATTTCAGGGCGCGGCCCACAACGCGGGGGCACCGATTCCGGCGCCGGTGGAGGCCTGGGCGCCGTCACCCCATCTCGATTTCCCGCCGTTCGATCATTATGGCGACGCGGTCTGGGATACGGTGCGCATGAACAACATCACCCAGCATTATGTGACGGCGTTTCTGGACCAGCATTTGAAGGGGTTGGACCGTGCGGCCTGGCTGGCGCCCGGTTTCGCGGGGTTTGTGCCCGGCCGGACGCGGGGGCTGCTTTGGGAGACACGGGAGGCGTGAGGAAGATGGGCAAACCGCCTTTCCCGGCGGGGAAAGGCGAACTGCCCATCCTACAAGCGGCGCCAGCAGCGTTCCGGTGACTTGTAGGATGGGCAGTTCGGCCGTTTCGGTTTACCGAAAGGGGCGGTTTGCCCATCTTGCCTACCGGGTCACGGTGAAGGGCGCGGGGTAGCGGTATTCTTCGAGGTTGGGTGTGGCACCGATGCGGTCGACCACGGCGAAGAGGCCGGGCGGGTGCAGCGGGGTCAGGACGCCGTGCCAGGTGCCGCGGTGCAGGTTGATGCCTTGGGCGCCATTGGTCAGAAAGGCGTGGGGGGTGTGGCTTGGCCCCTGGGACACTATCACCAGAAAGGGGTGTTCGGACATGGGCAGGAAGGCCTGGCTGCCGTCGGGGTGGCGTTCGATCAGGTCGAAGGCATAGGGCAGGTTGCGGGGTTCGGCCCGAAAGATCGAGATGCCGGCGTTTGCGTCGCCGAAATCCAGCCGGGCGCGGTCGTGGTGGCGTTGGCAGAGGCCGGCGTTGATCAGGCGGTGGTCGCCGGTGGCGTCCAGCACATCGCCGAAGGGGGCGAAGGCGGTTTGGGTCAGGGGTTCGCATTTGATCTGCATCTGGTGCCTTTGGCGGGCTGCCGAGTGGATATTTGGGCCGATATGAAAGGTCAGCGGTTGAAGGTGTCGCGCAGGGCCGCGTGGCGGTTGACGTCCTTGTAAAGCAGGTAGCGGAAGGGGCCGGGGCCGGCGGCATAGCAGGCTTGCGGGCAATAGGCGCGCAGCCACATGAAATCGCCGGCCTCGACCTCGACCCAGTCGCGGTTGAGTTTGTAGACGGCGCGGCCTTCCAGCACGTAAAGCCCGTGTTCCATGACATGGGTTTCTTCAAACGGGATCACCCCGCCGGGTTGGAAGGTGACGATGTTGACATGGGCGTCATGGGACAGGTCCGTAGG
Source organism: Pseudorhodobacter antarcticus (assembly GCA_945871285.1). GTDB lineage: Bacteria > Pseudomonadota > Alphaproteobacteria > Rhodobacterales > Rhodobacteraceae > Stagnihabitans. The sequence goes on along the minus strand of CAMBWO010000006.1, from coordinate 6,019 downwards.
CTCGACAAAGCGGGTGGTGGCCCAGACGCCGTTCGTGTCGGGCATAGGCCGCAGGGGCATGGCCTGTTCGTTGGTCACAAAGGGCTGCGGGGCGGGGATGCCGGGGGCGGGTTGGTAAAGCTTGCGGATCCAGTGGAAGCGGGCCGGGGTCGGGCCTTCGGCGAGCAGGGTCCAGGGGGTGGCGGCGGGGATATAGGCATAGCCGCCGGGCGACAGGTCATAGGATTGGCCGGCGATGGTCACGGTCGCCTCGCCATGGGTCAGGAACAGCCAGTGTTCGGCGCCCTTGTCCTCGTCCGGGGCGTCCGATCCGCCGCCGGGCTGCACCTCCATCACATATTGGCTGAAGGTTTCCGAAAAGCCCGACATCGGCCTTGCGATCAGCCAGAGGCGGGTTTGGGTCCAGCCCGGCAGATAGCTGGTCACGATGTCGGAAAAGCAGCCTTTGGGGATGACGGCATAGGCCTCGGTAAACACGGCGCGGCCGGTCATCAGGGTGGTTTGTGGGGGCAGGCCGCCCTGGGGGGCGTAATAGCTGGTCATGGCAACAGGCCCTTGAGGCGGAGTTCGGCGATGCGTTCGACCTGGGTGCAGGCGGTGCGGAACTCGGTTTCGGTGTCGTTCAGCAGGCGGGTTTCGAAGGCGGCAAGGATCGTCGCCTTGGTATGGTCGCGCACGGCGATGATGAAGGGGAAGCCGTGTTTGGCGACATAGGCGGTGTTGAGCGTCTGGAACCCATCGCGTTCGGCATCGGTCAGGGCATCCAGCGCCGCTGACGCCTGTTCGGCGGTGCTGTCTGCCGTCAGGCGCCTGGCCGCCGCCAGTTTGCCGGCAAGGTCGGGGTGGGCCTGCAAGACCCCCAGCCGTTCGGCCGCGCTGCTGGAGCGGAACATCCGGCACAGCGCATTCAGCAGCCCCGTGGCGCTGTCATGGGCGGGCCCGAGTTCCAAGTCGAAGGCGCGGTCGGCGATCCAGGGCGAATGTTCGAAAATGCCACCCCAAGTTGCCACGAACTCCTCGCGTCCCATCTGAGTGGGGCGGCGCAAGCGTTTGTGGGGGTGGGTTTTTGCCCAATGCTGCGCAATCTCGATCCGGCGCGGAAACCAGACGCCGTTGTGCGATTTTGCATAGTCCAGAAAGCGTTTCAGCCCGGCAATCTTGCCCGGACGACCAATCAGGCGGCAGTGCAGGCCGATGGAAAACATTTTGGCGCGACCGTCCATCCCCTCGGCATAAAGGGTATCAAAGCTGTCGCGCAGATAGGTGTAGAACTGCTCGCCCTCGGTATAGCCGGGCGCGGTGGCAAAGCGCATGTCGTTGGCTTCGAGCGTATAGGGGATGACCAGCTGGTCGCGCGCGCCAACCTCGCGCCAATAGGGCAGGTCGTCGTCATAGGTATCGCTGATCCAGTCGAACTGCCCGGTGGCGGCGGTCAGGTCCACGGTCTGCATCGAACAGCGCCCGGTATACCAACCCCGCGGGGCCTCGCCCACCACCTCGGTGTGCAGGCGGATGCTCTCGGCGATTTGACGCGCCTCCTCGGCGGGGTCCATGTCGCGGTGATCGACCCATTTCAGGCCATGCGAGGCAATCTCCCAGCCCGCCGCCTTCATCGCCGCGACCTGTTCGGGGTTGCGGGCCAGCGCGGTCGACACGCCATAGATCGTGACGGGAATCTCCATCCCGGTGAACAGACGGTGCAGCCGCCAGAACCCGGCGCGGGCGCCGTAGTCATAAATCGATTCCATGTTCCAGTGGCGCTGCCCCGGCCAGGGCGCGGCGCCGGCGATGTCGGACAGGAACGCCTCGGAGGCGGCGTCGCCGTGCAGGATGTTGTTCTCGCCGCCCTCCTCATAGTTCAGGACGATCGAAATGGCGATCTTGGCGCCGCCGGGCCAGGCGGCATCGGGGGCGTTGGGGCCATGGCCACGGAAATCACGGGGATAGCGCATCTGGGAACCTCTTTTCGGGCAGACTATGCGGGAACGGCGCAAAGCGTTATCAAATAATCGGATAAGGTGCTTTCGGAGGGTGAAATGGCGGGATGGTTGTCGACGCATGTGCTGGATACCGCGCTTGGGTGCCCGGCGGGGGGGATCAGGATCCTGCTCTACCGGGTGACGGGCAACAGCCACAAAAAGATTGCCGAGGCGGTGACGAATGCCGATGGCCGCACCGATGCGCCCATGCTGGAGGGCAAGGGCTTCACGGTTGGCGGCTATGAGCTGGTGTTTTGCGCAGGCGACTATCTGCGCGCCAGTGGCCAGGTGGCGGGCGACACCCTGTTTCTGGACGAAATCCCGATCCGCTTTGGCATTCAGGACGCGGCCGCGCATTACCATGTGCCGCTGCTGCTGTCGGCCTATGGCTATTCGACCTATCGGGGCAGTTAGGGCACCCGTTTGGCCTGTACCGCAAAGGGGCTGAGGCCCAGCCAGACCTGCATGGTGCCCGCGATGGCTTTGGAGCCCGAAAATTCGATCTGATCGCGTTCGCGGGCCACGGTGGTCACGCCCATCCAGATGGCCGTCATTGTGCGCAGTTTGGTCGTGATGAACAGGTCCACGTCGAAACCGGGGTCGGACCAGCACAGGTCAACCTCGCCGTCCTTTTCGATCACCAGCCACCAATGGCTCTTGGTGCTGGGCAGATCGGAATACAGGAATTGCACCACACAGCGCCGTTTGGGCAGCGGTTCGGGGTTCAGATTGCGCCGCATGTCCCACATCAAAAGGGACGGATCCAGGTTCTGCAGCGACAGACGGGATTCGACCCATTTCTGCCCCCAAAAGCCGACCGATTCCACCACGCTCTGCAAATCGCGCCCGGATGCCGTCAGGTGATAGTCATAGACCCCCGGTTCATGGGGCACCGGCCGCCGTTCGATGATGCCGCAGGTTTCCAGTTCGCGCAGCCGCTTGGACAAAAGGCTGGGTGACATCTTCGGCACGCCACGCCGCAGGTCATTGAACCTCGTCGATCCGGCGATGAATTCGCGCAACAGGACCATGGTCCAGCGGGTGCATAACACCTCGGCGGCCATGGCAAGGGGGCAGAACTGTTTGTAGCCTGATTGACCCATCCCAACCTCCTGTAGCGGTGCATCCTAGCATGTCGGGCACTCGCGGCTAGTTCTGAAACTGTATCACCCGGTTTAGTCGCGTGACTGGAGGACAGGCCGCACATGCCGCAGTCTGGGCGGTGACACCCGGTTCCCGGCTGTCCATCAAGGGAGAGTTTCGATGAGCGTTTATCTGATTGCGGATATCAAAGTCACCAATGCCGACTGGGTGCCGACCTACGCCACCAACGTTCACAACCTGGTGGCGCGACATGGCGGCAAATACCTGTCGCGCAGCGGCAATATCTCGACTTTGGAAGGCGAGAAAAGCGACAGCACCCTGATTGCGCTGCTGGAATTTCCCGATGCCGCGGCGTTTCACGCCTTTGCAACAGACCCCGAATACGCGCCTTATGGCGCCGCGCGGCAGGCGGGCAGCCGTAGCCAGTTCACCCTGATCGACGATACCGATATTGCGGGGGCGATTTCCTATCTTCCCAAGGGGTAGGCGGGGCCAAGGGTCAGACGGGGTCGGTGGCCTGCCTGATTTCCTCGCGGATTTTCGCGATCATGAAATCGGTGAACAGGCGCACCTTGCTGTCCTTGGCGCTGCGCTGTTGAGAGAGCAGCGACAGCTGCGCGGGCAGGGGAGGGGTCGCCACGGCGACGGGCACAAGGCGGCCTTCGGCCAGATGATCTGCCACCTCGAACCGGGTTTTCAGGACCACGCCGTGGCCATCCAGCGCCCAGCCCGTCAGCACCTCGCCATCGTCGCTTTCAAAAGGCCCGGTGATTTCATGGCGTTGCGGGCCTTCGGGGGTTAGCAGCGTCCATTGAAACTCTCGTGCACCGGGAAAGCGCAGGTTCAGGCAATCATGCCGGTTGCGCACCAGGGCGGCCCCATCCACAGGCATCCCGCGCCGGGCGATATAGGCAGGGGCGGCGCACAGCACACGCGGGCAATCGGCAATCAGGCGGACCTTCAGCGCGGAATCCTCCAGTATCCCCAGATGAAACGCCACATCCAGCCCCTCGGCGGTCAGGTCGATCACCCGGTCCGACAGGCGCAGGCGCACGTCGATCAGCGGGTATTGGTCCTTGAACGCCGGCACATGGGGCGCAATGAAGCGCCGGCCAATCCCCAGGGGGGCCGCCACAAACACCACCCCACGCGGGTTTTGCGCGGTTTCCATCACCGCCGCCTCGGCCTCGTCAATCGCCGCCAACACGCGCCGCGCCCCTTCATAAAACAGCCGGCCGTTTTCGGTGGGTTGCAGGCTGCGTGTCGTGCGGTTGAACAGGCGCACGCCCAGATGCTTCTCCAATTCCGACATCCGGGCCGAGGCGACAGCGGGCGAGGTGCGCTGATCCCGCGCAGCCGCACTCATTCCGCCCAATTCATAGACACGGACGAACATTTGCAGGTTGGCGACATAGGACATGCGGGCTTCGTGCGATTTTTGAAAGTGATCAGTGATTTACAGGATTAACAGACAAGTGCCTGCGGGTATAGGATTTCATCAAAAGGGGTTCCATGCTGCATCACATCTCCTTGCCCGTATCCGACCTGCCCGCCGCCCGTGCGCTCTATACGGCGGCGTTGGCGGTACTGGGTTACCGCGTGGTAGTCCAGTCGCCGGGTTTTGTCGGCTTTGGCGTGGTCGAGAATGAGGACAGCCTCGCCCTGACCGCCCGCAACCCCGCGCTTGCGGCCGGGCCGGGGTTCCATCTGGCCTTTGCCGCGCCCAGCCCTGCGGCCGTGGACGCCTTTTACGCGGCGGCCCTTGCACACGGCGCCACCGACAATGGCGCTCCCGGCCTGCGGCCGCAGTATGGTGCCACCTATTACGCCGCCTTTGTCCTTGACCTTGACGGCCACCGCCTGGAAGCGGTTCACAAATGAAAGATGCATGCCATGTATGACTGGGTTGTCCTGTGGGACTGGGTGATGATCGCGGCCCGCTGGGTGCATGTGGTGGTTGCCATCGCCTGGATCGGCTCCAGTTTTTACTTCATCGCGCTGGACCTGGGCCTGAACCGCGATCGGAAGCTGGCCAGTGGTGCCGATGGCGAGGAGTGGCAGGTGCATGGCGGCGGGTTTTATCACATCCAGAAATATCTGGTGGCCCCGCAGGCGATGCCCGAACATCTGACCTGGTTCAAATGGGAAAGCTATGCGACCTGGCTGTCCGGGTTCGCCATGCTGGTGCTGGTCTATTACATGGGGGCCGAGTTCTACCTCATCGACCCCGCGGTGATGGACCTGACCGTCTGGCAGGCCGTCGGCATCTCGCTCGCCTCGTTGGCCTTTGGCTGGGTGGCCTATGACCTGATCTGCCGCAGCCGTTTTGGCGATGACAGCACCCGGCTGATGATCGGCCTCTATGTCATCCTTGTCGGCATGGCGCTGTTTTATGTGAACGTGTTCTCGGGCCGGGCGGCGCTGCTGCATCTGGGGGCGTTCACCGCGACGATCATGTCGGGCAACGTATTCTTCACCATCATGCCCAATCAGCGCATCGTGGTGGCCGACCTGATTGCCGGGCGCAAACCCGACCCCAAATACGGCAAGATCGCCAAGCAGCGCAGCACCCACAACAACTATCTGACGCTGCCGGTTGTGTTCCTGATGCTGTCCAACCACTATCCGCTGATCTTTGCCACCGAATACAACTGGCTGATCGCCAGCTTTGTGTTCCTGATGGGGGTGACGGTGCGGCACTGGTTCAACACCCGCCACGCCCGCAAGGGCAGCCCGCACTGGACCTGGGCGCTGACCGGCCTCTTGTTTCTGGCAATCGCCTGGCTGTCCACCGCGCCGATGCGCCACGCGCCGCAGGAGGCCGCTTTGACGCCATTGAGCCTGGTCTATGCCGCCGCGCCGGGGTTCGAGGATGTCACGTCGATCATCCAGGGCCGCTGTTCGATGTGCCACGCCCGCGAACCGGGGTATGACGG
>CAMBWO010000005.1 GCA_945871285.1 Pseudorhodobacter antarcticus | reverse complement strand
GGCTTTGCTGAGGTGCAGCCGGTCGAGGCTGTCGGCCTGAATGGTGACATGCTGGAGGCGCAGGCCTTTGCCTATCTGGCGGTGCGGGTGGCGCGGGGTCTGCCGACCTCCTCGCCCACCACCACCGGGGTTCCGGCAGCGGTGGGGGGCGGCCAGATCAGCCGGCCAGATAGCGGCGCATAGCCGCCTCGGCCCCGTTGGCCCAAAGGAAGTTCAGCGCCTCGGCAAAGCCTGCCGCAAAGACCGGGTTCTGCGCCAGATCGCCGTAGATGTCGGTCATGCCGATCCAGAGCGTGGGGTCCTGTTTCGCGGCGATGGCGCGGGCCTGCAAGGTGTCCCAATTGGGGTCATTCGGCGCAATGACCGTGCCATTTTCATCAACGCCCGTGCAATAGCGGCACCACATGGCCGAGAGCAGCGTCAACCCCTCGGCCCGCCCCCCCGCTGCCAGAACATCGCGGATCGAGGGGATGATGAACTTGGGCTGGCGATTGGTTCCGTCCAGACACAGGCGGCGCACGGTGTCGGCCACCCCGGGGTTGCTGAACCGCTGGATGATCAGGGTCTTGTAGTCGTTCAGGTCCTGCCCCGGCACCGGGGGCACGATGGGCAGGATTTCACGGGTTTCCACCGCGTCCAGAAAGGCGCGGATGGTGGGGTCGGCCATATCCTCATGGACATATTCATGGCCCTTGAGGCCGCCCGGATAGGCGATGATGGCGTGGCCGCCGTTCAGGATGCGAATCTTCATCGCCTCGAACGCATGGACATGGGGGGTGAAGGTGACGCCGACCTTTTCCAGGGCAGGGCGGCCCATGGGAAAGTTGTCCTCCAGCACCCATTGCCGGAAGGGTTCGCAGGTGACGGGCACCGGGTCGGTCAGGCCAAATTCGGCGGCCATGGCGCGTTCGCGGGGGCCGGTGGCGGGGGTGATGCGGTCCACCATGCCATTGGGAAAGGCGACATTCTGCGCCACCCAATCGGCAAACGCCGTGTCGGACAGCCGGGCCAGCCCCACCACGGCGGCCTGCGTCACATGGCCATTGCCCGGCAAGTTGTCGCAGGACATCACGGTAAAGGGCAGGGTCCCGGCCGCCTTGCGCAGGCGCAGGGCCGCCAGGATTGCGCCAAAGGCAGTGCCGGGCCGGGAGGGGGCCGCGGCGTCCGCCACAATGTCAGGCGCAGTAGGGTCAAACTGCCCGGTCGCGGCATCGACGAAATAGCCGCCCTCGGTCACGGTCAGCGACACGATGCGGATGGCAGGGTCGGCCATGGCGGCGATCAGGGCGGCGTTGTCGGCCTGCACCGGCAGGAACCCCACCATCGACCCCACCCGGCGGGCGCGACGTTCGGACGGATCCAACTCGATCACGGTGGACAGGCAATCCTGCGCCAACAGCGCCTCACGCATGGCGGCATCGCCGGCGCGCACTCCGGCGCCCAGGATGGCCCAGTCGTGATCCAGACCCATGGCGAACAGGTCATCCAGATAGACCGCCATATGGGCGCGGTGGAAATTGCCCAGGCCGATATGGACGATCCCCGGTGTCAGGGTGCTGCGGTCATAGGCGGGCAGGGCTAGTGTGTTCATGTCAGGCCATCCAGTTTCCGCCGTCGACCCCAAAGGTCTGCGCGACGATGTAATCTGCTTCTGCTGTGGCAAGGAAAATCGCCATGCCGGTCAAATCCTGCGCCGTGGCCATGCGGCCAATCGGCACCGCGGCCCCGACAAGGCGTTTTTTCTCGCCCAAGGGGCGGTTTTCATATTTGGCAAACTCGGCGTCCACGCCGTCCCAATGGGCGCCGTCCACCACGCCGGGGGCAATGGCGTTGACGTTGATGCCATGCTTGATCAGGTCCAGCCCCGCAGATTGGGTCAGGCTGATGACGGCGGCCTTGGTCGCGCAATAGACCGCCACCAACCCCTCACCCCGCCGCCCGGCCTGGGAGGCCATGTTGATGATCTTGCCACCGCCATTTGCCATCATATGCCGTGCCGCCGCTTGCAGACAGAACAGCGTCCCCGCCACGTTGACGGCAAACAAAAGGTCATAGGTGGCGCGGGTGATGTCCACCACGGGACCCGCCTGAAACAGGGCGGCGTTGTTGATCAGGATGTCCAAGCCCCCCATATCGGCAATCGCCGCCGCAAAGCCTGCGTCAATCGAGGCCTGATCGGTCACGTCGATCACTTGCGCCCGCGCCTGTGGCCCGAGGTCCGCCACCGCCGCCGCAAGGGCTGCGCCATTCACATCGGCCAGCGTCACCACCGCACCCTCGGCGATATAGGCGCGGGCAAATTCAAAGCCGATGCCCCGTGCCGCCCCGGTGATCAGGGCGCGCTTTCCCTGCAACCTCATGTCATGGCCTTTCCGTCCGCACCAAAGCGGTGGATCTTGCCCGGTTGGGGCGCCAGATGCACCCGGTCGCCGGGGCGCAGTATCACTTCGCCGCCCGCCCGCACGTTGATCGTGCCGACCCGGTCTGTCGTCACCTTCAGGAAGGTGTCCGACCCCAGATGTTCGGACAGACCCACGACGCCTTCCCAGCCACCTTCGCTGACGACCGACAGGTGTTCGGGCCGCACGCCGATGGTGGTGGCCCCCAGCGCCGCAGCCTCGGGCCCCTCGATCAGGTTCATCTTGGGGCTGCCGATAAAGCCCGCGACAAAGGTGTTTCCGGGGTTGTTATACAGGGCGAGCGGACTGCCCACCTGTTCGATCCGGCCTGCGTTCAGCACGACGATCTTGTCGGCCATCGTCATCGCCTCGACCTGATCATGGGTCACATAAATCATCGTGGTTTTCAGCGACTGGTGCAGTTCGGTGATTTCCTGGCGCATGTTCACCCGCAAAGCGGCATCGAGGTTCGACAGCGGCTCGTCAAACAGAAAGGCCGCAGGTTCGCGCACGATGGCCCGGCCAATCGCCACGCGCTGCCGCTGCCCACCAGACAACTGGCCGGGACGCCGCTCCATATAGGCGGTCAGGTTCAGCACCTTGGCGGCGGCATCGGCGCGGCGGGTCGCCTCACCAATCTCCATGCCCGCCATTTTCAGCGGGAACATGATGTTCTTGCGCACCGTCATATGCGGGTACAGCGCATAGGATTGAAACACCATCGCCAGCCCGCGCTTGGCGGGGGGCAGGGCGGTGGCATCGGCCCCGTCAATCACGATGGCCCCCGAGGTGGTATCCTCGAGCCCCGCAATCAGCCGCAGCAGGGTGGATTTGCCGCAGCCCGAGGGGCCGACAAAGACCACAAACTCACCATCCTCGATGGTCAGGTCGACGCCGGGGATCACATCCACCTCGCCAAATGATTTGCGAACGGCGTTCAGAACGATCTTGCCCATGGTTCCCTCACTTAACCGCGCCAAACGTCAGGCCGCGGACCAATTGTTTCTGGCTGAACCAGCCCAGGATCAGGATCGGCGCAATGGCCATGGTGCTGGCCGCCGACAGTTTGGCGTAAAATAACCCCTGCGGCGCCGAAAAGCTGGCGATGAAGGCCGACAGGGGGGCCGCGTTCACCGTGGTCAGGGTGATGGTCCAGAACGCCTCGTTCCAGGCCAGGATGATGTTCAGCAGCATGGTCGACGCAATGCCGGGTATCGCCATCGGCGTCAGGACATAGATGATTTCCTTGCCCAAGGACGCGCCATCCATCCGCGCCGCTTCCAGGATTTCCGAGGGGATTTCCTTGAAATAGGTATACAGCATCCAGACGATCACCGGCAGGTTCATCAGCATCAGCGCCAATACCAGCCCCGTGCGCGTGTCAAACAACCCGGTGCGCTGGAATATCAGATACATCGGGATCAGCACCGCGGCGGCGGGCATCATCTTGGTCGACAGCATCCACATCAGCAGATCCTTGGTCCGGTTGCCCGGCACAAAGGCCATCGACCAGGCGGCCGGAATGGCGATGATCAGGCCCAGCAGGGTGGACCCCACCGAAATCACCACCGAATTCCAGAAAAAGCGGGGGTAGTCCGACCGCCCCCAAACCTCGGCATAATTGTCCAGCGTCCAGTCGGCACTGAACAGTTGCGGCGGCGAGGCGACGGCAGAGGCTTCGGTCTTGAAACTGGTCAGAATCGTCCAGAACACCGGAAAGAAGATCAGCAGGGCAACAGACCACGCGGCAGCGGTGTAAAACACTTTGCGACGGGTCGAGACGGCACGGGCCATAGAGGTCTCCTCCTCTCAGGCGTCCAGATTCTTGCCCATGCTGCGCATGAGAAAGTAGGCGACGATATTGGCCAGAATGACCGCGATGATCCCCCCCGCCGCCGCCCGGCCAATGTCCTTGGCGATGACGGCCTGTTTATAGATCATGTAGGGCAGGGTGGTAGAGGCAGAGCCCGGGCCGCCTTGGGTGGTGGTGAAAATCTCGCCAAAGATGCCCAGCAAAAAGATGGTCTGGATCAGGATGACGACGGTGATGGCGCGGGTCATATGCGGCAGCACGATATAGCGGAACCGGCTGATGGCCGATGCGCCATCCATTTCCGCCGCCTCCAGCTGTTCCGAGGACAACGATTGCAGGGCGGTCAGCAAGATCAGCGTGGCAAAGGGCAGCCATTCCCAGGACACGATGAAGATGACCGAGGACATCGGATAACTTTCCATGAACAGGATCGGCTTCATCCCCAGGCCTTGGGCAAAGGACGCGAACATGCCGTTTTGCGGATGCATGAACAGGTTTTCCCAGATCGACGCGGCCACGGGTGGCATCACGAAAAACGGTGAGATGACAAGGATGCGCAACGGCCCCTGACCCCAGACCGGCAGGTCGATCAGCAACGCGATCAACACCCCCAGCACGATGGTGATGGCCAGAACTCCGCCGACCAGCAACAGCGTGTTGGAAATCGCCAGCCAGAAATCGGGCGAGTTGAAAAACCAGCTGTAATTGCGAAACCCGACCCAGCCTGTCCGTTCGGGCGACAACAGCCGGTAAAGCCGAAACGAAAACCAGATGGTCATCGCCAGCGGCACGATCATCCAGATGAACAGGACGATGACAGACGGGGCGACCATCAAACGGGCAGCGGCACGGGAAGACTGCGTAGCCATGGGGGTCTCCGAGGATGCGAGGGCGGGTCGGGTGGAACTCTCTCCCGCGCCCTTGGAAAACCGCGGGAGAGAGAAGCGAGGCCCGGCCATCAAGGCCGGACCCCGGCACTTACTTGATGTAACCAGCCGAGGTCATTTCCTCGACAGCCAAAGCCTGCGCTTCAGCCAGGGCCTCATCAACCGTCTTTTGCCCAGCCAAAGCGGCCGAGAAGATTTCGCCAACCGAGGTGGCCAGACCGGCAAACTCGGGGATCGCAACGAACTGGACGCCGACATAGGGCACCGGCTTGGTGGTCGGGTTGGTCGGGTCAGCCGCGTTGATCGAATCGATCGTCATCTTGGCGAAGGGCAGCGCCGCATATTCCGGGTTGGAATACAGCGAGGTCCGCGTGCCCGGAGGTGCATTGCGCCAGCCTTCCTTGGCCGCGACAAGGGCCAGATAGTCCTTGTTCGTCGCCCAGTTGATGAAGGTCTTGGACGCTTCCTTGGCATCGGACGATGCCGGAACCGCCAGCGACCAGGCCCAGAGCCAGTTCGCCCGCTTGCCCAGACCCATATCGGGGGCCAGGGCGAAACCGACCTGATCGGCAAACTCGGACTGTGCGGGATCGGTCAGCGACCCTGCCGAAACCGTGGCGTCCATGCGCATGGCGCATTTGCCCTGCAAGGACAGCGTCAGGTTTTCGTTATAGCCGTTGTTGGACGCGCCGGGTGGGCCGTATTTGGTCAGCAGTTCGACATAGTCCGTCATCACGGCTTTCCATTCCGGCTGGTCGAACTGGGGGACCCAGTTTTCATCGAACCAGCGCGCGCCATAGCTGTTGGCCATGGTGGTCAGGAAGGCCATGTTCTCGCCCCAGCCGGCCTTGCCGCGCAGGCAGATGCCATAGATGCCCGCCTCGGTATCCGTCATCGCGGCGGCTGCGGCCTTGATGTCGTCCCAGGTCGGTGCATCGGGAATGGTGATCCCGGCCTTCTCGGCCAGATCCTTGCGATAGTTCACAAAGGACGATTCGCCATAGAACGGCGATGCGTACAGGTTGCCGTCAACGGTCAGACCGCCGCGGATCGCCGGCAGCAGGTCATCCACATCATAATCGGCCGGCAGGTCGTTCAGGCTTTCCAGCCAGCCCTGCTTGGCCCAGATCGGAACCTCATAGGTGCCGATCGTGATCACGTCATACTGGCCGCCGCCCGTGGCGATATCGGCCGTGACGTTCTGGCGCAGCACGTTTTCTTCCAGCGTCACCCATTCTACGGTGATGTCGGGGTGCTTGGCGTTGAAGTCCGCCATCAGGCCCTGCATGCGGACCATGTCGCCGTTGTTCACGGTGGCGACAGTGATCGTGGTCTGGGCAAATGCCGCGCCGGTCAAGGCAAGCATTGCCGACGCGCCCAAAAGCGCGCGAACAGTCATCTTCATTGGTATCCTCCCTGGATAGCGATTGAGCAAAACATCGCCTGACGGGTAAATGCTCATATGACTCCGTGCTCCGTCAAGAGCTTTTTTATGCTGCATGAGCAAAAGCTCAGCGGGCCAGAATGGCGGTTGCCGTGGCCTCGTCTGTGACCAAGCCGTTGATAATGCGTGATTGCAGCGCCGCAGCAATCGCCGCGACCTTGGACGCCCCCGCCGCGATTCCGATCGCCGGGCGGTCCAGTCCCTGCACGATCCGCACCCCCCCGGTGCGCCGGTTGGTGCCCACATCCAGGTATTGACCTTGCGAATCAAAAACCCAACCCGCCACCTCGCCCACCGCCCCGGCCGCCTGCATCTCGTCCAACTCGGCCCGCGTGACAAAGCCATCGGCCAGCAGCGGCGCATCATCTGACATCTGGCCGACGCCGACAAAGATCACATCCGCCGCCCGCGCCAGATCAACCACCCGCCGCACCGGGGCCAGGGCGTGAAAGGCGGCGTTCTCCTCGGGGGTGGTCGAAATCACCGGCACCGGCATCGGGTAATGCGGGGCGCGGACCTTGTCGGCGATCCGCATCACGACGTCAAAGAACGACGCCGACCCGTCCGGCGCGATATTGCCGATCAGCGACACCAACCGGTGGTGATCGGCCTCGACCCCCTCCAACGCATCCACCATCCCGCGCATCGAACGGCCAGTGCCCAGTGCAATCACCTTGGGCTCGGGCATCCGCAACACCCGCTCCAACTCGGCCGCCGCAGCGGGCGAGGTGGCGCGCACTGCATCGGCACCGGGGGCAAGCGAGGGCACGACACGGCAGCGCGTCAGGCCGTAACGGTCGGTCAGGGCGGCCTCCAGCGTCAGGCAGGTGCCGATGCGGTGGCTCAGCCGCACCTGAATCAACCCCTCGGCCATGGCCCGGCTGACCAGACGCTGCGCCCGCTGGCGGGACACGCCCAACTCGGTCGCAATCTGATCCTGCGTCATGCCCCCCACATAATACAGCCACCCCGCCCGCGCCGCCTCGTCATGCAAGGAGGGTTCGTTGTCGATCCTGCTCATCTCATCCCCTTCAGATCCGGATGAATGTCGTAAAATCCGGCGAATGTATCAAAGTGTCCGTCTGGCCGCGCGCCTTCAGGTTCATCCAGCGCCCGACCCCTCAGATGCGACCCGCCGATGAACCGCCAGACCGGCATCCCCGCCGCCCGCGCCGCCCGCACGCCGTTCAGGCTGTCCTCGATCACCAGACAGTTTGCCGGGGCCACGCCATGTCGTTCGGCGCACAGCAAAAACAGGTCCGGCGCGGGTTTGCCGTGGGCCACCATCGTTGCCGTGAACAGCCGAGCGCCGGTCAGATGCGCCAGACCCACCATTTCCAACGACTTTTGCGCCCGCATCGGGCTGCTGGATGTCGCCACGCAATAGGGCAGGGTCAGGCTGTCCAGCGTCTGCTGCACATGGGGCATGATGGTCAGCCCGGCCGCAAACGCCGCCATCAGGCGGGTGCGATACTGGTCCTCGAACGCGGGCGGCAGGTCCAGGCCAAATTCCTTGCGGATCGTCGCCATCACGGTGGGATAGGACCGCCCCAGAAAATGCCGCGCCACATAGGCCAGGTCAATCCGCACCCCCAAGCCCGCCAATTCATCAATCAGCATCTGGGCCGAGATGATTTCGCTGTCGATCAGCACGCCGTCGCAATCGAATATGACCAGATCAATCGCCATAGGACCCCCGGTTTCCCGCATGGGTTTGGCCTGCGCCCGGCCTTTTGTCCAGCAGTCCCGCGACAAGGCTTGGATCGGCCTGCGGGGCGGGTTAGGCATTGGCGTGACACAAGGGGGACAAGATGCTGTATGCATACCGGCAGGAGGGCGGCAAACTGGTCAGGCTTGACCCCGATGCCGACCTGGCCCAGGCGATCTGGATCGATCTGTACAAACCCATGCCCGCCCAGACCGACCGCGTGACGGCGCTGGGGGTGGATGTGCCGACCCTCGCCGACATGGAAGAGATCGAGATTTCCAACCGCCTTTACCGCGAACCGGGTGCCGATTACATCACGGTCGTGCTGCCTGGCCAAACGGAAACCAACACGCCGCTGTCCAGCCCGGTCTGCTTCATCCTCACCGCTCGTCAGCTGATCACCGTCCGCCACCACGTGCCCCGCCCGTTTGAAACCTTTCCCGACCGCGCCGACAAAGGCGGGGCGGGTTGCGACACCGCGCAAAAGTTGTTCCTGGGGCTGATGGACGAAATCGTGGGCCGTCTGGCCGACCTTCTGGAAAGCGCCGGGCGCGGGTTGGAGGAGATTTACCGCACCGTCTATGCCTCGGGTGATCAAGGCCGGACGGCGGCGATGTTGCAGGACGCCCTGCAACTGATTGGCCGCGAAAGCGAATTGATCGCCCGCGTCCGTCTGGCCCTGCTGACGCTGGAGCGGGCGATGAGCTTTGCCATTTTGGGCCTGTCCGACAAAAAGGCAGATGCCGTTTTTCGAAGCATTGCCAAGGGGTTGCAGCGCGACATTGCCGCACTTGAGGTGCACTGCGACTATCTGGCCACCCGCGTGGCTCAGGCCACGGACACCACGCTGGGCATGATCAACCTGTTGCAGAACGGCACGGTGCGTATCGTGTCGGTTGTCGCCGTCTTGTTCCTGCCGCCCACCCTGATCGCCTCGATCTATGGCATGAACTTTCATGTCATGCCCGAACTGGACAAACCCTGGGGCTATCCGCTTGCTCTGGGGTTGATGCTGCTGTCGGCGGGGGGCACGTTTTTGTATTTCAAATGGAAGAAATGGCTGTAACCCCATGAAAATAATCAAGCTTGAAACCTTCGGCAACGAATTCGTCACCTTTACCCGCGTCACCACGGAAACGGGCGCGACGGGTTGGGGGCAACTGTCCACCTATAACGCCGACATCACAGCGCAGGTCTTTCACCGCCAGGTCGCCCGCCACGCCATCGGCACGCGGGTCGACGATATGGAGGACACGCTGAACCTGATTTCCGAGCGCGAACACAAATACCCCGGCTCCTACCTGCGCCGCGCCCAGACCGGATTTGACACCGCAATCTGGGATTTGCGCGGCAAACTGGCGGGCAGGCCGGTGGTCGAACTGTTGGGTGGAACCCCCGGCCCCCTGCGCGCCTATGCCTCATCGATGAAGCGCGACATCACACCCATGGACGAGGCGGCGCGGTTCGTGAAACTGCGCGACGACCACGGCTTTACCGCCTTCAAATGGCGTGTCGGGGCCGAATGTGGCCGGGGCCTTGACGAATGGCCGGGCCGCACCGAAGAGGTTATTCCCACTGTGGCCAAAGCCTTGGGCGACGGAATTGACAAACTGGTTGACGCCAATTCCTGCTATGCCCCGGCCCGCGCCATCGAGGTGGGGCATATCCTGCAAGACAACGGCATCAGCCATTTTGAGGAACCCTGCCCCTATTGGGAGGTGGACCAAACCGCCCAGGTCCGCGCCGCGCTGGACATCGACATCACCGGTGGCGAGCAGGATTGCGAACTGTCGGCCTGGACCTTGATGATCGACCGCCACGCCGTCGACATCCTGCAACCCGATGTCATGTATATGGGCGGCATCACCCGCACCCTTCAGGTCTGCGCGATGGGGGCCCGCGCCGGCCTGCCCATCACCCCCCATGCCGCCAACCTGTCGCTGGTGACGATGTGCACGATGCACCTGCTCAAGGCGATTCCGAACGGCGGCAAGTATCTGGAGTTCTCGATCGAGGGCCTTGATTATTACCCCTGGCAGGACGGGCTTTTCCGGAACGACCCCTACCGCATCGTCGATGGTCATGCCATCGTGACCGCCGAACCGGGCTGGGGCGTCGAAATCAACCCCGCCTTTCTGGACAACGCAACCTATCAGGTGACCCAATGAAATCCATCATCGTGACCGGCGCAGGCTCTGGCATTGGCCGCGCCACCGCGCAAGCCTTTCTGGCGCAGGGCTGGCGCGTCGGGCTGATTGGCCGCCGGGCGGAACCCCTGGCCGAAACCGCAGATGGCAATCCCAATGCCGTTGTCCTGCCCTGCGACGTGACCGACCCCGCCGCGGTCGAGGCCAGCTTTGCCAGCTTTGGCACCTTGGACGTTCTGTTCAACAACGCCGGCATGTCGGCCAAGGGCGCGCCGATTGACGAGATTCCGGTCGAGACCTGGCTTGCCGTCTGCAACACCAACATCACCGGCATGTTCCTGTGCGCCCGCGCCGCCTTTGGCATCATGCGCCACCAGACGCCGCAGGGCGGGCGCATCATCAACAATGGCTCGATCTCGGCGCAGGTGCCGCGTCCGGGGTCCACGCCTTATACCATGTCCAAACACGCCGTCACGGGCCTGACCCGCACCGTGGGCCTCGATGGCCGCGCCTTCAACATCGCCTGCGGCCAAATCGACATCGGCAACGCCCTGACCGACATGGCCCGCGCAATGACCAAAGGTGTGCCGCAGGCCGATGGCCGCATTGCGATTGAACCCACGATGGACGTGGCCGAGGTGGCGGGGGCGGTCTTGCACATGGCGAGCCTGCCCTTGACCGTCAATGTGCCGTTCATGACGATCATGGCGCGTGATATGCCCTATATCGGGCGGGGGTAGGGTCAGCGTTTTCGACGGTCGGGCAGACCATTGCGATACAGATCAATCGCCGCGTGCAAGATGAGGTAGAGCGAAAGGCTGCCTGTAATCAGCAGGGTCAGTGCCATTGTTTCTGTAACCGACATGATGTTCCCCTTTTCGGATCATCCGGAAGACCAGTTCAGCAATTGAATGCGGCGTTTCTATGGCAACTGGAAACAATGGCCGCCAAAGTATGAACCCCACTGGGTAACGCCGCGTTGACCTATAATAGGTGATCTGAGAGTCGGACGGCTGACACCGATCACGGCGAAGGCCAAGCCCCGCTGAAGTGTGGGGCAGGTTCATGGGGCCCGGACTGAAATAAACCAAACAAAATTCGCGGCCAATGTCGGCGATCGGCTTGCGGCAGGGGGCTTTGCCTGACAGTTTGCCGCCAAAGCCCCAACCCCCGAGGATGCAATGACGTTGCGTGACCCCGCCTTTACCGCCGCCGGCCGCTTTTGGCGCGGCAATCTGCACACCCATTCCACCCGCTCCGATGGCGTGCTGGCCCCGGAAGAGGTGTGCCGGCGTTACCGCGACGAAGGCTATGATTTCCTGGCGCTGACCGACCATTTCGTCGGGCACTATGACTATCCCATTGTCGATACCGTGCCGATGCGGACCAACAGCTTTACCACCATTCTGGGGGCCGAACTGCATTCCGGTGCCATGGCGAATGGCGAGTTGTGGCATATTCTGGCGGTCGGCCTGCCGCCCGATTTCGCCCCGTCCAATTCGCCCAGCTTTTTGCCGGTGGCGGGTCAGGAAACCGGGCCGCAGATTGCGGCACGGGCCGTGGCGGCCGGGGCCTTTGTGGCGATTGCCCATCCGCAATGGTCGGGCCTGACGGCGCAGGATGCCCGCAGCATCACAGCCGCCCATGCGGTCGAGATCTACAACCACGGCTGCGCCACAGGCTGCGACCGGCCCGACGGCTTCGCGCTTGCCGATCTGCTGCTGACCGAAGGCCGCGCCCTGACCATGATCGCGACCGACGACGCGCATTTCTCGGAACCCGACCATTTCGGCGGCTGGGTGATGGTCAAATCGCAAGCGAATGAGCCCGAGGCGCTGCTGACCGCATTGAAGGCCGGCCATTTCTATTCGACCCAAGGGCCCGAGTTGCGCGATGTGCGGATCGAGGACGACCATCTGGTGGTGGAATGCTCTGCCGCTGCCTCGATCATCGCGATTGGCTGGGGGACAGGGGCCAAGGCCGTTCACGGCCATTCGCTGACCCGCGGCGCCGTTCCGCTGGAGCGGTTGAACAACTCCCCTTGGGTCCGCGCCGCCGTGATCGACGCCGCCGGAAAACGGGCCTGGTCCAACCCAATCTGGACCGGCGCCAAGGCGGCGAACCCAAGGGTGGTGTAAGGAAGATGGGCAAACCCGCGTTTTCCGAGGGAAAACGCAGGACTGCCCATCCTACAAGGGGTTCCAGGTTAACTAACCCCTAACGAAAAACTGCAAGCCATTGATATGGAATGATTTTCAAAAGCGTCCGCGCGTGGACACCTCAATTCCCCAAAATGCCCGGCAACCGCAGGTCATGTTCGCGGGCACAATCCAGCGCGATGTCATAGCCCGCATCGGCATGGCGCATGACCCCGGTGGCGGGGTCGTTCCACAGCACATTGCTGATCCTTCGGGCAGCATCCTCGGTGCCATCGGCACAGATGACCATGCCCGAATGCTGCGAAAAGCCCATCCCGACGCCGCCGCCATGATGCAGCGAAACCCAGGTGGCACCGGAGGCGGTGTTGAGGAGGGCGTTGAGGAGGGGCCAGTCCGAAACGGCGTCGGAGCCGTCCTTCATCGCCTCGGTCTCGCGGTTGGGCGAGGCGACGGACCCTGAATCGAGATGGTCGCGGCCGATCACGACGGGGGCCTTGAGTTCGCCCGAGCGGACCATGTCGTTGAACATCAGCCCGGCCTTGTGCCGATCGCCAAGCCCGATCCAGCAGATGCGGGCCGGCAATCCCTGAAACGCAATGCGGTCGGCGGCCATGTCGAGCCAGCGGTGCAGGTGAGCGTTGTCGGGGAAGAGGCGCTTCATCGCGGCGTCGGTGGCGTGGATGTCGGCGGGGTCGCCCGAAAGCGCGACCCACCGAAAGGGGCCGATGCCGCGGCAAAAGAGGGGGCGGATATAGGCCGGAACGAAGCCGGGGAAGGCGAAGGCGTTGGTCAGGCCTTCATCCTTGGCGACCTGGCGGATGTTGTTGCCGTAGTCGAGCGTCGGGACGCCTGCGTTCCAGAAATCGACCATCGCGGCGACATGGGTTTTCATGCTGGCACGGGCGGCGCGTTCAACGGATTTTGGATCGGCTTCACGGGCGGCCTTGGCCTGTTCCACCGTCCAGCCCTGCGGCAGATAGCCGTTCAGAGGATCATGAGCAGAGGTTTGATCTGTCACGATATCAGGGCGATGTCCGCCGGCCTTCATGCGGCGCACCAGTTCGGGGAACACATCGGCGGCATTGCCCAGAAGGCCCACCGACTTCGCCTCGCCCTTGGCTGTCCAGTCGTCGATCATCGCCAAGGCTTCGTCCAATGTGCGGGCCTTGGCATCGACATAGCGGGTGCGGATGCGGAAATCGATGCGGGTTTCGTCGCATTCCACGGCCAGACAGCAGGCCCCGGCCATCACGGCGGCCAGAGGCTGTGCGCCACCCATGCCGCCCAAGCCGCCGGTCAGGATCCATTTGCCGGTCAGGTTGCCGTCGTAGTGCTGGCGCCCGGCCTCGGCAAATGTTTCATAGGTTCCCTGCACAATCCCTTGAGTGCCAATGTAAATCCAGGACCCCGCGGTCATCTGGCCATACATCGCCAGACCTTTTTTATCCAACTCATTGAAATGGTCCCAGGTCGCCCAATGTGGCACAAGGTTGGAGTTCGCGATCAACACACGGGGGGCGTCTTTGTGGGTGCGAAAGACGCCCACGGGCTTGCCGGATTGCACCAGCAGCGTTTCGTCGTCGTTCAGGGTTTTCAGAGTGGCGACGATCTTGTCGAAATCCTCCCACGTCCGCGCGGCGCGGCCGATGCCGCCGTAAACGACCAATTCGTGTGGGTTTTCAGCGACATCGGGGTGCAGGTTGTTCATCAACATCCGCATCGGCGCCTCGGTCATCCAGGACTTGGCGGTGATCGTGCTGCCGGTGGCGGGATAGATGTCGCGGGTGTTGTGGCGGGTCATGATGTCCTCAGGGCCAGATGGCTGGCGATGATGTTGCGTTGAATTTCGGAGGAGCCTTCGTAGATGCGCAGGATGCGGCAATCGCGGGACAGGCGTTCCAGCGGGAAATCGCGGGTAAAGCCATAGCCGCCGTGGATTTGCAAGGCGCCGTCGGTGACGCGGTGGGCCATTTCAGAGGCGTAGAGTTTGGCCATCGAGGCGGCTTCGGTGAACCTCTCACCCGCCTGCCGCTGCCGCGCTGCCTCCAGCGCCATCAGGCGGGCGGCGTGCAGGTCGGTGGCCATGTCTGCCAATTGCCAGCGGATGCCCTGACGGGCCGCCAAAGACTCGCCGCCGATGATGCGGGTGCGTGCCCATTCCACAGCAAGATCAATGGCTTGCCCTGCAATACCGATGGCCATGGCGGCCACTTCGACCCGGCCATTGTCCAGCACTTTCATCGCGGTGGGAAACCCTGTGCCCTCAGGCCCCAGACGGTTTTCGGTGGGGACATGGAGGTCCAGATCCAACTCCCACACATGCCCGCCCCGCAGGCCCATCGTGCGCTCGACCCGGCCCGGCACCAGACCTGGTGTGCCGCGATCCACCACAAAGGCCGAAATTCCGCGATGGGCGGCGGCGGGGTCGGTGACGGCATAGACCACCACGAAATCGGCCACTCCGCCGTTGGAGATAAAGCATTTGCGGCCCCTGATGCGGTAGCCATCCCCCTCGACCGTGGCCCGTGTCCGCATGTCGGCGGGGTCGGACCCGGCGTTGGGTTCGGTCAGGGCAAAGGCGCCAAGGCTGCGCCCCTCGGCCGCCGCGGGCAGATAGCGGGCTTGCAGGGCCGCGTCACCGCCCAGCGCAATACTGTCGGTGGCGAGGAAATGCGCCGTCAAGGCTGACGCGGTGGACCCGCAAGTCCCTGCCACAAGCTCGACCGCCCGCAGCAGCGCCTGGGCCGAAATGCCGGCACCATAGGGTTCGTGCAGGTTCGCCCCCATCATCCCGGTCTGCGCCAAGGCCGCCAGCTGGGCATGGACGAAGGTTGCGGTTTCATCCGTCTCCGCCGCCTTCGGCGCGATTTCGCGGGTGCAGAAGATGGCGAGCATGTCCAGAAAGGCGCGCTCTTCGTCGGTCAGCATGTGGAACAGGTCAGCCATGGGCGATCCCCAAACGGTGCAGGATGGCGGCTGTATCGGCGCCAAGGGCGGGGGCCGATTGGGTGGCAATCGGCTTTTCCCCGTCAAAGCGCACGGGTTGGCCCACGGTGCGGGCGGTGCCCAGGGTGGCATGGGGCAGGTCGGTGACCAGACCGCGAGCGCGGGCGTGGTCGGAGTTGGCTGCGGTTTCAAGGGTTTGTATCGGAGCGGTTGGGATGCCAGCGGCCGAGAGGGCCGCGATCACCTGATCGGTGGGCAAGGTGCACGACCAAGTCTCAATCATCGATTTGACCTGTGGTTCATGGGCGGTGCGGGTGGTGTCTGTTGCAAAGCGTGGGTCCTGGGCGGCGTCGGGGTGGCCGATCAGGGCGCAGAGCGACAGCCATTGCCGATCCCCCAGAACGGCAATCACGGCCTGACCGTCGGATGTGGCATAACAGCCAAAGGGGGTCGAAAGGGGATGACGGTTGCCGACGCGCTGCGGTGTGGTCCCTGCATAGAACTGGACCGCGTGGGAGGTGGGCAGCAGGGAAAACAGGGCGTCAAACATGGCCACATCCAGTGTCGCCCCAACGCCAGTTCGGTCGCGCTGGTGCAGGGCGGCCAGAATGGCCCAGCTGGCGTATAGCCCCGCCATGAGATCACCGTAGCTTTCCCCCACCTTCAGCGGCGCGCCGCCATCCTCGCCGGTCGCGGCCATCAGGCCCGACATGGCCTGGGCGACCAGATCATAAGCGGGAAGGTGGGCCGCAGGGCCGGTCTGGCCAAAGCCGGAGATCGAGGCATAGACGAGGGCAGGTTTCACGTCCCGCAGTTCCGGACCCAGCCCCAGCCGGCTGGCCACGCCGGGGCGAAAGTTTTCAACGATCACATCGCAGTGCAGGGCGATCTTGATCGCCGTGGTGCGGGCGGCCTCGTCCTTCAAATCCAGCACGATCGACTGTTTGCCCCGGTTCATCAGGGTGAACAGCGCGCTTTCGCCCTGCACAAACGGCCCGATATGGCGGTAGTCATCGCCCTGCGGCGGCTCCAGTTTGATGACCTCGGCCCCCAGATCGGCCAAGAGCGCTGTGCAAAATGGCCCGGCCATCACGCGGGTCAGGTCCAGCACGCGCAGGCCGTCCAACGGTTTCATCACAGGCTCGGCAAGGCAATGCCCGCCGCCCGTGCCAGATCGCCATTTCCGATCAGACGGGTCGCGGCTGCCAGATCAGGGGCCAGATAGCGGTCGTCGCCCAAGGTCGCCACATCCTGCCGCAGACGGGCCACCACGGCCTGCAAGGGGGCAGACGTTGGCAAAGGGGCACGGAAATCAACGCCTTGCGCGGCACAGATCGCCTCGACCCCGAGGATCACATTCAAGTTTTCCACCATCTTGCCCAACCGCCGCGCACCATGAGCGGCCATCGAGACGTGGTCCTCCTGGTTGGCACTGGTAGGGGTGCTGTCGATCACGGTCGGATGGGCCAGGTGTTTGTTCTCGCTCATCAAGGCGGCCGTCGTCACCTCGGCAATCATCAGACCCGAATTCAATCCGGGGCGCGGGGTCAGGAAGGCGGGCAGGTCGAACGACAGCACCGGATCCACCATCAAAGCCACGCGCCGCTGCGCAATCGCCCCAATCTCGGACAGCGCCATCGCCATTATATCCGCCGCAAAACCAACGGGTTCCGCGTGAAAGTTGCCACCAGACACGATCTGGCCATCCGACAATACCAAAGGATTGTCCGTCGCCGCATTCGCCTCAACTTCCAGCGTATGGGCGGCCATGCGCAGCACGTCCATCGCGGCGCCGGTCACCTGCGGCTGGCAGCGGATGCAATAGGGGTCCTGCACACGCGCATCGCCTTCGCGGTGGCTCTCGCGGATGGCCGAGCCGTCCAGCAGGGTGCGCATGACCGCTGCCGCCTCGATCTGGCCCGCATGACCGCGCAAGGTGTGGATTTCGGGGTGCAGCGGGGCGGTCGATCCCATGATGGCATCGGTGGACAGGGCCGATGTCACCAGCGCGGTGACCGCCGCATTCCAGCCGTCGAACAGCCCGGCGAGGGCATAGGCGGTGGAAAACTGCGTGCCGTTGATCAGCGCCAACCCCTCTTTTGGCCCCAGAACCACGGGGTCCATCCCGGCAGCGGCGAGTGCCTCGGCCCCCGGCATAACTTGTCCCTGATACTCCGCCTCACCCGCGCCAATCATCACGGCGGCCATATGCGCCAAGGGGGCGAGGTCGCCCGAGGCGCCGACTGACCCCTGCGCGGGAACAACCGGGGTGACGCCCTGCGCCAGCATCGCCTCGAGTTGCGCGATGATCGTCCAGCGCACACCCGACGCGCCACGCCCCAGCGACAACAGCTTGAGCGCCATCATCAGCCTGGTCACGCGGGTCGACATGGGGTCGCCCACGCCGCAGCAATGCGACAGGATCAGGTTGCGCTGCAAGGTGGCCGTGTCTTCCTGCGCGATCTTCAACGAGGCCAGCTTGCCGAAACCGGTGTTCACGCCGTAAACCGCCGCCGTTCCCGCCGCTGCCGCCGCGATTGCCGCCGCCGCCGCCTCGACCCCCGGTCGGGCCGTGGGGTGCAGGGTGGCTGGGGCCATTGTGCGATAGATACGGGACAGTTGGGCCAGTGTTGTCTGACCGGGCAGCAGGATTTCAGGCGTCAAGGCGGCCTCCGAAAATGCGGGAATGCAGCGGGGTCGCCCCGATGCGGTAAGACAGTTCTGCCGGATGACGCGCCTGCCATACCGCCAGATCGGCGCGCAGGCCGGGCGCAATCTGGCCACGGTCGGTCAAGCCCAAGGCGCGGGCGGCATGGGTCGTCACGCCTTGCAGCGCCTCCTGCGGGGTCATGCGGAACAGGGTGCAGGCCATGTTCATGACCAGCGTCAGCGAGGTGATCGGCGACGATCCGGGGTTGCAGTCCGTCGCCAACGCCATCGGCACTCCGGCGGCGCGCAGGGCGGCAATCGGCGGAGGCTGCGTTTCGCGCAGCGTATAGAATGCCCCCGGCAGGATCACCGCCACTGTCCCGGCCTGCGCCATGGCGTCCACGCCGTCCTGCGCCAGATATTCCAGATGATCCGCCGACAGCGCCCCAAACCGTGCCGCAAGCATGGCACCCTTCAGGTCTGACAGTTGTTCGGCGTGCAGTTTCACGGGCAAACCAAGGGCTTGAGCCGCCTGAAACAACCGCTCCACCTGTGTGGGCGAAAAGGCGATGCCCTCGCAGAACGCATCCACCGCATCGACCAAGCCCTTTGCAGCCTGCAGCGAGGGGATCGCCACCTCGTCGATATAGGCATCCGCACGTCCCTTGTAGTCCGGCGGCACGGCATGGGCGGCCAGATGGGTGGTCAGCACCGTGACATCGCGCATCTCGCCAATCCGGCGGACGACGCGCAGCATCTTGACCTCATCGTCCACGGTCAGACCATAGCCCGACTTCACCTCGATCGTCGTGGCACCGCCCGCGATGATCTGGTCTGCCCGCACCAAGGCCTGCGCCAGCAACTCCTCCTCATCCGCCGCACGGGTCGCGGTGACGGTGGACAGGATGCCACCCCCGGCGCGGGCGACCTCCTGATAACTCGCGCCGTTCAGCCGCATTTCAAACTCGGCCGCCCGGTCGCCGCCAAAGACGATGTGGGTGTGGCAGTCAATCAGCCCAGGCGTGACCAGACGCCCGCCCATGTCGGTCGGCGGCAGCGTGTCGTAGGGGCCGGGGACCTGCCCGCGCGGGCCGACCCATACGATGATGTCGTCCTCGATCACCACCGCGCCATCGGGGATCAGGCCATAGCCGCCGGTCATCGTTGCGAGGGTCATATTGCTGAGGAGAAGTGACATTGGCTTGCCTTATGTCTGAACTTATGGCTATTATGTCTGCACATAATGCGCAGGTCAAGGGATAGCATGATCCATCTTCACGCAAAAACCGCGCTGCTGCCCCAGGGCTGGGCGCAGGATGTTCTGGTGGAAATCGCGGGTGGTCGCATCATAGCGGTCACAGCGGGGGCGGCACCACGGGGGCAGCGGCTGGACTGTCTGCTGGCAGCACCGGTCAACCTGCATTCCCATACTTTTCAGCGGGCCATGGCAGGCTTGACCGAAAAGCGCAGCGCCGGGCAGGACAGTTTCTGGACCTGGCGGACCCTGATGTATCGGTTTTTGGACCAATTGACGCCGCAGGATGTGCAGGCGATTACCGCGATGGTGATGGTCGAGATGGCCGAAGCCGGGTTTGCGGCGGTGGCCGAGTTTCACTATCTGCACCACGCGCCGGGTGGCGTGCGCTATGACAACCTTGCCGAAATGTCGGCGCGCATTGCGGCGGCGGCGGTGGAAACCGGACTGGGGCTGACCCATCTGCCGGTGCTCTATGAACGCGGCGGCTGTGATGGCCGGGCGCTGACAGCCGGGCAGCGGCGGTTCGGCAATGACCCCGATCAGTTTGCCGCGCTGTGGCAGGCGAGTGCGGTTGCTTTGCGCGACCTGCCCGCCGATTCCGTTCTGGGCGTCGCCCCCCATTCCCTGCGCGCCGCGAGCCCAGAGGGGCTGGCCATGGCTGCCCAGATCGCTCCCAAGGCCCCCATTCACATTCACGTCGCCGAACAAGTGGCTGAAGTAACGGAGGTTTTGGCCTCGACTGGTCAGCGTCCGGTGGACTGGTTGCTGACCCATCACGGCGTAGATGCCCGCTGGTGCCTGATCCACGCCACGCAAATGCTGCCCGCCGAAACCCGCGCCCTGGCCTTGTCCGGGGCCGTGGCGGGCCTGTGTCCGATCACAGAGGCAAACCTCGGCGACGGCATCTTTGACGGGCAAGCCTACCTCTCTGCGGGCGGCGTTTTTGGCATAGGATCGGACAGCAACCTGCGGATATCCTTGTCAGAAGAGTTGCGTCTGTTGGAGTATTCCCAGCGCCTGGGTCTGAAAGGCCGCGCCATTCTGGCCACGGCAGATCGGTCCACCGGGCGGGTGCTGTTGGACGGTGCCTTGGCCGGGGGCGCACGGGCAGCGGGTCGGTCGTCGGGGTCGATTGCGGTGGGGATGTGGGCCGATCTCATGGCGCTCGACCTGTCGGGGCCTGACCTGATGGACGCCACGGGCGATACCATTCTGGACACCTATATCTTTGCCGGGGACGACCGTCTGGTCACGGATTTGTGGTCCGCTGGACGCCATTTGGTCACCGCGGGCCGCCACCACGCCCGTGATGCCGTGACCCGCGCCTATGCCGCCACCGTCACCCGCCTGCGCGGGGCGCTCTGATGGGGTGGGAGGCGGTCCGCGCCGAGGTGACGCGCCGCATCCGCACCCGCGTTTGGCCCCCCGGTGGGCTGATCCCGTCCGACGAATTGGTGGCGCAGGTGTTTGGCGTCGCCCGGGCCACTGTGAACCGGGCGTTGAAAGAGCTGGCCGATGCGGGCGTCTTGGAGCGCAAGCGCAAGGCCGGCACGCGGGTTGCGGCCTTGCCTGTCCGCAAGGCGACGCTGGATATTCCCGTGATCCGCCAAGAGGTTGCGGCGCGGGGACAAACCTATGCCTTTCGCCTGATCCGGCAGGAATTGGACCAACCCCCTGTCACCGTCGCCGCCCGTCTGGGCCTTCTGGCCGGCACACCGATGCTGCATCTGCAGACCCTTCACCTCGCCGCAGGTGTCCCGCAGGTGTATGAGGACCGCTGGCTGAACCCCGCCGTCCTGCCCAAGCCCGCGCCCGACTTTACCCAGATCAGCGTCAACGAATGGCTGGTCGCCACCATCGCCTTTGCCACGGGCGACATCGCCTTTTCCGCCGAATCCGCGACCCCCGAGGAAGCGGCGGCCCTGGCCCTGCACCCCGGTGTGGCACTTTTCATCACCGAACGCTGCACCTGGGGGACCGAGGCGCCGATCACCTGGGTCAGATTGGCCCATGCGCCAGGCTACCGGCTTACGACGCTGCTCTAGTGCCGTCGCGCCCCGCAATCTCGCGCGCAACGATCCGCGTCAAACGCCGGTGCATGCGCGAGGTGCGGTGGCGTTGGTGCATGACGGCATAGATCGGCTGGCCGATAGGCTCGACATCGGCCACCATCTGGAATTTTCCTTGCGCCACCATTGCCTTGGCACTGTCTTCCAGCACAAACCCCGACCCGCCCATCGACTGCAACAGCCCCGCAACAGCGGTGTTCTGCCCCGAAGCGAGCAGCGCCACCGAATGGTCAGGCAGGGCTTGTCGGTGAGCAATGTCGAATGCGGGGGAATAGCTGCCGCGAATATAGCGCAGCGGGTTCACATCCGTTTTGGTTGCGCCATCGGTGCTGATCAGGCGATAGCGCACCTCGCCAATCGAGACGATGTGCAGGTCGGGTAGGGATTGCGGCGAATATACGACTGCGAAATCCAGCGCCCCCCGGTCCAGATCGCGGCACATCTGGAGCGAGTAATCCGGCTCGATATAGAACGCACAGTCTGGCAGGCTGCGCCGGAAATTGGACACCCAATCGCCAATCTGCCCCGCCGCAAGGTCGTTCTGGATGCCGATGCGCAGGGTGATGGCCGTGCTGCTGGGTTCCACTGCCCGCCGCGCCTCGGTCCAGGCGTGGCGCAGGGCGCGGGCATGCGCCTCAAACTTCAGCCCCTCAGTCGACAGGTTGGTCCCGGCGCGGGACCGGGTGAACAACCGCCCCCCCACCGCCGCCTCCAGCGCCTGCACCCGGGCGGAAACGGTGGACTGCGTGATGTGCAACCGCTCCGCCGTGCGGTGAAAGCTGCGGGTTTCGATAAGGTCAAGGAAAGTATCCAGAAGTTCAATCTGCATCTGCGCCCCCTGATCGGATTTGTCGATCAATAGCGCAGATCAGGGCGAATTGAAAGCGGGGCGCGGGGCGGTGATAATCTGGGCGCAAATACGGGGGCAACCATGGCAGAATTTCCGACACAGGCGCGCGTCGTCATCATTGGCGGCGGGGCCGTTGGGGCCTCCGCGCTGTATCATCTGGCCAAGGCGGGCTGGACGGATTGTGTGCTGTTGGAGAAGAACGAGCTGACCGCAGGCTCCACCTGGCACGCGGCCGGCAATGTGCCGACCTTCTCCTCCTCATGGTCGATCATGAACATGCAGCGCTATTCTGCGAGCCTTTATCGGGGTTTGGGCGCCGAAGTTGATTACCCGATGAACTATCATGTCACAGGCTCGGTGCGCCTTGGCCACACCAAGGAACGCCTGCAAGAGTTCAAGCGCGTCGTCGGCATGGGCCGTTATCAGGGCATGGACCTTGAAATCCTTGCCCCGGACGAGATCAAGACCCGCTATCCCTTCGTCTCGACCCACGATCTGACAGGGGCGCTTTATGACCCCTATGACGGCGACATCGACCCCGCACAGTTGACCCAGGCCCTGGCCAAGGGTGCTCGCAACATGGGCGCCCGGATCGAGCGGTTTTGCCCCGCCACCGGGGCGCGGCGCGAGGGCGACGAGTGGGTCATCAGCACCCCCAAGGGCGATATCCGCTGCGAATATGTCGTGAACGCCGCCGGGTATTACGCCCGCGAGGTCGGCAAGTGGTTCGGCCGCGATCTGCCGATGATGGTGATGTCGCATCAATACATGCTGTTCGACACAATCCCCGAACTGGCCGACTGGTCCGCACAGGTGGGCCACAAACTGCCCCTGCTGCGCGACGTGGACAGCTCCTACTACCTGCGCCAGGAAAAGAACGGCTTCAACCTTGGTCCCTATGAGGGCAACTGCCGCGCCCATTGGCACACCCCTGACGACCCGTTCCCCGAGGATTTCAGCTTTCAACTGTTCCCCGACGATCTGGAGCGGCTGGAATGGCACATCAACGACGCCATGGCCCGCGTGCCCCTGTTGGAGAAGGCGGCGCTGACCAAGGTCATCAACGGCCCGATCCCCTATACCCCCGACGGCAACCCGCTGATCGGCCCCATGCCCGGCGTGCCCAATGCGTTCGAGGCCTGCGTCTTTACCTTTGGCATTTGCCAATCGGGTGGCGCGGGCAAGGTTCTGGCGGAATGGATCACCGAAGGCGCCACCGAATGGGATATGTGGTCCTGCGATCCGCGCCGGTTTACGGGGTTTGAAGATCAAGAATACTGCGTCAAAAAGGGGATGGAAGTCTACGGCCACGAATACGCCATCCAGTTCCCGCACCACACCTGGCCCGAGGGGCGCGACAAGAAACTGAGCGCCGTGCATGACCGCACCAAGGCTTTGGGCGGCCAGTTCGGCCCCTATAACGGGTGGGAGCGGGCGCTGTGGTATGCCCGCCCTGGCGATGACACGTCTGAATCCGCCCAGCAAACCTGGGATCGCAAAGGGCCTTGGTTTGGTGCCGTGGCCGAGGAGGCCGCCGCCGTTCGTGACGCCGCAGGGATCCTCGACCTGCCGGGGTTCAGCCGATACATGATCACCGGCCCCGGCACGGCGGATTGGCTCGCCCAGCAGATCACCGGCAAACTGCCCTCGATCGGCCGCTTGGGTCTGGCCTATTTTGCCGACGACAAGGGCCGGATCGTCACCGAAATGTCGGTGGCACGGCTGGGTCAGGATCAGGTTCTGCTGATCACCGCCGCCACCGCCCAATCCCACGACAAGGAATGGCTCCAGAAACACCTCGCCCCCGGGCTGACCCTGATGGACGCGACTGACGTGTGGTCCTGCCACATCCTGACCGGCCCCAAGTCCCGCGACATCCTTGCCGCCTGCTCGGATGCCGACTTGGGCCGCGGCTGGCTGACCTTTCAACAGGCCCAGATCGCCGGGGTTCAAGTCTATCTCTTCCGCGTTTCCTTCGCCGGGGAACTCGGTTGGGAAATCCACACGCCTGTCGCTGATACGGCCAAAGTCTGGGATGCCGTCATGGCCGCCGGAACGCCCAAGGGCCTGCGCCCGTTCGGCATGTTCGCGCTGAACAGCCTTCGCGTGGAAAAGGGCTACCGGGCCTGGAAGGGCGATTTGTCCACCGATTACACCGTGTTGCAAGGCGGTCTTGACAGGTTCATCGACTGGGCCAAACCGGCCTTCCGCGGCAAACAGGCGTTGGAGGCGGAAAAGCAGCGCGGCGTCACCAAACGCTTTTGCACCCTGCTGATCGACGCGGGCGATCAGGACCCGCCCTATATGTCGACCATCTGGCATGACGGCAAAGTTGTGGGCGAACTGACCTCGGGCTATTACGGCCACCGGGTGCAGGCCTGCATCGGCCTTGGCATGTTGAAAACCGAAATCAACGTCCCCGGCACCAAGGTCGAGGTCGAGATTTTCGGCCAGCTTTTCCCTGCCACGGTTCAGGTCGACCAACCCCTGTGGGACCCGAAGAACGAGCGTATCCGCGCATGACCCTTCCGGCAACCATGTCAGGCGTCCAATTGACCGGCCATGGCGGGCCGGACATGCTGGTCTGGCGGGATGACATCGCGGTGCCACGCCCCGGTCCCGGTCAGGTTCTGGTGCGGGTTCTGGCGGCGGGAGTCAACATGACCGACGTCAACACCCGCGTCGGCTGGTATGGCCGCGATGGGCGGGCAGGGTGGGCGGGCGAGGTGGCCTTTCCCCGAATCCAGGGGTCTGACCTGTGCGGACGGGTGGTCGCCTTGGGTGAGGGTGTCGATGGCCCTCCCATAGGCGCACGCGTGATCTGCCCGACCAATCAGCACGAACCGACACCCGATAATCCCATCGCCTTTGTCTCGATCGGGTCCGAGTTTGACGGCGCGTTTGCGCAATACTGTGTCGTTAAGGCGCAGCACTTGCATGACGTGACCGCCTCGACGCTGTCCGACATCGAAATTGGCGCGATGCCCTGCGCCCACGGCGCCGCCCACAGCTTGCTGACCCGCGCCCAAGTGGCAGCGGGTGAGCGGGTTCTGGTCACGGGTGCCTCGGGCGGGGTCGGTCTGGCGGCTGTGCAACTGGCGCTGTTGCGGGGGGCCGCGGTGACGGGGCAATGCTCGCTTAGCAAATCCGGCGTGGTGCGCAGTCTTGGCGCGGCCGTGCTTGACCGCGACAGCACACCCGGCCCCCGCAGCTTTGACGTTGTCATCGACGTGGTCGGTGGCGACGGGTTCGAAGCGCGGTTGACCGCCCTGAAACCCGGTGGCCGCTATGCCACAAGCGGCGCGGTGGCCGGGCCGATGATCAAGGGCGATCTGCGCACCATCTACCTCAATGACCTGACCCTCCACGGCGCAACCCACCAACCCCGCGAGGTTTTCGCCGGGCTGGTCATCCTCATCAATACCGCCCGCATCCGCCCCGTCGTGTCGCAAACCTACCCGATGCGCGACATCGCCCTTGCCCAAGCCGACCTCGTTGCCGGGCGCTATCCCGGTAAACTGGTCCTGATCCCCACGGAGTCCCCTGAATGACCATCCCAACCAAATCCCGTGCGGTCATCATCGGCGGCGGCGTCTCCGGCTGTTCGGTCGCCTATCACCTGGCCAAGATGGGCTGGACCGATGTGGTTTTGCTCGAGCGGAAACAGCTGACCTCGGGCACCACATGGCACGCAGCGGGCCTGATCGGGCAGTTGCGCGGATCGGCCAACATGACCCGTCTGGCCAAGTATTCCGCTGATCTGTATGTCAAACTCGCCGCCGAAACCGGGGTCGAAACCGGCATGCGTCAGGTCGGCTCCATCTCGGTCGCGCTGACCGAGGCGCGGCATGAGGAGTTGCTGCGCCAGGCCACCGTCGCCCGCATCTTCAACGTCGATGTCACCGAAATCTCGCCGAACGAGGCAAAGGCGATGTATCCCCACCTGAACATCGACGGTGTTGTGGGCGCGGTCCATCTGCCGCTCGATGGCCAATGCGACCCCGCCAACATCGCGATGGCGCTTGCGAAGGGTGCCCGGATGCAGGGTGCGCAGATATTCGAGCATACCAAGGTCACCGGGGTGACGCAGGCGAACGGCAAGGTGACCGGTGTCGATTATGTCACCAAAGACGGCGAGCCCGGCCATATCGCCGCCGATGTCGTGGTGAACTGCGGCGGCATGTGGGGCAGGGAGCTTGCAGGTCAGTCTGGCGTTACCCTGCCGCTGCACGCCTGCGAACACTTCTACCTCATCACCGAACCCGTGGCCGGTCTGGGCCACTTGCCGGTTCTGCGCGTGCCCGACGAATGCACCTATTACAAATCCGACGCCGGCAAGATGATGGTCGGTGCCTTTGAACCCAAGGCCAAACCCTGGGGCATGACCGGCATCCGCGACGACTTCATGTTTGACACCCTGCCCGAGGATTGGGACCATTTCCAACCCATCCTGGAACACGCCATGAACCGCCTGCCGCTGTTCCAGACTGCCGGCATCCACACCTTCTTCAATGGCCCCGAGAGTTTCACCCCCGATGACCGCTATTATCTGGGCGAGGCGCCGGAACTGGGCGGCTACTGGGTTGCAGCCGGTTACAACTCGGTCGGGATTGCCGGGTCCGGTGGTGCAGGCATGGCGCTTGCCCACTGGATCGTGGAAAAGGAGGCCCCCTTTGACCTCTGGGAGGTCGACATCCGCCGTGCCCAACCCTTTCAGCGCAACCGCAAATACCTGAAGGAACGCGTGACCGAGACCCTCGGGCTCCTCTACGCCGACCACTTCCCCTACCGCCAAGTCGAAACCGCCCGCGGTGTCCGCCGAACGCCCCTGCATGACCTTCTGAAGGCTCGCGGTGCCGTCTTTGGTGAGGTTGCTGGCTGGGAACGCGCCAACTGGTTCGCCAACCCCGATCAGACACCCGCCTATGAATATTCGTGGAAACGCCAGAACTGGTTCGACAATCAGCGCGCCGAACACATGGCCGTCCGCACGGGCGTTGGCTTCTTCGACATGTCCTCTTTCGGCAAGATCCGCATCGAGGGCCGCGACGCCTGCAAATTCCTGAACCGCATTTGTTCCGCCGAAATGGATGTCGCTCAGGGCCGCATCGTCTACACCATGCTGCTGAACGACCGTGGCGGGATCGAGGCTGACCTGACCGTCACCCGCCTGTCCGAAACCGCCTATCTGATGGTCGTCCCCGGAGCCACCCTGCAACGCAACCTCGCCTGGCTGCGCGCCCACGTGGCCGATGATTTCGCCGTCATCACCGACATGACCGCCGCCGAATCCGTCCTGTGCATCATGGGCCCCAAGGCGCGTGACCTGATGCAAGCCGTCTCACCGATGGACTTCAGTAATGCCGCGCATCCCTTTGGCACGGCACGCGAAATCGAGATTGGCATGGGGATAGCCCGCGCCCACCGCGTCACCTATGTCGGCGAACTCGGCTGGGAAATCTACGCCTCGTCGGACCAGACCGCCCATATCTTCGAGGCGATCGAAGAGGCCGGCGCGCCGTTGGGGCTGAAACTCTGCGGCCTGCACACGTTGGACAGCTGCCGCATCGAAAAAGCTTACCGCCATTGGGGCCATGACATCACCGACGAGGATCACGTTCTGGAGGCCGGCCTTGGCTTCACCGCCAGCCGCAAGAAGCCCGCCTATATCGGTCGTGATGCCGTCTTGCGCAAACAGGATGCCGGTCTGGACCGCAAGTTGGTGCAATTCCGCCTGAAAGATCCGCAACCGCTGCTTTTTCACAACGAAGCCGTCGTGCGGGATGGCCAGATCGTTGGCCCGGTGACGTCGGGCAATTACGGCCACTTCCTCGGTGGTGCCATCGGCATGGGCTATGTCCCGTGCAAGGGGCAAAGCGAGGCGGACCTCCTTGGTTCCAAATACGAAATCGAAGTAGCGGGTCAGCGGCACGAGGCGATTGCCTCGCTGACCCCAATGCATGACCCGAAATCCGAGCGCGTGCGCGCTTAAAGCAAAGGGACGCAAGATGAACGATATTGCTGATATCGGCGAGGCCTGCGAGCCCGCCCGCAACCGCCGCTCCGGGGGCCGCGCCAACCGCGTCGCCGTCCGTTCTGCGCCCTTGGCCGACAATCTGCGCCCCGTGCGTGCGGGCATGCCCGGCGGCCAATACAAACCCCTGACCGAGGCCGGCATCGCCAAAATTCACGAAAGCGCCCTGCAAGCGCTTGAGGTGATTGGCCTTTCCCAGGCGCCCGAGTCCGGTGTCGAAATCCTGACCGGGGCAGGCGCGATCCTGGGCGACGATGGCCGCATCCGTTTCCCGCGGGCTTTGGTCGAGGATATGCTGGCCGTCGCCGCCCGCAACATCACCCTGCACGCCCGCGAGGAAAAGCACGACCTGCACCTGTCCGGCTCCAACGTCCACTTCGGCACCGCAGGGGCCGCCGTGCATATTGTCGACCCCATCACGCTGGAGTATCGCGACTCGACCGCGCAGGACCTCTATGATGCGGGCCGTCTGGTGCATCACCTTGACAACATTCATTTCTACCAGCGCACCATGGTCTGCCGCGATGTCATCGACAACCGCGACATGGACCTGAACACGCTGTACGCCTGCCTTGCCGCCACGACCAAACACGTCGGCACCTCATTCTTCGAACCCGAATCCGTCGCCCCCGCCTTTGACATCCTGCACATGGTCGCGGGGGGCGAGGGCAAATGGCTGGAGCGGCCTTTTGTCAGCAATTCCAACTGCTTCGTCGTCCCTCCGATGAAATTCGCCGAAGAGTCCTGCAAGGTGATGGAGGATTGCGTCCGTCGCGGCATGCCCATGCTTCTCCTCTCCGCAGGCCAGGCCGGGGCCACTGCTCCGGCCCCCATTGCGCTCGCCATCGTGCAGGCCATGGCCGAATGTCTGGCTGGGGTCGTCTATGTCAACGCCATCAAAAAGGGCGCCCCGGCGATCTTTGGCACCTGGCCCTTTGTATCCGACCTGCGGACCGGGGCCATGTCGGGTGGCAGTGCCGAGCAGGCTCTGCTGACCGCAGGCTGCGCCCAGATGCACCGATTTTACGACCTGCCCGGCGGTGCTGCCTCGGGCATCACCGACAGCAAACTGCCCGACATGCAGGCCGGGTGGGAACAGGGCATCACCAACACCCTCGCAGGTTTGGCAGGCCTGAACATGTGCTATGAGGCCGTGGGGATGCACGCCTCGCTTCTGGGATTTTGCCATGAATCCCTGATCTTGGGCGACGATCTTTTGGGTCAGGCCTTGCGCTGCGTCCGTGGCATCGAGGTCACCGAGGACAACACCAGCATCGAGGCGATGAAGCAGGTTTGCCTCGGCGGTCCTGGCCATTACCTCGGCTCGGACCAGACGTTGAAACTGATGCAAACCGAATACATCTATCCCGCCGTCGCCAACCGGATGTCGCCCAAAGAGTGGAACGAGGCCAAGAAGCCCCTGCTGCTGGACAAGGCGATCGAGCGCAAGAACGCCATCCTTGCCAAGGCGGGCTGCATGGTCGCCCCTGCCATCGACGCCGCCATCCGTGCCAAATACAGGATGTATTTCCAATGATTCACTATGGTTACATCGGCCTTGGCAACCTGGGTGCTGCCTGTGCGGGCTGTCTGGTCAAGGCGGGTTTCCCGGTCACCGTCTATGACCTGAACCCCGCTCTGACCGTCCCTGGGGCCACCCGCGCCACCAGTGCCGAGGCTGTGGCGGCCTCGGTCGATCATGTCATCACCTGCCTGCCGTCGCCTGCGGTTTCGGAAAGAGTGTTGCGCAACATCCTGCCCAATATGCAGAAAACCGCCTCCTGGGTCGAGATGTCCACCCTTGGCCGGGACGAGGTCTTGCGCCTGGCCGCCGTCGCGTCCGACGTTGGCATCCGCATGATGGAACTGCCCGTCACGGGTGGCGTCCATTTGGCCCATCAGGGCAAGATCACCATGCTCGCGGGCGGCGACCGTGACCTGTTCGACCTGCATCACGGCGCGATGCAGGCGATGGGCGACCGGATTTTCCATATGGGCCCCTTGGGATCGTCCTCGATCATCAAGGTCATCACGAACATGCTGGCCTTCATTCACCTCAAGGCTACGTCCGAAGCATTGATGCTGGCCAAGCGCGGCGGGCTTGATCTGGCGCAGGCCCATGCGGCCATCGCGGCCTCCTCCGGAAATTCCTTTGTCCATGAGACCGAAGGCGCGCTGATCCTGAACGGGTCCTACGACATCGCATTCAACATTGACCTCGCCCTGAAAGACCTTGGATTCGCCTTGGGATTTGGCAAGGAATTCGGTGTCCCTCTCGATCTCGCCTCGATGACGAACCAGACCTATATCGCCGCCAAAGCCGCCTATGGTGGCGAGGCGCAATCCCCGATGATCGCGAAACTGCTCGAGGATCTGCTGCACACCGACCTGCGCGCCGATGGTTTCCCCGCGCGTCTGGAATGACTTGCACCTGCCCCCGCAACGGGGCAGGGTCGCGAAAACCCGGAGGTTGAGATGGACAAGGCATCAGACGAACGGGCCGCGGCCCTGCTGCATCACCGGGCGCAAGGGTTGTCGGCCAGTGACCCGATTGCCCTGCCCATCACCTCGTCGGCGACGTTCTATACGCCCGACATGGCCAATCTCAGCCACATCTACGGCCGTTCCGGCATGCCCACCTGGGAGGCGGTTGAGGCTCAGCTGGCCCTGCTCGAAGGGGCCGAAACCGTCGCCTTTCCCTCGGGCATGGCCGCGATCAATGCCGCCCTTTTTGCCGGGCTGGGCGCGGGCAAGGTGCTGATGCTGCCCTCCGACGGCTATTACGTCAGCCGACTGCTGGGCGCGCATCTGGCGACCTATGGCGTCAAGGTGATCGAGGTCCCCACGCTGGACATGACCGCCGCCGATTTCACCGGTGTTGATGTGGTGCTGATCGAAACCCCCTCGAATCCCGGTCTGGATGTGATTGATATCGCAGCCCTTTGCACCCGCGCCCATGCCGCCGGGGCCATGGTGGTTGCCGACAACACCACCATGACGCCCTATCTGCAACGCCCGCTCGACCTTGGGGCCGATGTCGTGGTTGCGGCCGACACCAAGGCGCCTGCGGGCCATTCCGATGTCCTGTTCGGCCATGTCGCCAGCCGTGACCCGGCCTTCATTGCCCGCGTCCGCGAAAACCGCCGCCTGACCGGCTCCGTGCCCGGCGCGTTCGAGGCGTGGTTGTTGCACCGGGGTCTGGAAACGCTGGACGTGCGCCTGTCGCGCATGTGCGATACGGCGGGCAAACTGGCCCCCCGTCTGGTGGCACATCCTGCCGTCAAAACCCTGCGCTATCCGGGTCTTGCCACCGATCCTTCGCATGAAATCGCAGCCCGCCAGATGACCGGTTTCGGCTTTCTGATCAGCTTTGAGCTGAACGATGCCGAAACCGCCGAACGCTTTTTGACCGATTGCAGGATGATCGTCCAATCCACCAGTTTCGGCTCGACCCACACCTCGGGCGAACGGCGTCTGCGGTGGGGCGACAAGGTGGCGCCCGGGTTCATCCGCCTGTCGATCGGCTGTGAACCGGCGGAAACCCTTTGGACGGCGTTGCAGCGGTCGCTGGACGCGCTCTAAAGCCGGCCCAACCGCTCGGTCAGCAGGTCAAAGAAGCCATTGGCATCGACCGACCCCATGAACAGAGCATTGGCCGGGCGGCCCGTCACACCCCACCAATCGGCCACTGTCATGCCACGCGTCAATTCGGACTGGGTTTCGATCATCACGTTGATATGGCGGCCCTTGAACAGGTCGGGCCGGATCAGATAGGCGATGACGCAAGGGTCATGCAGCGGCGCGCCGTCCGAGCCGTACTTCTCCATATCGAACCTTTCAAAGAAGTCCGCCCATTCGGCGGCGACGCGGCCCACGGTGCTGCCCAGCGCCCGAAACGCCTCGACCCGCGCCCGCGAGGTCAGCGCCTTGTGGGTCACATCGAGCGGCATCACGACCAGGGGCACCCCGGCGCGGAACACGATATCTGCGGCTTCAGGGTCGACGAATATGTTGAATTCGGCGGCGGGGGTGATGTTGCCGCCTTCGAAATACCCGCCCCCCATCAGCACGATCTGCGCAATCCGCCCCACGATGTCGGGCGCCCGTACAAAGGCCGTGGCGATGTTGGTCAGCGGCCCCAGCGGGCACAGCGTGACCGACCCCGTCGGTTCGCGGCGCAGCGTTTCAATGATGAAATCCACGCCATGCTGGCTTTGCAGCGGCATTGTCGGTTCCACCATCACCGGGCCGTCAAGGCCCGTCTTGCCATGGACATGCTCGGCCGTCACCAGATCGCGCCGCATCGGACGGTCACAGCCGGCAAAGACCTTCATCTGCGGCTTGCCCGCCAGTTCGCAGATGATGCGGGTGTTGCGCTCGGTCCAATTCAGCCCGACATTGCCCGCCACTGCCGTCAGACCCAGCACTTCGACATCCTCGGGCGAGGCGAGGGCGAGCAGGATGGCAAAGGCGTCATCCTGGCCGGGGTCGGTGTCGATGATGATCTTGCGCGGCGGATGTTGCATGGGCGGACTCCTTTGGGCGAAAGAAACGCCATTCCGAAAGATTTGTCCATCCGGTCAGAAAACCCCAACGCGTTTTGCTTTCAACCCAATGGGGGTTGAAAGCTATTCAGGGTTCGGGTCAGCCGTCGAAATCGACGGTTTCAATCAGCTTGACTGCAGCGGGCCGGTTTGCGGCAATATCGGCCAGACTGACGGTGTCGGCCGTGAAGTCGCCCCAGCCTTGCACGAGTTCGGAGCGCGCCACACCGGGTTTGACCGGGAATTCGTGGTTCGTTCCGGCATAGATCCGCTGCGCCTCGTCCGAACTCAGCCATTCCATCAGCTTCAGCGCGGCGTCCTTGTTCGGCGCGGCCATGGTCATCGCGATGCCCGACACGTTCATATGGGTGCCACCCCCGGCAAAGACCGGGAAGTCAATCCGCACCGCCTTGGCATAGTCCACCTGCTCGGGGTCGTTCAGCATTTGCCCGATGTAATAGGTGTTGCCCAGCGCGATGTCGCATTCGCCCGCCCAGATCGACTTGACCTGATCGCGGTCGCCGCCGGTGGGTTTGCGGGCCAGATTGGCCTTCAACCCGGTCAGCCAGGCCGTCGTTTCTTCCGGCGTGTGATGGGTCAGAAATGCCGCCGTCAGGGCGACGTTGTAATCGTTCAAGCCCGACCGCATGCACAACCGGCCCTGCCATTTCGGATCGGCCAGGTCCTCATAGGTGGTGATCTCGCCCGGTTTCACCCGCTCGACCGAGGAATAGACGATCCGCGCCCGCGTCGTCAGGCCAAACCAGTGGTTGGCCGGGTCGCGGAATTCGGCGGGGATGTTCGCGGTCAGGGCCGGGTCATCGACGGCTTGGATCACATCGCCCTCGACCAGTTCGATCAGCCGTCCGATATCGACTGTCAGCACCAGATCGGCGGGCGAGCGGTCGCCCTCGGCCTTCAACCGTTCGGCCATGCCCTTGTCGACAAAGGCGATGTTCACGGCAATGCCGGTTTCGGCGGTAAAGGCGTCCATCAGCGGCTGGATCAGTTCGGGCTGGCGGTGGGAATAGAGGTTGACCTCCTCGGCCCATGCGGGGCTGGCGAAGGCGAGGGCGAGCAAAGCGATCCGAGACATGGTTGACTCCTTTTGTCGGGAATTGCCTTAGACCGCGAAAATCGCCTCGGGTCAATACCTGACTAAATTACTTTATTTCGGAACCGCCTTGTCCATCGCCTTGGCCCGGTTCCACAGCGCGTCCATCTCGGCCAGATCGGACTGGTCTGGCGTGCGGTTCTCCTCGGCCAGCCAATCCTCGATGCGCTGAAACCGCCGCACGAATTTGGCATTGGCGGCGCGCAAGGCGGCCTCGGGGTCCACCTGCATGTGCCGCGCCAGGTTGGCCGTCACGAACAGCAAATCGCCAAACTCCTCGGTGACCTCGGCCTCGGTCAGCGTGTCACGCGCCTCGACCAGTTCGGCCATCTCCTCTGCCATCTTGGCCAGCACCTGATCGGTGGATGGCCAGTCAAACCCCACCCGCGCTGCCCGCTTTTGCAGCTTGACCGCCCGCGTCAGCCCGGGCAGGCCCAATGCGACCCCGTCCAGCACCCGTGCGGGCCCACGCTCGGCCGCCTTCAACCGCTCCCAATCGACCGTCTGCTGTTCGGGGCTCTTGTCGCGGCTTTCGTCGCCAAAGACATGCGGATGCCGCGCCAGCATCTTGTCGCTGATCGCCTGCGTCACGTCATCGAGGGTGAACAGCCCCGCCTCCTCGGCCATCTGGGCATGGAACACCACCTGCAACAGCAAATCACCCAACTCGCCCGGCAACTCGCCCCAGGCCTGCCGGTCAATCGCATCGGCCACCTCATGTGCCTCCTCGACCGTATAGGGCGCGATGGTGGCAAAGGTCTGGACAATGTCCCAGGGGCAGCCCGCCTGAGGGTCGCGCAGGCGGCGCATGATCTCGCGCAGGCGCGGCAATCCGCCATTCGCATCTCGCACCAGCGCGTCAGATTGGGCGTCAGCCATTGCGGCCCCCTTGGTTTTACGATTTGATCAAAGACCAGACACAGGAGTTGCCCCATGCCCGTCCTCAACCGTATCGCCGCTTTTTCCGACGAAATGAAGGGCTGGCGTCGGCATCTGCACGCCCATCCGGAGCTGTCCTTTGATTGCGTCAACACTGCTGCCTTCATTGCCGACCGCCTGCAAGAGATGGGCGTGGACGAGATTCACACTGGCATCGGCCAGACCGGCGTTGTCGCCATCATCGACGGTCAGGGCCCGGGCCCCACCATCGGCCTGCGTGCCGACATGGATGCGCTTCCGATCGTCGAGGCGACCGGCGCGGCCCATGCCTCGACCATCCCCGGCAAGATGCATGCCTGCGGCCATGACGGCCATGTCACCATGCTGCTGGGGGCCGCCAAATACCTGGCTGAGACCCGCCGCTTTGCTGGCCGCGTGGCGCTGATCTTTCAACCGGCCGAGGAGGACGGGGCAGGGGGCCAGGCCATGGTGCAGGACGGCATGATGGACCGGTTCGACATTGCGCAGGTCTACGGAATCCACAACGCCCCCAACGTGCCCTTTGGCAGGTTCCTGACCAACCCTGGCGCGCTGATGGCCTCGGTCGACACGGCCTTTGTCCATATCACCGGCAAGGGCGGCCACGGCGCCACCCCGCATGATTGCGTGGACCCTGTCATCGCCGTGGTCGGCATGGTCTCCGCCATCCAGACCATCATCCCCCGCAACGTCTATGCCCTTGATGAGGCGGTAATTTCCGTCACTCAAATCCACACCGGCACCGCGTCGAACATCATCCCGGAAGAGGCGATGTTCTGCGCCACGATCCGCGCCTTCAAACCCGATGTGCGCGAGCTTTTGAAGAAACGCTTCCACGAAATCGTCGCGGGCCACGCCATGGCCTACAACGTTGAGGCGCGGGTCGACTATGACTGGGGCTATCCCGCCACCATCAACCACGCCGCCGAGGCGGCCTTTGCCACCGAAGTCGCCGCCGAAGTCGTGGGCGCTGATGCCACCGACGGCAACACCAACCGCGAAATGGGGTCCGAGGATTTCTCCTACATGCTCGAGGCTCGCCCCGGTGCTTACTTGTTCCTTGGCACCGGCCCCGGCGCGGGCCTGCACCACCCGGCCTTTGACTTCAACGACGACGCCTCGCCCATCGGTGCCAGCTTCTTTGCCCGCCTCGTTGAACGCGCCCAACCCCTGGCCTGATCCCCATGCCCGTCCTGAACCGCATCGCCGATTTCGCCCCCGACATGACCGCCTGGCGCCGCCATCTGCATCAGCACCCCGAACTCAGCTTTGACTGCCACCAGACCGCCGATTTCGTCGCCGCCCGCCTGGCCGAATTCGGCGTCGACGAGGTGCATCGTGGCATCGCCCGCACCGGGATTGTGGCCATCATCAACGGCAAGGTGCCCGGCGGCACCATCGGCCTGCGCAGCGACATGGACGCCCTGCCCATCCACGAACTAACCGGGGCCGCCCATGCCTCGACCACCCAGGGCAATATGCACGCCTGCGGCCATGACGGCCACATGACCATGCTGATGGGTGCCGCCCGCTACCTGTGCGAAACCCGCAACTTTTCGGGCCGCGTCGCTCTGATCTTCCAACCGGCCGAGGAAGACGCCGGCGGCGGTCAGGTCATGGTGCAAGAGGGGATCATGGACCGTTTCGCCATCACCCAAGTCTACGGGTTGCACAACGAACCCGCGATTCCCTTTGGCATGTTCCACACCACCGCGGGCCCCATCGCTGCGGCGGTCGACACCCTGTTCGTCACCGTCATCGGCAAGGGCGGCCATGGCGTGATGCCTGAAACCTGCGTCGATCCCATCGTGGCGATGCTGGCGATGATAACTTCGCTGCAAACCATCCTCAGCCGCAACTTGGGTGCCGCCGA
The DNA here is from genome assembly GCA_945871285.1 of Pseudorhodobacter antarcticus. GTDB lineage: Bacteria > Pseudomonadota > Alphaproteobacteria > Rhodobacterales > Rhodobacteraceae > Stagnihabitans. The sequence goes on along the minus strand of CAMBWO010000005.1, from coordinate 4,961 downwards.
TCAGGCCGTCATTTCCGTCACGCAAGTCAACGCCGGCTCCGCCTCCAACATTATCCCCGAAACCGCCAGCTTTTGCGCCACGATCCGCACTTTTGACGCCACAGTGCAGGCCCTGATCCGCCGCCGCGTGGCCGAAATCATCCAAGGCACCGCCGCCGCCTATGGCGTGGCGGCGGACATCACCTATGACGTGGGCTATCCCCCCACCATCAACCACACCGCCAACGCCGCCCTTGCCGCCGAAGTGGCGCGTCAGGTGGTCGGTGCCCCCAATGTCAACGACGCCTGCCCGCGCAAGATGTGGTCCGAGGATTTCTCCTTCATGCTGCAATCCCGCCCCGGCGCCTTTGTCCTGCTAGGGCAGGGGCCCGGTCCCAGCCTGCACAACCCGGCCTATGACTTCAACGACGACGTGGCCCCCATCGGCGCCTCGTTCTTTGCCCGCCTGGTCGAGGCCGCCCAACCTTTGCCTTGACGCGCAGCCTAACTGGTCTGAAAATGACATGGCTGAAGTGGAGGATATGATGCTCAAAACTGCCGCCTTGCTGACCCTGCTTGCCACCCCGACCCTTGCCGATGACCTGATGTTCTTTCAGGCCCCCTCCGGCAACATCTTCTGCATGATCGCCACCGGCGACTGGTCCGAGGCACGCTGCGATCTGATGCAACTGACCAACAAGATCCCGCCGCCCCCTGCCGATTGCGACCTGGATTACGGCCACGCCTTCGGCATCGGGCTGCAAGACACCCGTGGCGCCCGCCTCTGCGCCGGCGATACCGTGGCCGATCCGGGTGGAATGACCCTTGGCTATGGCGACCACATCGACCTCGGCGGGTTTCGCTGTTCGTCCGAGAAGACCGGCATGACCTGCACCAACCCCGCCGGGCACGGCTTTACCATCGCCCGCGCCAAGCAGACCCTCTTCTGAACTTTTGATCAAATTCCTCTGGACGCCCGCAACCCATTTGTTATGGTCTGCGTCGGTATTGACTGGAGATTCAAAATGACCGCCGCCGCCCAGACCCGCACCAATCAAGACCTGTGGGAGATGGATCGCGCCCATTCCCTGCACCCCTGGACCAACTTTGGCCCCTTTGAACGCGAAGGCTCGCTGGTCATTTCGCGGGGCGAGGGGGCGTATCTGTGGGATGCCGAGGGGCGGCGGTATTTCGATGCGGTGGGCGGCCTGTGGTGCACCAACATCGGCCTTGGCCGCCGCGAAATGGCCACGGCGATTGCCGATCAGGTCGAACGGCTGGCGTTTTCCAACACCTTTGTCGACATGACCAATGACCCCGCAGCCCTTTTGTCGGCACGGATTGCCGACCTCGCGCCGGGCGATCTGAACCGCGTTCACTTCACCACCGGCGGCTCGACCGCGGTTGATACCGCCGTGCGCATGGTCAGCTATTACCACCACGCCAACGGCAACCCGAATAAAACCGACATTGTTGCCCGCGACTACTCTTATCACGGATCGACCTATCTCTCGCAATCCGTCGGCAAGCGTCCCGGCGACCGGGTCGAGGAGTTCCGCTATAAAACCGACGGCATCCACCACCTGCGCTGCCCCAACCCCTACCGCCGCCCCGAGGGCATGACCGAAGCCCAGTTCTGCGACGATCTGGTGGCCGAGTTCGAGGCGCTGATCGCCCGCGTCGGCGCTGACCGCATCGGCGGTTTCATCGCCGAACCCATTCAGGCCTCGGGCGGCATCATAATTCCACCGGACGGCTATCTGAAACGCATGTGGGACGTCTGCCAACGCAACGACATCCTCTTCATCGCCGATGAGGTCGTCACCGCCTTTGGTCGCCTCGGCCACTGGTTCGCGTCCCTCGCCGAATTCGGCGTCCAGCCCGACATGATCACCTCGGCCAAGGGCCTGACCTCGGGCTACATCCCGCTGGGCGCCCTGATCTTCTCCGACCGCATTTGGGACGTCATGGCCAAGGGCGGGGAACGCTGGTTCACCTCTGGCCTCACCTATTCCGGCCACCCGGTCGCTTGTGCGGCGGGTCTGAAAAACATCGAGATCATGGAACGTGAAGATCTGTTAGGCAACGCCACCCGCGTCGGCACCTATTTCGAAACGCGGATGAAGGAACTGGAGGCTTTGCCGCTGGTCGGCCAGGTTCGGGGTCGCAAATTGATGCTGTGCGTCGAGAATGTTGCCAATAAACACACCAAGGACCTGCTGCCCGACGGCGTGAACGAGAGCAAGCGCATTTCCAATGTGGCCGAAAGCATGGGCCTTCTGGTGCGCCCGATCGGACATCTGAACGTGATGTCACCGCCCTTGATCATCACCGAACAGGATGTGGATTTCATCGCCGAAACGCTGGAGAAGGCGATCACCGTCGTGACGGATGATCTGGTACGCGAGGGGGTCAAACTTGGGTGATAGGACCCGTTGTCTGGCGACTCCGCCCAAAACCACCTGATTTCAGCGCATCAAGCCAGCGTCGGTTGCGGGGCGATTGACTTTGCCCGGCAACCCACTCACCACACCTGAACCGGATCAGCGGCGTCTCCGGACCCAAGGATAGCGCGCTTCAAACTCCCGAGATTGACATGGCCCTTGAAGATGCCAAAACTGAAGTTGACACCGCCTTTACCCGCAAGGGTCTGCGCGGTTATGCCTTTGAAAACGCCTTTGGTGGCGCAACCTCATTCCTCCGCCGCAGCTATACCAAGGACCTGACCGGGGTGGACCTCGCCATCACCGGCGTGCCCTTCGACCAGGCCGTCACCCACCGCACCGGCACCCGTTTCGGGCCAAGGGCCATCCGCGAGGCGTCCAGTCTGATGCCCTATGACCCGCCCTATGGCTGGCCGACCAACCCCTTGGATGAGTTGAACATCATCGACTATGGCGACTGCGCCTTCGACTATGCCAAGACTTCAGACTTCCCCGAAACCCTGACCCAGCACATCCGCACCATCCTGAACGCCGGGGCCGGCACCATCACTCTGGGCGGCGATCACTACATCACCTTCCCGATCCTGAAAGCCTATGCCGAAAAATTCGGCCCCCTGTCGGTGATCCATTTCGACGCCCATTCCGACCTCTGGCCCGATGACGACATGACCCGCATCGACCACGGCACCATGATGTATAAGGCCGTCAAGATGGGCTATGTCGACCCCAAACGCTCGGTCCAGATCGGCATCCGCACCACGACCGAGGATTATCTGGGCGTTAACGTGATCGACGCGCGCGAGGTCCACGAAAAAGGCTGTGCCGCCGCCGTGGCCAAGATCAAGGATATCGTCGACGATACAAAGGTTTACCTGACCTTTGACATCGACGCCCTTGATCCCGCCTATGCCCCCGGCACTGGCACCCCGGTCTGGGGCGGCCTTCATTCCTGGCAGGCGGCGGCGATGCTGCGCGATCTGGCGGGCATCAACATGGTTGGTGGTGACGTGGTCGAAGTGTCGCCCCCCTATGACACGACCGGGGCCACGGCGATTGCCGGGGCGCATGTCGGATATGAACTCATTTGCCTGTACCACTGGGCAAAAACCCAAAGATGACCCAAAGGAGAACGGCAATGGGCGGTATGGCGATCCTTGGGATTGCAGTGGCGGCCCTTGCCGTTGTTCTGGCGATCCGGCTGTTGCCCAGTGATCCGGCGGTCTGGCATCAGCCCGTGTCGGATGCGTTTCAGGCGCAGCCCGGCCCCTGCGCCAATCAGATCCGGGCCGAGATGGGCGGGGCGCGGGCGGTCTGTCTGCGGGTAGGCGCGCCCGAGGCCGTTCTGGACAGGCTGTCAGCGATTGCAATGGCCTATCCCCGCACGGTCCTGCTGGCTGGAACACCGGCCGAAGGGCGGATCACTTGGGTCTCGCGTTCCAAAGTGATGGGTTTTCCCGACTACATCACCGCCGAGGCGACAACCACGCCGCAGGGTGCCCGGCTTGCGATCCATTCCCGCCTGCGTTTTGGCCGGGGTGACATGGGTGTCAACGCCGCCCGGCTGAAAGCCTGGCTGACTGCCCTTGACCAGACCTGAACTATTCGCCAAACCCCGGCCATGGTTCCCTTGGACAAACTCGCCCAGATCACCCAGCGTTTCGAGTATCTCGAAGCGCGGCTGAACGCTGGCGCCGCCCCCGCCGAAATCGCCGCCGTGTCGCGCGAATACTCTGACCTCAAACCCGTGGCCGAGGAAATTCAGGCCTATCGTCAAGCGCTTGACGATGTGGCCGAGGCCGAGGTGATGCTGGCCGACCCCGAGATGAAGGCCCTGGCCGAGGAAGAGCTGCCCCTGCTCAGGGCCCGGATCCCGGAAATGGAGCATCGCCTGCAACTGGCGCTGCTCCCCAAGGATGCCGCCGACACCCGCCCCGCCATCCTGGAAATCCGCCCCGGCACCGGCGGGGACGAGGCGGCGCTTTTCGCCGCTGACCTGTTGAAAATGTATCAGAAATACTGCGAAGGGCAGGGCTGGACCTTTGAAATTCTGGACCAGCAAGACAGCGACCTTGGTGGTATCAAGGACGTTTCGGTGTCCGTGAAAGGCGAGGGCGTCTTTGCCAAGCTGAAATTCGAATCCGGCGTCCACCGCGTCCAGCGCGTGCCCGAAACCGAGGCGCAGGGCAGGGTGCATACCTCTGCCGCGACGGTTGCCGTGCTGCCCGAGGCCGAGGAGGTGGATCTGGTCATCCCCCCCTCCGACATCCGCATCGACACGATGCGGGCCTCCGGAGCAGGCGGCCAGCACGTCAACACCACCGATTCCGCCGTTAGAATCACGCACTTGCCCACCGGCATGATCGTGACTTCGGCCCAGAAATCGCAGCATCGCAACAAGGATATGGCGATGCAGGTCCTGCGGGCGCGGCTGTATCAGATGGAGCGTGACCGCGTGGACGGCGCCCGTGCCGCCGACCGCAAGGCGCAGGTGGGGTCCGGCGACCGCAGCGAACGCATCCGCACCTATAACTTCCCCCA
>CAMBWO010000004.1 GCA_945871285.1 Pseudorhodobacter antarcticus | reverse complement strand
TGCGGCTGCGGCTGAGCCGATGTTGCAGGGCAAGAAGTGTGGTCAGGACCACAAGGGCCGCCGCCAGAATGGCAATGTCGCGCCGCCCTTCGACCCAGGGCTCGACCCAGGCCATCGCGGCCGTGGCCTCGGGCAACAAGATCAGCTGCAGGGGCAATTCATAAGTCAGCCGTGCCAGTTCGAACGGCACCGTCGTGCCATCGGGCCGCACGGCCGAGGCTCGCAGCACGGCCGTCCAGGGTTTCAACGGATCAAACCCCATGTCCGACGGAAGGATCAGCAGGTCCGCAACCGTGCGGGTCGACAGGATCACCTCTGCCTTGGTGAACTGCACCTCGCGGTTGTCTTGCAAGATCGTCACGCGGTCCAGCATAAAGCCCGAGGACAAGTTGTTGAATTTCGTGCCGCGATGGTCATAGGTGCCGTCGATGCTGCCGACATAGATGGCCATCGTCCCCGCCGGCATCTCGTTGACCAGCCTTTCATAGCTTTCCGGACCCGCCCCATTGCGCCCGACAACGGGCGGGTTGGCATAGCCCACCGCGAAATCGACATAGGTGTCGTTCGGCCCGCCCTGCATCGGAACCTCGGGCGGCAGATCACCCAGACCGGCCGCCGTCAGGGCTTTCAGTAGGTCAGCATTGCTGACATGCGCCAGAACGACCGCACCAGACGCTGCCAGCTCCGCAATCGACATCGGTTTGAAGTTGAAGGTGTCGATGGTGGGCTCGGTCACGACGATATCCTCGTTGCGATACCGCAGAACCATCCGCGCCCCTTCCAGAACGGCGTTGCGCATCGCCCGCGCCGAAATGGTGGCCCCGGCCACAAAGGATGGCTCTGTCGTGCCCTGTGCCCCCAGACGGCCTTCCATACCCTCCATCCGCATCAGGTATTCGACCATTCGGCCGGTCCGGGCGCGGTCGTTCAGCAGATAAGGCTCGCGGTGAAACAACAGCGCCGCGCCCATGATCCGGCCATCCAGGCCGACACCGACGATCACGTCGAACGGGGTGGTGGAATAGCCGGGCGCCCGCAGAACGTCGAAGGTGGAAAAGATATAGCCGACCATCTGGTCGCCCTGAAATGCGGCGGCGGCGACCGGGCCATCATCCTTAACCATTTCGACCCGGTCCACACCGTCGAAGACCCGCCCCATCACCTCGGGCGTCAGCCGGTCCAGCAGCGGCACGGGCGCAATCGTGGGGTCAAAGGTGTTCATCGTCGTGACGAGCGGCGCCGTGGCTTGCGTCGGTCGGGGCGTCCGGGTTGCAACGACCGGATTGCGGCCGGAACTTTCGTCCTCGGGATTGATCTCGGTTTGCAGCGGTGCCGCGGGGGTTGTCTGCTCTGACGTGGCACCTTCCTCCTCGGGGTTGGTCTGCGACCATGCAGGCGTGATCCCAAGGGCAAGCGCCAGGGTCGCCACCCGCCAAAACCCGCCAAACCACCCGGACATCAGGTCAACTGCCCTGGCGAATTGTCCGGTAACGCTCATTTCAGGATACATCCGGAATCGTTCAGCGTGCCGTCCGGCATGATGGTGTTGCACCAGTGAACCCCCTCGGTCCGTGCGCCCTGAAGATCCGCGCCGCGCAACGTGGCGCGGGCCACCGAGGCGCTGCCCAGATTGGCACCAGTCAGCGTCGCCCCCGACAGGTCCGCCCCGAACAGATTGGCCCCAGCCAGATTCGCCTCGGTCAGATCAGCATCAATCAACTGCGCCCCCACCAGATTGGCCCCCCCAAGATCAGCACCCACAAGACGCGCGCCCGTCAGATCAGCATGAAACATGTTGGCACCCCGCATATCGGCGCGCGTCAGGGTGGCCCCGCTCAGATCGGCACCAATCAGGACGCTGAAATACAGGCGCGCCCCCGTCAGATCGCTGCCCCGCAACATGGCGGCGCGCAGGTCGGCCTGAATAAAGTTCACCTCTTGCAGATCACAGGTTTCGCAGGTCATCGACCCCAGAAAGCGGTTCAGATCCTCGGTCTGCCATGCGGCTGCCAGCGTCGGCCAAGCCGCCGCCAGACAAATCCCCACAGCCTTCCTCCAGCGTTCCACCTGCCCGCTCTTTTCCGATCTTGCCACGCGCCGCACCGCGCAGGGCCTGCACCTTTGTAGATTGCGACTGACAAGGACGACAAGCCGCAGCACATCTCGGCCCAGGCGCCCTTGCGCCCCGCCCGCCGCCCCGCGGCAAAACAAGGCAGGCTTTCGCCGCTAGGGACGCAGCCGGTGTTGCGCGGCCAGGGCGGCACGGCTTGCGGAAAACCAAAGGCGAACCTGTAATGCCCATTTCAATCAAATACTTGCGCTATCCCATGCGCAAAGGGACTCGGACCTTTGCCGCGCGACGGGCCAGCCTGCCGGAAAAGGGTGTTGCCTGGGCGCTTTGAAAAACCGATGATATGTATCAAGAAAAGGAATGATCCAGCGGCCCCGTCTGGCCCGCAAAGACCCTGATCGACCTGAGCGCGACACGACGACGGGTCCAGACAGCCCGGCTGGCACCAAGCGCGACTCGGGTTGCTTGGGGTCCGGGAGAGGCGTCTGAGGTGTGTAAATCCGTCCGGTGTACCGATCGGCCGGCCAGCAGGCCCCAAGGCCAGAGGAGTTGAGGCGATGTCACGCGGCCTGAGCAACGTGAACCTGAAACAGCTCGAGATCTTTCGGGCGATCGTCGTCGCGGGGTCCTTTACCAAGGCGGTTTCGCTGACCGAATTGTCGCAGCCGACCCTGTCACAGCAATTGGCCAATCTGGAAAAACAGTTGCAGACCCAGTTGATCGTTCGCGGCAAGAAGACGGCCATCGAGTTGACCCCGGCGGGCGAGTTCTGGCTGGCCCGAACAGCCGAGATCCTGAGCAAGCTCGACTCGGCCCTGACGACCCATTTCGATCTGTTTGTCGAACAGGGCATCATCGTGAAATTCGGGACCACGCCCAGTTTGCAGGGCCGGTTCGATGAACTCATCAGCGGCGCAGCCGTGCATATTCCCCAAATCAAGGCGCTGAACATCCACAGCTATCTGGATTCGCGCCATGTGGCAGACGCCTTGGCGGCCCATCGGATCAATCTGGGCATTGCCAGTCTCAGCAGTCTGGAAGAACAAAAGTCGTCGCTTCAGATCGTGCACCTTTATGATGACAGGATCGTCTGGGCCGTGCCTGCCAGCATTCCGGTCGAAGACGTGATCGCCACCGTGCAAAGCCGCAAGAACGTGGGCGGGCACCCCAGTCTGGACCGGTTCGTCACCTTGGGCCAGGTGCCCCCCTGGTATGCCAAAAGCGCGGATTGGTATCGCGACAAGCTGCCCTTCGCCCAACCGTTCTTTTCGTCGGCCACCCATCAATCGGCCGTTCAGATTGCCGCCTCTGGCCACGCCACCTGTCACACGCCGATGACGCTGATTCCGAACCTGTCCGAAAGCGTGCGCAGCCGCCTGCGGTATTACGACATCGGCGAGATTGCCCGGCGGGTCTGCCTTGCCTATCCAAAACATTTGCAAAGCATCCGTCCCTTTGTCGAATTCACCAGTCAGGTGCATGATATCGTCAACGCCGAGATCGTTCGCTCGCCCGGCTTCGTGGTTCTGAAGCCCGAGAACGCCGCCCTCGCGTATCGCAGCTAGGTTCAGGAGGACAGGATGCAACCACGGCACAAAATCACCCTTTCGATGACGGCCTTTCTGACCGCCACCCTGATCACCGGGGCGGCCTGGTCCCAGACCGTCACCGCAAATTGCACGGGGATGCTTGACGTGAACGTCTACAAGATCGACCTCGCCCTCGGCACGCAGGTCGTCGACGGGATCGGTGATGCCGTTGTCACCGTGACAGAGCAGGCGATCATTCTGGAGGGCACCTTCGGGCAGTACCGCTTCGATCGGACGGTCGGAACCCTCTATCATGATGACAAGGATACCGGCCTTTATTGCACCTACACCGGTTTCCCGCAGGATTGAGGCCGCCGGGCCATATCGGCGGCTCCCGTTGATGTATTCGATTTTCCGATGATCCATATAATCCTTGCGCCTGTCCTTTTCTGTTGGATTGCAGGGCAACTGGGTTAGGCTTGCCTTGGGATGCTCGCGCTCCTCGATCTTTCGGGCCCAATTCGCCCGGCAAGACAGTCGAGGGCTGCGTGGAGGAGGAATGTCCCATGTAGCAGGTCACGAGGCCGGATCACCGGCCGCATCGGAGGGAGATGGATGGCTATCACTTTGAACATCAACGGTCAGGATCACACGATTGACGCTGACCCGCAGATGCCGCTTCTGTGGGCGATCCGCGAGAAGGCCGGGCTGTCAGGAACCAAATTCGGATGCGGGATCGCCCAATGCGGCGCCTGCACGGTCATCATCGACGGAAACGCCGTGCGGTCCTGCAATACGCCGCTGGCAACCGCTGCAGGCAAGGCCATTCGCACGATCGAAGGTCTGTCTGCCGACAACGATCACCCTGTCCAAAAGGCCTGGCAGGAGCTGACCGTGCCGCAGTGCGGCTATTGTCAATCCGGACAGATCATGTCGGCGGTCGCCCTGCTGGAACAGAGCCCGGACCCGACAGACAACGAGATCGACAAGGCCATGGCCGGAAACATCTGTCGGTGCGGCACTTACACGCGGATCCGCGCAGCGATTCATCGCGCGGCCGAGATGAGCAAGACCTGAGGAGGATCCGATGAATACGCCAAGCTTTTCAAGACGCAACTTCCTGAAGGTCACGGTTTCTGCCGCCGGCGGCTTGATGGTGGGGTTCACCCTTCCCACTCCCTTGCAGGCGGCCATGGGCGAGGCGGGCGAAATCAACGCCTGGCTCACGATTGACCCCGACAACATCGTCAGCATCGTCACGCCCCAAACCGAGATGGGTCAAGGCGCCTGGACGTCGATTCCGATGATGGTCGCCGAAGAACTTGATGTGCCATGGGAAAACGTGCGCAGCGTGCGTGCGGACGCAAACCGGCATGTCAACAACGCCGAGCTTTACACAACGACCTCGACAGGTGGCTCGACCACCGTGTCGCGGCGGCATCCCTACATGATGCAGGCCGGGGCATCCGCCCGCGAAAGGCTGCGGGTTGCCGCCTCCAATCGCTGGGGTGTCCCGCTGGACAAGGTGGTCGCCAAGCAGGGCTACCTCAGCACCGAGCACGAAGAACAGGGCATGCTGCAAGGCACCTACGGCGAATTCGCCGCCGATGCCGTGGCCGTGACGCTGGAGAAAGAGCCAACGATCAAGGCCTATGGCGACTGGTGGCTGCTGGGCACCGACGTCAAGCGGGTCGATGTCGCCAGCAAGACCAACGGCTCGGCCGTCTATCCAATCGACGTGACGGTCGAAGGCATGGTCTATGCAGCGGTGCAGGCCTGCCCCGTCCCGGAAGGCAAGCTGGTCAGCTTCGATTTCGAAGCGGTCAAGGGGATGCCCGGCGTCATCGCCGCCGTGGAACTGAAACAGGTCAAGGACGTACCCGCCTTCACCGACCTGCGCAGCGCCGTGGCCATCGTTGCCGAAAGCTGGTTCCAGGCCAAGAATGCCCTCGCCGTCATGCCCATCGTCTGGGATTTCGGCCGCGGCGCCACGATCAGCTTTGAAAGCCAGACCGCCGAGGCGCTGAGCCTGCTGGCCGCGCCGGGCACGCTGGTCAAGGACGAGGATGGCAACATCGGCAAGGGCATGGACAAGGGCGTGAACCATGACGCGGTTCCCGACCTGCTGGCGGCCTCGACCAAACTGGTCACGGGCGAGGTCTATTCGCGTCCGTTCGAGGCCCACGCAACCATGATGCCGCCCTGTGCCGTGGCCGATGTCAAGGCGGACCGGGTCGATGTCTGGACCTTTACCCAAGACATCGGGCGGTCGCTGAACGAGGTGGCCGACCAGCTGGGCCGCGACACCAAGGCCGTCTTCCTGCACCAGACGCAACTGGGCGGCGGATTTGGTGGCGGTTACAACATGGACGTGCACCGGCAGGCCGCGGCCATCTCGGCGGCCGTTGGCAAGCCGGTCAAGGTGATCCGCAGCCGCGAGGAGGACATTGCACAGGATTCCCAGCGCCCGCCGGTCTGGGGTACCTACAAGGCGGCCTTGGGCGAGGATGGACTGCCGGTGGCGCTCCTCACGCACTTTGTCGGCGAAGAGAAGATGCCTGCCTTCGCGCAGCGCGGTGTGGCGAACCTGCCGTATCTGATCCCGAACCGGCGGCACGAAAACAGCCTTGTGCAAAACCACGTTCCGATCGGGTATCACCGCGCACCGGGCGCCAATTCGAACGGCTTCATCGTCGAGCAGATGGTCGACGAGCTGGCGCAGGCGGGGGGATGGGATCCGCTGGAATGGCGGATCAAGCTGACCGAGGGGATGGAACCCTGGCAACGCGTGCTTCAGGCCATGAAGGCAAAGTCCGGCTGGACCACCGACATGGGCGACGGCGAAGGCATGGGCTGTGCCGTGGTCGAGTCGCACGGCACCATCGCGGGCTGTGTGGCGACGGTTTCGGTCAGCCGGCGTGGCCAGATCTTCGTGGACAAGCTGCAATACTTTATCAACAGCGGCTATGTGATCAACCCGTTGAACGCCCGTGAACAGGCCGAAAGCTCGGCGATCTGGGAACTCAGCCACGCGATGTTCGGCGGTTTGCAGGTGCGCGACGGCCGGATCGTCAACACGAACTTCGACAGTTACCCGATGATGCGGATGCCCGACACTCCGCCTGAAATCGAGGTCAATCTGGAGATGTCCGAGGATCAGTGGTGGGGTGGTCTGGGCGAGCCTACCGGCCCGCCGACCCCGCCCGCCGTGGCCAATGCCCTGTTTTACGCGACGGGCACCCGCGTGCGGACCACACCGCTGTCCAAGGCGGAACTCTGAACCGGGCCGGGGGCACATCCTCCGGTCTGACCCAGACACAAAAGGGGCCCCACGGGGCCCCTTTTTTCAATGTGCCGTCCGGTCAGACAACGCCTGCTCGGCGGCCTCTTGCAGGTCGGGCCAGTCCGGCAGATCGGTAAACTGCCACCGCACAAAGGCCGCGACGCGGCCCAGGTCTTCGGCCGACAGGGTGATCGGCTGCATCCGGCGCGCGCTGGACCCCTGCGGCGGTTCGATCCCCCCAAGGACCACGTGAAACAGGTTCGTGGGCGCAGGCGCATTCACCGCATAGGTCAGACCCAGCGACACGGGCAATGTGTCGGCAATCCGCTCCTTGTGGCACTTGACGCAGCTGGTCTTGAACACCTGCGCTCCCTCTCGCACCTGTTGTGGAACATCCATCCCGGCCAGTGAGAAATCAAAGGCTTCCGACAGATTCAGCGCGTCGATCTCGGTGATCCGGGCCGCCCGCTCGCCCTCGTCCTGCGCCGGCGTGATTTTGGCCAACCAGGCGGCGATGGCAAAGACGTCGTCCTCGTCCGCCGCATACAGGTGATCCACCACATTGGTCATCGGTCCGGCGGCAATGCTGTGCGTCTCGCTCCAGCCGTCAAACAGGTAATCGGCATAGTCGTCCAGGGTCCATCCGACGGGTGCGATAGAGGATGCACCCAACGGCGGCGCCAGCCATCCCTCGACCTCGGCGCCTTGCATGAACGCGTTCTGCCGGACCGCCCCCAGCGCATTGCGCGGGCTGTGACACGCCGTGCAGTGGCCGATGGTTTCCGCCAGATACTTGCCGCGATTTTGTTCCTCATCCATCGCCGGGTCGGGCGCAAAGGGTGTCTTGTGGTGAAACAACAGCTTCCACCCAGCCAGCAGCGGCCGAAAGTTGAAGGGAAACGACAGCAAATTTGGAACCGCAGGCGCCGCCACCGCATCGCGGGTCATGACATAGGCATAAAGGGCGCGCATGTCGGCGTCGGTGATCGCCGCGAAATGATCATAGGGGAAGGCCGGATACAGATGGGCGCCCCGGCGGTCGATCCCGTCGCGCATGGCGCGGTCGAAGGCCGCGAAGGACCAGGTGCCGATGCCGGTATCCTTGTCCGGGGTGATGTTCGTGGAATAAATGGTGCCAAAGGGTGTCGGCAGCGCGACCCCGCCCGACAGCTCGCCCTGCCCCTTTTGCGTGTGACAGGCGGCACAATCCCCCAGCATGGCAAGGTTTTCGCCTTGCGTGACCAGATCCTCTGCCAGCAGTGCAGGATCAATCTGGTCGATGGCCGCGATCTGCGCGGGAAAAACGTTGGCCACGATCCCCCCAGCGACGACAAGCGCCACGACGGACACCCCCGTTGCGATCTTCCACGTCTTCATTCCGTCACCTTCATCTTGTTTTGATCATCCCTTGACCTCGGCCTAGCGCCGAACCCCCGGCGTTTCGATTGGCAGGCCCGCCCCGCGCACGGCCAGATAGGTTTCCATGGCCAGAAACTCCTCCGAACCATAGGCATAGGGCTCAGACCGGATGGATTCCATGCACCAGGTGAACATCCTTTGCCGCGACCCGAAATCGCTCCAGGTCAGTCGGTAAACCGGAAAGGCGTTGATATGGCCCTGACTCAGGGTATCCCCCCGCAGCTTTTCGCCCCAATGGTCCTGATGGCAATTGGCGCATGACAGGTTCAACTGCCCCCGGCGCGTTTCGAATATCTCTTTGCCCTTCGCGATCCAGGGCCCGCTGTCGGGCGTGACGGCGACGTTCATTGGCATCCCACGCGACTGAAACCCGATCAGGGCGGTCAGCGCAAGCAGGTCTTCAGACTCGTAGTCCGGGGCCGGGGCGCCCAGCCGGCCCGCGATTTCGCTGATGATTTTCCCCTCAAGGCTGACCATCTGCCCCGAAACAGGGTCAATGCGCGGATAACGCGCCGCGACCCCGGCCATGTCGCTGGCGATGTCGCTGTGGCAGGACTGGCACGTCGCCCCGCCTTGCGTCCATTCCCGCCCCCACAGCGTGATGCCCCTGTCCACAAGGAACATCGCCGGATTCAGAAAGTCGTCATCCTGAAGCTGCTGCGTCTCGGGCGTCATCATCTGATAACCCGACACAGGCGGGCCATCGGGCGGCCCGGCCCAGGCGGCCACTGCCCCAGACAGAAATCCAACCAGGATGAGCAGCGGTTTCATCATCCTAATCGGCCAGCGTCATCAGATAGGCCGTCACATCCTCGACCTGCTGCGGGTCATAGATCGTCTTGCCCGCCCAGTTGCGGCCCACCCGGAACAGCCCGTCGGTCGCATAATAGGCCGGCATGATCGTTTCGGGTGAAATCTTTCGGGCGTCGATGATCCGCAACCGCAGCTCATCTGCCGTAAACCGACCCGCGACACCGTCCAGTGTCGGGCCAAGCTGTCCCTGATCGCGATCAGGCAGCGACGAAATCTGGTGACAGATCAGGCAACTGGGCAAGGACCCATCGCGCAGGATTGCCAGACCCCGTGCAGGATCACCCGGCACCTCGGTCAACGGGCCGGTATCGGCAAACGCGGCACTGGCCGCACAAACGGCCGATGTCCACAACAAAAGGTTTTTGCGGAACGTCCTGTCCAACACGGGTCAACCAAACAGGGCAGTTGTCAGGGTGGCATACCAGCTGCGGGCATGATCCGCCTCCGCCGCGCGAAATTCCGGCGTGGCCTCGACCGGGCTCGTGCCACCGCTCCCTTCCACGGATTTCAAATGCCCATCCTCTGCCACACGGTAAACCCCGGCCACCGAAATCCCATAACCCGGCGACACCAGGCTGTAGCAGGTGTTCAGCAAAACCCCCCGTTCGGGCACGCGGTCGCGCAGCAGGGCGGCCAGAACATGGGCGCAGACCCCGCCCTGAACGGCGGCCGAAAAGCCGCTTTTGGGCATGTCACCCACAATTGCGGCGTCGCCCAGCACATGGACCCCCGGCACGTCGGCCGATTCAAAGGTCGCCTGATCGACCGTGCACCATTCGCCCTCCCCGGTCAGGCCCGCATCCTGCACGAATTGCGGCGCACTCTGGGGCGGGATAAAGTTGACCACATCCCCCTTGAAGGTTTCAAAGGCGGTCGTGATGGTCATCTCGCCGCCGTCCACCTCCAAAATCCCGCCGTTGTCGGCAAAGGGCACATAGCTGATCATGCCGGGATACAGCGCCTCCCATCCCTGAACGAACAGCGACTGCTTGGAAAAACTGTCCTTGGCGTCCAGGATGATGATCTTGGCGGTCGGATTGGTCCTCGACAGCGCATGGGCCATCAAGCTGGCGCGTTCATAAGGGCCGGGCGGGCAGCGATACGGATTGTTCGGAACGGCAATCAGCACCGTGCCCCCCTGCGGCAGCGCCGCCAGTTGGTCGCGCAGCAAAATGGTCTGCGCGCCGGCCTTCCAGGCATGGGGCATCACCTCTTCCAGCGCCTTGGAATAGCCGGGAACGCGGTCGTATTTCATCTCGATTCCGGGCGACAGCACCAGCCTGTCAAAGGCAAGCGCCGCACCGTCCTCCATCCGGACCAAACGGGCGGCGGGATCAATGGCCGTGGCACGACCCACGACGATGCGGATGCCCTCGTCGGCAAGCGCGCCATAGCCGAAGGTGATGCTCTCGATCGTCCTTTCGCCCGCAATGACCAGATTGGAAAACGGGCAGGTGGTGAACTCGGCCGCCTCTGTGACCAGCGTCACGTCAACGTCCGGATCGACCCGGCGCAGCCTGCGCGCAGCCGCCGCGCCGCCGAACCCGCCCCCCACAATCACAACGCGGGCGCGGCCCTGCGCCAGCGCGGGCGCCCCCATCAGGAACCCGGACATCACCGTTGTGGACAGGGCCAGCGTTTGCCGCCGGGTCATTGGTGTCATGGCTGGTCCCCCTCCCCTTGCGAGATATACCGCGCAAGGCCCTCGCGGTCCGCGTCGGTCGTGCCAACCATGAACCTGTGCATGATCGTGGTTTGCGCGGTTCCAGTCGCAAAGGACGTCAGCAACGTCAAAAGCTCGTCATAAGGCCGACCCTGAAGTGTGGGGATGGAACTGCCGGTTCCAGCCGCCCCATGGCAAACCTGACAGGACAGATAGCTGATCTGTTCCCCCTCGGCCCCTGCCGCCGCCGGGCCAAGCGCGACAAACAGGATAAGGGCGGCCTTTTTTCCAATCTTGCGTTGCAACACCAAAGTATTCCCCTTGTTGCGTGCAGGTTGGCACAGAAACGTATCGCAAATACGGATATCCCGTATCCCTTTTTCCAATGAAGTCGGTGCTATATTCATTCACAAGGGCCCTTCCCAGGGTCGCGCATGTCCCTGACCCATGAGGCCCCCCCTGGCGATGCACAGCAGCCCCCCCCCGACCACCCCACTTTCCGCGCTCACCCGCCGCAAGGTTCTTGCCGGCGTGGCGCTGGGTCTGGTGATGGGCCGGCCCGCGCTTGCGGCAGAGGCAGATGTGGCTTTGGCCATTCTCGCGGACTACGGCCTGCTTGATGTCCCGCTGGGCGAGGTCGGGATCGACATGCCGGATTATTCGGATTCCGGAAAATCGGTGCCCATGACAATCAGCGTGCCTTGCACCATGCAGGGCCTCGATTATCCTGAATCGGTCAGCGTCTATGCCGCCCGCAATCCGCGCCCCCGTATCGTGCGGGCGCTGTTCACTCCGCTCTGCGCCCAGGCGACCTTTTCCACGCGGGTGCGGCTCAATTCCTATCAGGACGTGACCGTGGTGGTGAAAATGGCCTCGGGTGAGGTTTTCAAGGGTGTCCGCAAGGTCGACGTAACCTTTGGCGCCTGTGAAGAGGCGGTGGCCAGCGACCAGTTTCCGCCCGGTTGGGCCCCCAGACTGCGCGTCGCCGTTCCGCAAAGCGTCGCCCTGGGCGAGGCCGCCGAAATCCGCACGATCATCAGCCATCCGATGGAAAACGGGCTGCGGCACAACGCGCAGGGCCTGATCGTTCCGGTCCGGATCGCCGAATGGTTCCGCTGCTATGCGAACGAGGTTCTGGTTTTCTCCGCCAAGCTCGAGCCCGCCATAGCCGCAAATCCCTATATCGCCTTTTTTGTGCGGGTTGACGGCGCTACGGCGCTCCGGTTCGAATGGGTGGACACCACTGGCGAAATTTATTCCGAACAGGCCACAATAGCCCCGACATGACCCCGATCTGCTGCCCCCGAAAGGAGACCGCACCATGAATCGCTTCCTGCTTGCCGCGTTTTATACGGCAATCCCCTTCAGCGCCCTGGGCTGGAGCGAAAGCGACATCTCGGCGCTGAAGGAAACGCAGGTCTGCCAGGCCTGCGACCTGAGCGGGGCCGATCTGCGATGGGCCAATGTCTATGAGGCCGAACTGGGGGGGTCTGCAAACCTCGTCGGGGCGGATCTTTCGGGTTCGGACTTGCGCGGCGCCAACCTCTATGGCGCCAATCTGGAGGGCGCGCGGTTGACGGATGTCAACCTGACCGGCGCCGACCTGCGCTGGAGTTCGCTGCGCGGTGCCGATCTGTCCGGCGCCGACCTTGACGATGCCCAGACCGAGGGGGCCGTCTTTTGCCAGACGATCATGCCCGACTCCGCAGTAAATGACAGCAACTGCTGACCCCGCGCCTTGATCTCGGGCCTGTCGCGAATGCACCGCGTCTTTCGTCTCCGCCCGCAGCGCCGGGTCCGCACGAAGAATTGTGGCGCGGCGGGCTTAAGCCGGTTGACCTTCAGGCAGCGCATGCAAACAATTGTCTGGCAAGACAAATGGCCGCTCGGGCCGATAGCGTGGGAGGCTGACGGCGTGGCGTTTTGGAAGCAACTGCTTTTGTCACTGTGCGTGGCGATGGTCGCCTTGTTTACGGCCGCCCTGGTGTCGCCGGTTGCTGCCGCCTTTCTGGCGAGCCATGGTTTTGCCGTGCCGATGCAGGTGTTGGGCCTGACAGCGTCCGAGGCTACTGCGGAGGGTGCACCGCCCGGCCCTGCCACCCAAGGCGCGCGGCCGGGCGGGCGTGACCAGGCAAGAAAAGCCACCGTTGTGCTGCAACCCGCCGGCAGTGCGGTCATCAACGACAGGGTGACGGCCCTGGGAACCGGATCTGCGCTGCAATCGGTGGTCGTTCTGCCAAAAGCCAACGGAACCCTGACCGAGATTGCCGTCGCCTCCGGCGCGCAGGTCACGGCGGGGCAGGTCATTGCCCGGCTCGATTCCGAAACCCAACAACTGAACCGGGAAAAGGCCACGCTTGCCGCGGATGACGCCCGCCGCACGCTGGATCGCAACCGGGCGCTGGTGCAAAGCAATGCAGCGCCGGCCAATCAGACACAGGCCGTGGAACTGGCCGCCCAAGTTGCCGACCTTGCGGTGCGCGAGGCGGATCAGGATCTGGCCGACCGTGTGATTTCGGCCCCGATTGACGGGGTGCTGGGCATCATCAAGGTCTCGGTCGGCAATGCGGTGACGCCGCAGACCCAGATCGTCTCGATCGAGGATTCCTCGGCCCTGGTCGTGAATTTCTGGCTACCTGAACGATTTGCCGGGCAGATCGGGCCGGGTGATGCTGCGGTCCTGGTGCCGGTGTCGCGCCCGGAATTGACTTTGGCGGCCACGATCACCTCGATTGACAACCAGATCGACCCGGCCAGCGGAACCTTTCAGGTGCAGGCCAAAGTGCCCAACCCCGATGACAGCCTGCGACCGGGCATGTCGTTCACCGTGTCGATGCAGTTTTCCGGCCAAAGCTTTGTGACCGTCAATCCTCTATGCGTGCAATGGGGGTCGGGCGGGGCCTATGTCTGGCGCGTGACCGAAGGCAAGGCTGACAAGGTCCCGGTGCAAGTGGTGCAGCGCAACACGGAAACCGTGCTGGTGGCCGGGGACATCCGCACGGGCGACGCCGTCGTGACCGAAGGGCTGGACGGTCTGAAACCCGGCGCCGAGGTGCAGATTTTCGGCGCGCCCCCCGAAGAACAGCCCGCAGACAAGGCCGCCGATGCCGCAAAGGCCGGGAACTGAGATGGCGGACAGGCTTCCCTCCCGTCAGGGTGCGGCCCTGGCGGCGCTGTTCGTCCGCCGTCCGGTGCTGTCCTTTGTCATCAACGCGATCATCTTTGTCGCAGGCATCGCTGCGCTGCTGGGTTTGCAGGTTCAGCAACTGCCCAACGTCAGCCGCCCCGTCCTGACCGTTTCCACCAGTTTCCCCGGTGCCTCGGCGGAAACGGTCGACACCGCCATCACGGCCCAGGTCGAGGGGGCAGTGGCCCGCGTCTCCGGCGTGACCGACGTGTCCTCCTCGTCGCGCTACGGATCCAGCCGCACGACGGTCGAATTCTCGGCCTCGACCGACTTGAACGTGGCGGCGTCGGATGTGCGGGACGCCGTATCCCGGCTGCGCTCGGCCCTGCCCGCCGATGCCCAGGACCCTGTGGTCGTCAAGGCTGACAGCAATGCCCAGGCCATCATGCAACTGGCCGTCACCTCCGACACGATGGCGATCGGGCCGCTGACCGACCTGATAAATGCGACGGTGATCGACAGGCTGCGCTCGGTGGAAGGGGTGGCCGACATCCAGATGTATGGCGATGCGGCGCAAATCCTGACGGTCGACATCAACCCCGCCGCCATTGCAGCACGGGGTCTGACCTTGGGGGATGTGACGGGGGCACTGGCCAATGTGTCCTATGACAGCCCCGCCGGCACCTTGAACGCAACCAATCAAAACATCATCGTGCGCGCCACAGCCCGGGTCGTGACCCTGGAACAGGTGATGCAACTGACGGTCGGGCCGGGCGTTCTGCTCTCGGACGTCGCCACTGTGTTTGTCGCCCCCAATCCGGGCGGAACCAAGATCCGCGCCCAGGGCAGGCCCGGGGTGGGCCTGGGTATCATAGGTCAGGCGCAATCGAACACCATCGACATTTCGCGCAACATCCACCGCGTGCTGGACGAAATTCGGCCAAGCCTGCCCGCGGGCGTCAGCATCGCGGTCAGTTCCGACGATGCGGTGTTCATTCAGGGCGCGGTGTCCGAAGTGGTCTTGGCGATGGTGATTTCGGTCGCCGTGGTGACGGCGATCATCTTTGTCTTTCTGCGCGACTGGCGCGCCACGCTGATCCCCGCGGTTTCGATGCCGATTGCCCTGTCGGGGGCGCTGGTCGGGCTTTATGCCCTTGGGTTTTCCATCAACATCCTGACTTTGCTGGCTCTTGTGCTGGCCACGGGACTGGTGGTGGATGATGCCATTGTGGTTCTGGAAAACATCGTGCGCCTGCGCCGGTCGGGCATGGGGGCGCGTGCCGCCGCTGTGGCGGGCACGCAAGAGGTGTATTTCGCGGTTCTGGCGACCTCGGTCACGCTGGCTGCCGTGTTTGTCCCGATATCCTTTTTGCCCGGTCAGGTCGGTGGGCTGTTCCGCGAATTTGGCGTCACGCTGGCGATTGCCGTCATGGTGTCCACGGTCGTTGCCCTGTCCCTTGCGCCCATGATGGCCGCACGTGCCCTGCGGCGCGAAGTGCGCCCGGATCGCGGCCTGGCCGTGCGGTTGGGTCAGGCGCTGATGCGTCTTTATGGCCGGATGCTGCATGTGGCCTTGCAGGTGCCCATCGTGATCATGGTTGCGGCAGGAATCTTTGCAGGCGTGGCCTGGCTGATCCTGCCGACCTTGAAGGAAGAACTGACCCCGCCCGAGGATCGCAGCCAGGTTGGCGTCATCGTGCAGGCGCCACAGAATGTCAGCCTGGACTACACCAACGCCCAGATCGGCAAGATCGAAGCCCTGCTGACCCCGCTGAGAGACTCGGGCGAGGTGGCCAATGTCTTTTCCATCACCGGGTTTGGAGGGTCCACGAATCGCGGGTTCATCACCGTTTCGCTGGTGCCACAAGATCAGCGCAGCCGCACCCAGCAAGAGATTGCGGCGGACATTTCCAAGGCCATTGCCCAGGTGCCCGGCGTGCGGGCGTTTGCCGTGCAACCCAACAGCCTTGGCATTCGCGGCGGCGGCAATGGCCTTCAGTTTGCACTGGTCGGCACCAGTTATGACACCCTGGCCGAGGCGTCCGACATCACGGTGGCCGCCCTGTCGACCGATCCGCGCTTTGGTCAGGTGCGGTCCAGCTATGACACGACGCAGGCCCAGGTGACGGTGCAGATTGACCGCACAAGGGCCGATCAGTTGGGCGTCGATGTCACGGGCCTTGGCACCACCTTGCAGGCGATGCTGGACGGTAAGCCCCTGGGGAATGTCGATCTGAACGATGTGACCTATCCGGTCTATCTGCAATCGACCAGCCAGCCGATCAACGACCCCACCGACCTGCAAAACATCTTTGTGCGGGCGGGGGACGGGCGGTTTGTGCCCATGGCCTCGCTGGTCACGCTGTCGGAAGGGGCCTCGTCACCCTCGCTGAACCGCGAGGGCCAGCAAAGGGCCATCACGATGACGGCGGGGCTGACCGACGGCTTCCCGATTGGCGAGGCTTACGCCGCGGCCCGCTCGGTGCTGATGCCGCAACTGCCCTCTGGCGTCACCATCATCCCGTTGTCCGAGGCGGCGACGATTGGCGAAAACTCCAACGGACTGGCCATCACCTTTGGATTTGCCGCCCTTGTCATCCTGCTGGTCCTTGCCGCCCAGTTCGAAAGCTTTGTCAGTGCCGGTATCATCATGGTGACGGTGCCCTTTGGTCTGGCCTGCGGGGTTTTCGCGCTTGCGCTGACAGGGGGGTCACTGAACGTCTATTCCCAGATCGGCCTTGTATTGCTGGTTGGCATCATGGCCAAGAACGGCATTCTGGTGGTCGAATTTGCCAACCAGTTGCGCGATCAGGGCCTGTCGGTACGGGCGGCGATCGAGCAGGCCAGCATCGTCCGCCTGCGTCCCATCATGATGACGAAACTGTCCACCATCCTTGGCGCCCTGCCCCTGGTCTTTGCCGCAGGTCCGGGCGCCGAGGCCCGCATCGCGCTGGGTTGGGTCGTGGTCGGTGCGCTGGGGTTTGCGGCGATTGCCACCTTGTTCCTGACCCCGGCCACCTATTTGCTCTTTGCCCCCCTCAGCAAGGCGCGCGCCCATGAAGAGGCTGAATTGCAGCGCGAGGTGGCTCAGGCCAGCCGTCCGCAGACGCCCGACCCCGCACTGTCCTGAGTGCCGCCCTACCCTCTGGCGCGGCCGTAAGACGACATGGCGACGGCCGCCACCACAATACCGCCGATCAGGATTTCGCGCACATAACTGTCAACGTTCATCTGCGTCAGCCCGTTGTCCAGGATGCCCAATATCAAAACGCCCACCAGCGTGGCCATCACATGCGGCTCGCCCTGCCGCCCCATTGTCATGCCCAAAAAGACCGCCGCAATCGCATCCAGCATCAACCCCGCCCCCTGCGTGGGGTTGGCCGAGGCCACGCGGCTGGCATACATCAAACCGGCCATGGCCGCCCCCAGCCCCGTCAGCGCAAAGGCCGACAGCCGCAGGCGGCGCACGTTCAGCCCGGCCAGTTCTGCCGCATGAACATTGCCGCCGATGGCATAAAGACGGCGGCCATAGATTGTGTGCTCCAAGGTAACATACACCACCAGCAGCACCAATACGGCAGCGATCGACATCGCCGGGACGGTCACCCCCTCGGTCAGGGTCACACCTGACCGGGCGAAACCGGCAAATCCAGGCGGAATATCGCGGCCAAAGATCGTCTTGCCATCACTGACCAGAAAGGCCGTGCCGCTGAAAATGGTCAGGGTGCCCAAGGTGGCGATGAACGGTAAAATCCCCACATAGGCCACCAACGCCCCGTTCAACAGCCCCCCGACCACGCCAATCGCAAGCGCCGCCGCCACGCCCGCCCAAACCGGCCAGCCCGCCGCGAACAAGACGGCGGCGACGATGCCCGCAAGGCTGGCGGTTGACCCCACGCTCAGATCGAAATCCCCCATGACCATCACGATTGTCATGGTAAAGGCCGTCACGGCCAGCATCGAAATCTGCTGGCTGACGTTCAACAGGTTGCGCGCCGTCAAAAAGGTATCGGGCAGTTGCAGGGCAAAGAACAAGACGATGCCCAGAAGGCCGATCAAGGTGCCGGATTGGCGAAGGTGCTTCAGCATTCTGGATTTCTCATGCAGGGTTGGGGGAATAGACACGGGCCAAAAGCTGATCCGCCGTCAGCCCCGCGCGGTCGATGAGGGCGGCTTGCCGGCCGTCTTGCTGGATCAGCACCCGGTGCGACAGCCCAAGCAGCTCTGGCAAGTCCGACGAAGCCAGAATGACCGCGCAGCCCTGCGCGCTCAGCCCCCGGATCAGGGCGTGGATTTCCGCGCGCGCGCCCACATCCACACCGCGCGTCGGCTCTTCCAGCAACAAGAGGCGCGGGTTTCCGGCAATGGCGCGGGCAAAAATCACTTTTTGTTGATTGCCACCGCTCAGTTCGCGAACCGTCTGGTCCGGAGCGCGGTAGCGCAGGCGCACCTTGTCGGCAAGATCGCGGGTGCGCACCGTCTCGGGCCCTTTTCGGGCCAGGATGCCAAAACTGCCAAGGTGCGGCAGCAGGGTGTTGCAGCGCACATCCATCCCCAGCATCAGCCCCTCGGACCGCCGTTCACGCGGAACATAGGCCACGCCGCGTGCCCAGGCCTGCACCGGACTGGTGGGCGCGGGGCCCCCCAAAACTCTCAGCTGCCCGGACTTGACCCTGCCCATCCCAAGCAGCAATCGCAGCAGATCGCCCTGCCCCGCCTCCTCCAGCCCGGCCAGGCCCAGCACTTCGCCCGCCTGCAAGGTAAAACTGATGTCCCGCAGGCGGCCCGACACAACGCCTATGGCATCACAGGCCACCGCGCCCCGCACGACCGGGCCCGTTGGCGGTTCGGCAGTCTGCTGACGCCCGGTCATCGTCTGAATGATCGCCGTTTGGGTGGTTTGCGCAATGGGCGCGGCCATCGCATGGGCGCCGTCGCGCAAGACCGTGACATCATCGCAAACCGCCATCACCTCTTCCATCCGGTGCGAGACATACAGGATCGCCGCCCCCTGCGCGGTCAGGCGCGACATCACCGCAAACAGCTTGGCCGACTCGGTCGCCGTCAGGGCCGCCGTGGGCTCGTCCAGAACGTACAGGCAGGGTGCGGCCTGCCCCTCCTCGACGACCAGGGCCGAAGCAATGCGCATCAGCATACGGTCGCCCGTGCCCAGATCGCCCGCCTGTCGGGTGACATCGATATGCGCGGCACCCAGAAAGGCCAGCGCGGCCCTGGCGCGGTCGTGCATCCTGGCCCAATCCACCAAAACGCCAAAGCGCCGCGGAGAGGGGTGCCCCAAAAGGATGTTTTCGGCCACCGACAGTTGCGGAACGATGTTCAGTTCCTGATGGATAAACCGAAATCCGGCCGCCGCCGCATCGGCGGCATTGCGCAGCGACACGGCAGTCGCACCGCGCCGGACCACCATCGCATCCGCCGGCACGACACCGGCAATCAGCTTGATCAGGGTGCTTTTCCCCGCGCCGTTCTCCCCCATCAGGGCATGAACCCGCCCAGGGGCCAGATGCAGCGTCACATCCCGCAAGGCAGGCACGCCGCCATAGGCCTTTGAAAGGCCGATCAGGGAAAGGCTGTCCATCAGGGATGTCCGGTTTCAAGGCAGAAGGGGCCCGCCAAAGGTCGGGGCGGGGGCGACGCGGCCCCCGCCCCAAACAGCCTCAGGGTGCGGCGTTTGCAGCGGTGATCAGCACCGTCGGCACATAGATCACCTTTTCCTTGATCGTCTCGCCCGCCATGGCACGCCGGGTTGCATCGGCGGCCGCAGCACCCATCGCAACAAAGTCCTGGGCCATCGACGCCTCAAAGTTGCCGCCGGCCGCAATGGCCTCGCGGGCCTGGGGGTTGGCGTCAATTCCGGTGACCACGATGCCTTCGCCCTGACGGCCTGCCGCCTCGATGGCTTGCAACGCGCCAAGTGCCGGCTGGTCCCAGGCGGCCCAAACCCCGGCGATGCTGCCGGGTTCGGGGTTGGCGGCCAGAATGGCCTCCATCTTGGCGCGGCTGTCGGCGATGCCGCCGTCCTGCACATCGGGGGTGATCCGGTCGATCACCTTGATGTCGGGATAGTTGGCGAACACGGCATCGGCCATCACGCCGCGAATCTGCACCGGCGGAAAGGCGTCAAAGACAAACATGACAACGCCACCTTTGCCACCAATGCGGTTGGCCAGATAGACCGAGGTTTCGGTCGCCATGGCATAGCCGTTCGAGGTCACATTGGTCACCAGCAACGGGTCGGTTCCGGCGTCCATCCCGATCACCGGAATGCCGGCATCCTTGGCGGTTTGCAGACCGGCCGCAACCTGCGCCGGGTCCACGTTGATCACGATGGCATCGACCTTTTGCGTCACCGCATCTTCAATCCGGCTGATCACCGCTGCCACATCGCCGGCCGTGTCGATCACGTTGACGGTCCAGCCCGCCTCTGCCGCCTTGGCCTGAAACCCTTCGACATAGGCTTGCGTGCCGGGTTGGGCGAGATAGGGCGTGATCACCGCGACTGTCTCGGCCGAAAGGGTTGTGCCGGACCAAGCGATGGCCGCCGCGGTTGCCAGAATTGTCAGCTTCATGTCAGAACCTCCCGTTTATCGTTGTTCATATCGTTCTTCTTTTCAGTCTAGTCCGGCCCGCCGCGAAGGGAATATGCGATCTGGCTAGGCGTGCCGGTTTTCGGATGACTTGGCCAGCCCCATCAGGTCGGCGTTCAGGCTGGCATTTGCCGTAATGGCCCGGGTGTAAAGGCCAAACAGATCGTCATAAAGCCCCCGCAGCGCCGGATCGGGCATCACGGCCGGGCCGACGCGCACCAGGGCCTGTTGCGCCGCAGCCAGCGAGACGAACAGCCCGACCCCCCTGGCCGCAATCGCGGCGGCCCCCAGCACCGCCACCTCATTCACAGTCAGGCGCAGCAGCGGGCGGCCCAGCACATCGGCGCGGATTTGCGTCCAAAGGTCGGACCGAAACCCACCGCCCCCACATACCAGCGCATCCGGCTGCGTCCCCGCCGAGCGTTCCAGCACCCCCAACACATGCCGTGCCGACAAGGCCACCCCCTCGTAAACGGCGCGGCCCAGGTCAGCCATCGCGCAATTCTGATCCATCCCCAGGAAAACGGCGCGCAGCGTCGGGTTCCAAAGCGGCGCGCGTTCGCCTTGCAGATGCGGCAGGAACAGCGGCGTCAAGGCCGCGCGCGGGCGGCCTGCCACCATCGCCTCCACGGCCTGCGGCGTCTGTCCGGCCAACCCGCAAAACCACGACAGCGCCGCCCCGCCCGATTGCGTCGGCCCAGCGTGAAGCCGCACGCCGCCATGATCGGGAAAGACGACGACGCCTTCGGTCGGGTGCACGGTCTGGGCGACAATCCCCAGAACCTCGCTCGTGCCGCTGACATAGATGCCGGCCCCCTCGCGGCCCCCGCCAGCCCCATAAAGCGCGCTCCAGCCATCCATCGTGGCCGTCACCACCGGCACCCCGGCAAAGGGATACCCGTGGCGGACATGTCCCATCACCTCGGTCACGCCCGCCAGCGCCACCATGCGTTCGGCAGCGCCCTTGACCAGGTCCAGCACGGCCGGAATATAGACCCCATTGGCATCCGTCAGCCCGATGTTGGACAAGGGGTCGGTCCGCAACGCACCCGTCAGATGCGCCAGGCAATAGTCCTTGGGCAGCACGACGGCGGCCGTGCGCTGCCACACATCCGGGCGGTGCCGGCTGACCCACAACATGCGGGCCAGAACGTGGCTGGCGTCAATCGGCATCGGGGCGCCCCACCACGCCAGCTTTTGCGCCAGGCTCACCGAAGCCTCCAGCTCCGCCGCCTCGGCCGCCGCACGCCCGTCCTGCCACAGGATTGCGGGCATCAACGGCCGTCCCGCGTGATCCAGGAAAATATGAGTGTTCACCTGACTGGTCAACCCGATCGCCGCAATGCGCCCCGTCAGACCCGCACCCGCAAAGCCCGCAACGGCGCGGTCAATCCGGTCGGTCCAATCCGCCGGGTCCTGCTCGACCCACCCCTGGGCGGGCCGCGCCGTCGGATAGCCCTCGCCAAAGGACGCCACCAACCCGCCATCCAGACCAATCACCCCCGCCTTGACCGAGGTGGTGCCAATGTCGAAACCGATGATCATGCGTCACGCCCCACCCGAACCTGCGCCACGTTCTGAACGGTCTTGGCCAATATCACAACGGCATTTCGCCAAGGTCAGCCCACACGCACCCCGCCAACCCACACCCCGCGCACCGTGGCGCTTTTCTTGCGGGCAACCCGGATCACATCGCCCCGCAACCCTGGCGCCAGCCGCCCCCGGTCGGCCAGGCCCGTCGCATCGGCCGGGGCGGCGGTCACGGTCGCAACCCCCCGTGCCATACTCCCCCAAAAATCCCCCAGCATCAGCGCACCGTTCAACAGGGCCGAGGGCACATAGTCCGACGACAGGATGTCCAGCAAATCCCGCCCGGCCAGATCATGCGCCGCGACATTGCCCGAATGCGACCCGCCTCTTATCAGGTTGGGCGCCCCCATCATCACATGGATGCCATGGTCCCGGCAGGCCTGCGCCGCCTCGACCGTGGTCGGGAATTCGGCAAAGCGGATGCCGTGGCGCGATGACACCGCCACCTGATCGCCGGTGGTGTCGTCATGGCTTGCCAGAACCGCGCCGTATCCTTTGGCCGCCGCAACCGCCGCCGCCTCATGCACGACACCCACCTTTTGGGACAGCGCCTGCTGATGGGCGACATGGGCCAGGAACTCCTCTTCCGACAACCCATGCTTGCCGCGCACATAGTTGCGCAGTTGCGCCAGGTCGCGGAACTGGCGCTGTCCGGGGGTGTGGTCCATCAGGCTGACGATGCCGATGCCATCGCCCGGCCCGAACTTGGCCAACTCCTCGATCAGCGTTTCCGAACAAACCTCGGCCCGCAGATGCAACAGATGGTTGATCCGCAGCGCCCCGTCCAGGCGCAGCGCGATGATCTCATCGGCCACAAACCGGGCATATTCGCTGTATTTCGCCTTGTCCTTCGACACGATCGACCCCACCCGCAGCGCATCGAACACGGTGGTGATGCCGGTTGCGGCCAACTCGCCGTCATGGGCCAGAATGGCGCCCGCTGCCGGAAACTGCACCTTGGGGCGCGGCTCGATATGGCGTTCCAGATTGTCGGTGTGCAACTCGATCAGACCGGGCAGCACCAGATCGCCAGCGCAATCCACAGCGCCCCTGGATACGCCCGTGCCGGGATCAATCGCAACAATCAACCCGTCCACGATTTGCAGGGTGCCGCGCATCACCTCATCCGGCAGGACAAGCGTCGCATTGGCAAGGATCACATCAGACATGTTTTAGGCCTTGATTCTGGAAAGCATTCGGACTGCCGTGCCAGCCATTCGTCACACGGTTGTGACAAAGACAAGCTAGGGGCAGCGTCATGCAGGATTTCAAACGTTTCGCGATCTACTATGCGCCCGAGCGCGGCCCCTTTGCCGCTGCGGCCGCCGCCTGGCTGGGCTGGGACCCGGTTAGGGGCCAGCCAGAACCCCAGCCCGATCTGGGAGTTGACCTTGCCCCCTTGACCGAGGACCCCCGCAAGTATGGCTTTCACGGCACGATCAAGCCGCCGTTCCGTTTGGCCGCGGGCGTCAGCCTGGCCGATGTTCAGGATCAGACCACCGCCCTGGCCCGCCGCCTGACCCCGGTCGTGATGCCGGGCCTGCACCTGATCTCGCTGCATGGGTTTCTGGCCCTCGTTCCCCAGGGCGACACCGCCGCCTTGGGCCACCTTGCCGCCCAGGTCGTCGAAACGCTGGACGGGCTGCGCGCACCCTTGACCGATGCCGAAATCGCCCGCCGCCGTCCCGACCGCCTGACACCGCGCCAGCGCGACCTGCTGGACCGCTACGGCTATCCCCATGTGATGGAGGAGTTTCAGTTTCACCTGACCCTTTCGGGCCGGTTGACCAGCAGCCAGACGGCCGCCCTGCACCCGCTGGCCTTGGCCCATTTCGCGCCCGTGCAGCCCAAGCCCTTCACGGTGGCCGAATTGTGCCTGTTCGCCGAGGCGGCAGATGGTCGGTTTCACCTGCTCACCCGCCATCCCTTGGGCTGAAGGGCGGCCAGCAGCCGTGCCACCCCAATCTCGGGTGTGGCGTCGTTGGCGATGTCGATGACGGGCGGACCTGCGGGCACCTCATAGGATGCACGGGCCAGACGGGCCTGAATGTCGGCCGCACTCTCGCGGCCCCGTGCCGCCAGCCGGTCGGCCAGAATGCGCGAGGGGGCGCTGATCCGCAGCACCGTCAGGCCGGGAAACCGGGCCAGCGCCTGGGGAACCGCCGCCCGCGATCCGTTGAACAGAATGTCGATGCCCCGGTCCAGCCCGGCGAATTCCGTCGCCCTTATGCCATAGCTCAACCCATGGGCCGACCAGTCCAGCGCAAATATCCCGGCTTGGCGCAGGTCCTCGAACGCAGCCAGGTCAACCCCTTCAAAGGGCTCGCCCCCCACCGATTCGGGCCGTGTGACGGTGCGCCGCGCCCAATGCAGCGCGGGTGATGCGGCAACGGCCCCCTGCAACAGGGTGTCCTTGCCCACACCGGATGGGCCCACCACCGCAAAGACCCGCCCGGTCATGCGGGCACCGCTGGCGAAAACTGCGTCACATCCACCACCCGGTCGCACAGACGGGCCCGCGCCGCCTCGTCGTGGAAAATCCCGATGATCGCCGCCCCCCGCGCCTTGGCCGCCTCGATCAGGGTCAGAACGACCTCACGGTTGACAGCGTCCAGACTGGCCGTGGGCTCGTCCAGCAGCATCGCGGGATAGGGATGGACAAAACCACGCGCGATGTTCACGCGCTGCTGTTCCCCGCCGGAAAATGTGGTCGGCGACAAAGACCACAGACGTTCGGGGATGTTCAACTGGGCCAGCAGATGCTCGGCCCGCGCCCGCGCCTCCGACTGCGCCACGCCCAGGGTCAGCAGCGGCTCGGCCACCACATCCACCGTCGGCACCCGCGGCACGACACGCAGGAACTGGCTGACATAGCCCAGCGTGCCCCGCCGCAGCGCAATGATCTCACGCGGCGCGGCGCGGGCCACATCGACCCCCCCCACCAGGATCGACCCCGTGGCGGCGACATAGTTGCCCCAGATCAACCGCATCAGCGTGGACTTGCCCGACCCTGAGGCCCCGACCAGCCCCAGACACTCGCCGGGGGCCACCGACAGATGGGCGCCGGTCATGACCGGAATGACGGCCGCACCTTGGTTGTGCAACGTGAAGCTTTTGGAAAGATTGGATATTTTGATCATTTCACACGTGCAACACTGAAGCGACAAGAAGCTGGGTATAGGCATGCTGCGGGTCGTCCAGCACCTGATCCGTCAAACCCTGTTCCACCACATGGCCCCCCTTCATCACCATCAACCGGTCGGCCAGCAACCGCACCACCGCCAGATCATGCGTCACGATGATCGCCGACAGCCCCATCTGCCGCACCAGCCCGCGCAGCAAATCCAACAGCCGCGCCTGAACCGACACATCCAGCCCCCCCGTCGGCTCGTCCATGAACACCAGCCGCGGCCCGGTCACCAGATTGCGCGCGATCTGCAACCGCTGCTGCATCCCCCCCGAAAACCCGGTCGGACGGTCATCAATCCGGTCGGCCGCAATCTCGACCCGCCCCAACCAATCCAGCGCCTGCCCGCGAATGTCGCCATAATGCCGCGCCCCCACCGCCATCAACCGCTCGCCCACGTTCCCCCCGGCAGACACGCCCATCCGCAATCCGTCGCGCGGGTTCTGATGGACAAAAGCCCAGTCCGTCCGCCCCAACCGCCGCCGCTCCGCCTCGCCCATCACGACCGTGTCGCGGGGGCCTTGCGCCGTGTCAAAGATCACCTTGCCGCTGTCGGGCGCCAGATGCCCGGCCAAACAAGACAACAGCGTCGACTTGCCCGACCCGCTTTCGCCGACGATGCCCAGAACCTCGCCCGGAAACAGATCAAACGACACCGCATCACAGCCGATCCGCTTGCCATAGAATTTCGACAACCCCTGCACGGACAAAAGCGGCTCTTGCACCTTCACTTTGACATAAATACTCAAATCCATCCTCAGCCCTCCCCGCCCAGCCGTCCGACATGCCCCGCCGCCCTGCGACCACCGCAATAATCGGTGTCCGAACAGACAAACATCCGGTTGCCCTGATCATCCAAGACCACCTCGTCCAGATAACTGTCGCCCGCCGCACACAGATCGCAGGCATGGTCGGCCTTCGAGGCGACAAAGGGGTGATCATCAAAATCCAGGCTGATCGCCTGCGTGTAGGGTGGCAGCGCATAGATGCGCTGTTCCCGCCCTGCCCCGAACAACTGGATCGCGGCATTGCCCCCCAGTTTGGGGTTGTCGAACTTCGGAATGGGCGAGGGGTCCATCACATAGCGCCCCTCAACCTTGACCGGATAGTCATACGAGGTCGCAATCTGCCCGTGCCGCGCGATGTCCTCGTACAGTTTCACATGCATCAGACCGTAATCCTCCAGCTCATGCATCTTGCGCGTTTCGCTTTCCCGCGGTTCCAGAAAACGCAGGGGTTCGGGGATCGGCACCTGATAGATCAGGATCTGCCCCTCATGCAGCGGCGTTTCAGGGATCCTGTGGCGGGTCTGGATCAAGGTCGCCTCGCTGGTGGTTTCCGTCACCGCCACCCCGGCCGTCCGTTGAAAGAAGCGGCGGATCGACACCGCGTTGGTCGTGTCATCGGCGCCTTGGTCAATCACCTTCAACCGGTCTTCTGGCACCAGACAGGCCGCCGTCACCTGCACCCCACCCGTGCCCCAGCCGTAGGGCATCGGCATTTCGCGGCTGGCAAAGGGCACCTGATAGCCGGGGATCGCGACCCCTTTCAGGATGGCCCGCCGGATCATTGTCTTGGTTTGTTCATCCAGATATGCGAAATTATAGGCCTGTTCGGTCATGGGCGGGTCTCCGGCATGTCGCCCGACAGCGGAAAGAGGCGGGCATGGGCATTGCGGGTTATGCGATCATCGCGGCGGTCTTGGTTCTGGGTGGTGCCTGGGCCCTGCGCAGGCGTCCCGGCAACCGCCGCACGGATCGCGGTGACGGCACGGTCTACGCCTCGGACACAAGCTCTGACCGCCCCGACAGCCCGGATGCCGGGGCGTCTGAGGGGGGCGGCGATGGCGGCGGGGGCGACTAGGGTCATTCGGCTGCGTCCCGCGTCGCACCGGCCTCGGCGCGCAGCTTGCGGACCAGTTCCAGTTCGGCCTGAAAATCCACATAATGCGGCAGCTTGATATGCTCCAGAAAGCCGGTCGCCTGAATGTTGTCGGCATGTTTCAGCACGAATTCCTCGTCCTGCGCCGGGGCGCCAGTGAAATCCTCACCCAGCTCCTTCCAGCGCAGCGCCCGGTCCACCAGAGACATCGCAATCGCCTTGCGCTCGGTCTGGCCAAAGACCAGGCCGTAGCCCCGGGTGAATTGCGGCGGTTCGGTCTTGCTGCCCTTGAACTGGTTGACCGTCTCGCATTCGGTCAACTCAACTTCGCCAATCTGAACCGCAAAGCCCAATTCGGGGATGTCCATCTCGACCGCGACCGCGCCGATGCGCAACTCGCCGACAAAGGCATGGGTGCGCCCGTAACCGCGCTGCGTGGAATAGGCCATCGACAGGATGAACCCCTCATCCCCCCGCGTGATCGCCTGCAGGCGCAGCGGGCG
Organism: Pseudorhodobacter antarcticus; assembly: GCA_945871285.1. Lineage (GTDB taxonomy): Bacteria > Pseudomonadota > Alphaproteobacteria > Rhodobacterales > Rhodobacteraceae > Stagnihabitans. Next base: position 17,347 of record CAMBWO010000004.1, on the reverse strand, counting down.
CGACGCGGGCAGTTCCATAGGCTCACGGGTCAGGTCTGGCGGTGTTTCGTCGCCCGCAGCTTCGCCCTGGATCAGGCCGTCACGGCCAAGGATAGCGGTCACATGGGGCACCTGTCCCAAACTGGCCGGGGCCGTGGGCGCCACTGGAACTTCGCCCTCTGCCGCCAGTTTGAAATCCAGCAGGCGGTGAGTGTAGTCAAAGGTCGGTCCCAGAACCTGCCCGCCCGGCAAATCCTTGAACGTGGCCGATATGCGCCGGATGACTGCCATGTCTGCCGTCTCGACCGGGCGTGAGGCGCCAAGACGGGGCAAGGTGGTGCGGTAGGCGCGGATCAGGAAAATCGCCTCGATCAGATCACCGCGCGCCTGTTTGATGGCAAGGGCTGCAAGGTCGGGGTCGTATAGCGAGCCTTCGGCCATGACCCGGTTGACGGCCAGGGACAGTTGTTCGCGGATCTGGGCCACCGACAGCTCGGCCACGGCGGTATCGCCGCGCCGCTCCTCGGCAAGCCAGGCATGGGCGGCGTCGATTGCCCGCTCGCCCCCTTTTACGGCGACATACATCAGACAGCCTCCACATGGGTGGTGCGCGGCAGGCCGGCAATGCGGTTGCCGCAGGTGAGGTAAGTGTCAAAGCCCAGCGGAAACAGCGCCCGGTTGGCCCGGAACGCGGCGGTTTCGGGCAGGGTCAGATGGGCCTCGGTCGCGATGCCCGGCCCGGTCAGGCGGGGGCCATGCGGGCCAAGGTCCGGCATTTCGACGATCAGCGTGGCCGAGCGGTCGGGGTAATCGGGCAAGCCCACAGCAAAGCGGGTGACAGGCATCAGATCGGCCCAGGTTCCCAGCGCGAACTGCGCCGCCTTTGCAGCGACCAGGGGCGCACCGGTGTGAAAGGTGATCCAGTCGCGCAGGACGGGTGTGTCCAACGATGCACCCAGATGCAGCGGCGTGGTGCCGTCGCACAGGGTCAGCACCAGTGCGCCCGCTGCAATCGACAGCGGGGCCGGAGGGGCCGCGCCCTCGACCGTCCAGATCGTGCCGGGGCGGGCCATGGCCTCCAGTGCCGCCCGGAACACCCGGGCCGATGCGGTGGGGGCAGAGGCAAAGCCGCCCAGCAAGGCTTCGGCGATCATGCGTCCTCTCCTCGGGCCAGGGTAAAGAATTCGACCTTGGTTGCGGCGGCCTTGGCAGCGCGCAGGGCGCGGGTGGCGGTTTCATGGGCGGCAAGGGGCTCCAGAACCCCAGCCCGCAGCGCATAGGCCCGGTCGGTCTGCATCAGCGCATCGACCACCGCGGCGCGGACCGCGTGCCGCTTGTCCCGGCCTTGGATATGGGCATGACCCGCAGGCCCGTCTGCCAATTGCACGGTGCAGCGCGTCACGGTCATCTCGCCCAGGTTAAAAGGGACACCCGTCCCACCCACCCGGCCACGGACCATCACGGCGCCAACCTCTGGTCCGCGCAACAGGGTGTGGGGCGGCAGGTCCTGTAGAAGGGCCTGCAAACGCTCTGGCGCCGCGCGCGCCAAAAGGCCCATCCATATCTGGCGTTCGTTCTTTTCGGGTTCATTGGCTATCATCTGACTTCCGACACCTTGCGAGACTGCATCGTTTACTATACAACTAGACAACGCTTAGCCCCAGAGTGCGGAAAATGCACGTGAAGTTTGTGTAACAGATGGCCCGCATTTCAATCTGGTCGACAATCGCCTCCAGCCTGAGTGCCGAGATTTCCCAAGGTGGTTACCCCCCCGGTGCGAAGCTGCCGACCGAGGCGGAGTTGGCGGTGCGGTTTGGGGTCAACCGGCACACGGTTCGGCGGGCTTTGGGGGAGTTGGCGAAGGGGGGGGTGGTGCAGGCGCGGCGGGGGGCGGGGGTGTTTGTCACGCTGGTGCCGACCGAATATCCCTTGGGGCGGCGGGTTCGGTTTCAGCGGAATGTGCTGGCTTCGGGCCGCACGCCGTCGCGGGTGATCTTGCGGGTGGAGACCCGGCCCGCCAGTCAGGGCGAGGCCGAGGCGCTGGAGGTGCTGCCGGGCAGTCTGTTGCATCTGGTCGAGGGGGTTTCGCTGGCGGACGATTTGCCGATCGGGCTGTTTGCCTCGTTGGTGCCAGCTGCGAGGTTTCCTGACTTTCCCGAGGCGATGCGGCGGTTGGGGTCCTTGACGGCGGCGTTGGCGGAGGGGGGGGTGGCGGATTATACGCGGGCCAGCACCCGGCTGACGGCGGTTCTGGCCGATGGGGTGCAGGCGGGGCATTTGCGGGTCCCGCAGGGGGCGCCCTTGCTGAGGTCGGCCACGGTGAATGTGGATGATCAGGGGCGGCCGGTGGAAGTGGGGGTTACGTTCTTTGTGGGGGACCGGGTCACCTTGACGGTGGCGCCGGAGTGACTGTCCACGCGTGGACAAACCTGTAACACACTGTAAAGCTACAATATTCCCAAAAAAATTAACCTGATATTAACCCGTGCAAGACGATCACGCCCCCTCGTATTTCTCCAAGAACGCCTCGGCCCGCAGCGTGCGGAAATCGGGCAGGGCCTGGCGCAGGCGGGCGTGGTCCCAGTCCCACCAGGCGAGGGCCTGCATCCGTTCGGCCACGGCGGGGGCAAAGCGGGCGCGCAGGGGCGTGGCGGGGATGCCGGCCATGATCATGTAGGGGGCCACGTCGTGGGTTACCACGGCGCCAGAGGCGATGATGGCGCCAGCGCCGATGGTCACTTCGGGTTTGACGATTGCGCCGTGGCCCAGCCAGGTGTCGGGGCCGATCACGGTGCGGCGGGACCGGCGGTGGTCCAGAAAATCGGCATCATCGGGGGCGTCGTCCCAATAGCTGGTGGAGCGATACAGAAAATGGTGCAGCGAGGCGTTGGCATAGGGGTGATCGGTCGGGCCGATGCGGGTGAGGGCGGCGATATTGGCGAATTTGCCCACGGTGGTGTTGGCGATGTCCGACAGACGGTCGCAATAGGCGTAATCGTGAAAGGTGGAATGCAGGACGCGGCTGCCCTGCCCCACCTCGCACCAGGCGCCAAAATGGGCATCGACCAGCAGGCAATCGGGGTGGATGAAGGGTTCAGTGGCGGAGAGTCTGGGCATCATTCCCCCTTGATCAGTTTGCGGCGCAGCCAGCCGGACAGGCTGTCCATCATCATCACCATGAGCACGATCAGGACCATGTAATAGGCGACCTCTTCCCAATCCTTTTGGGTGATGATCGCCTGGGTCAGCAGCAGCCCGATGCCGCCACCGACGATGGCGCCGATCACGGTGGCGCTGCGGGTGTTGGATTCGAGGTAATAGAGGACCTGCGCCAGCAGCACCGGCATGATCTGCGGGATCACGCCAAAGCGGGCGCGTTGCACGGCATTGGCCCCGGTGGAGCCCACGCCCTCGACCTGTTTTTCGTCGATGTTTTCCAAGGCTTCCGAGAACATCTTGCCAAAGCTGCCGGTGTCGGTGATGGCGATGGCAATCGCGCCGGTCATCGGGCCGGGGCCAAAGGCGCGCGACAGGATGATGGTCCAGATCAACCCATCCACGCCACGGACAAAGTCGAAAAACCGCCGCACCGCGCCGCGAAACACCCCCAGCGCCATGAAGTTGCGCGCCGCCAGAAAGCTGAGCGGCAGGGCGATGAGGGCGGCCGTCATGGTGCCAAGGAAGGCCATCAGGATGGTTTCAAAGATGGCCCACATCACATCGCCATGGCGCCACATCTTGTTGGTCCAGAATTCGGAGACCATGTAGCCCAGGTTTGACCGGGCCGGGTCGATGCGGTCGCCGACCGCCAGGCTGGCCAGTTCGCCAAAGCCTTTGCCATAGAACGGGCTGTCGAGGGTGAAGAACCACAGCTCCCATCCCGCCTCATACTTGAAGGTTTCCACCTTGGAGCGGGAATAGTTGAAGCGGCCTGCATCGGTGGTGACGGAGATCTTGTTTTCCGACACGCTGATCCAGTCGGGGATGGGTTCGGGGGCGGTCAGCACGGGTTTGCCGTTCACCGGGCGGATGTCGATGGTGCCGTAGCCGGGCACGACCATGCGGGCGCCCGCGTCGTCATAGGTGACGGTGTGGCCGGTGCCCAGGTCGATGAGGGTGGCCGTGCCAGTGGTCGTGACCCAGTCGGGGATCATGCCGGGGGGATAGGTGCCCTTGGCCTCGCCCTCGATGGCGATGGTCAGATCGCCCGAGCGGTTGTCGCGGGTGACGTGGGTTTTGTGCGACCAGAAGTCGGACAGCAGGATGGCGGCATTGTCGAGGCGGGCGCGCTGGGCGAGGCCGGCCAGATCAAAGCTGATGGCGGCATAGAGCAGATAGGCCAGGATCGCCAAGGGCACGGCCAGGGCGATGCGGCGTTTGCGGGCAAAGCTGGCGGTGACGGTCTGGGTCAGGCTGGGGGACAGGGACAGGGTCATGGTTCAGGTCCCCTTGACCAGTTTGTTGCGGTAGTGGTCGGACAACCGGTCGATGGCGACGATGGCGGCGAACAGCAAAAGGAAGATCGCGACGACATCGTCATAACGGCCCTGGCCCCATTGCATGGCCAGTTTCAGGTCATGGCCAATGCCGCCCTCGCCCACGAACCCCAGAATGGCCGATGCCCGGACGTTGATTTCAAAGCGCATCAGGGTATAGGACAGCCAGTTCGGCGCGACCTGTGGCAGGATGCCCAGCCACATGCGCTGCGACCAGTTGGCACCGACCGAGGCGAGGCCTTCGACCGGTTTGAGGTCGGCGTTTTCGGCCACCTCGGAGAATTGTTTGCCGAGCGCGCCGCCGGTGTGCAGCGCGATGGCGATGACGGCGGGCACGGGTCCACCGCCCAGGATGAAGATCAGGACTAGGGCGATCACGATTTCGGGGATGGCGCGCAGGGCGTCCATGCTGCGGCGAAACAGCGGGATCAGGCGGGGCCAGCGGGCGAGGCCGCGGGTCGCCAGCAGCGACAGGGCGGCGGCGGCGAGGGCCCCCAGCAAGGTGGAGACGGCGGCGATGTTCAAGGTTTCGATGAGGGCGGGCGTGTGGTCCCACAGCAGACCGGGGATCAGGGCGCGCTTGGCCCAGGCCTCGGTCAGCACCTCGGCCGGGAAGTCGATGGTTTGCGGCAGGCCGTTCCAGAAGCCGCCCGCGTTGCGGTGATCGGCCAGGATCCAGCCCGAGGCCATGAAGGCCACGAACAGCACCATCAGGATGCCGCCATACATCCGTTTGCGGCGGACCATGTCCAGATAGGACTGATGCTGGTCCGGCAAAGTGGGCCGTTGGCCCGGAGTGGGCCCGAAGGCGATATCGACCATGGCGTCCTCGGCAAATGAAAAGCCGGGCCACCCGTGCGGGCAGCCCGGCGGAGGGTAGGGAAAGCTTACATGCCTTCTTGCAGTTGGCGGGCGGCAACGACGCCCTCGAAGTCCGCATGGGTCACCGGGATGAAGTCTTGTGCTTCACCGGCGGCCAGAGCGTAGGCGCATTCCTTGTCGGTTTCCCACATGTCAGCAACCATGGATGTGACCGTATCCTTGACGTCGGCGGGCAGCGAGCGGCGCACGACGAAGGGGCCGTTCGGGATCAGCTTGGAGCGCCAGATTTCGACCAGGTTGTTCATGTCGACCAGGCCCGCATCGGCGGCCTTGCGGAAGGCGCCGCTGGTATAGCCGTCTTCCCAGTTGCCCAGGCCATCCGCCCAGGACACGCCCGAGGCGAAGTCGCCGTTGTGGACGCCGATGATGGTTTGCTCGTGGCCGCCCGACATTTTGACCTCGCTGAAGAACTCTTCCAGCTTGCCATAGGTCGCCGTCAGTTCGGCGGCCGGAACCAGATAGCCCGAGGTCGAGTTCGGGTCAGCAAAGGCGAAGGTCTGGCCCTTGGCGGTTTCGATCGAGGTGATGCCGCTGTCCTTGCGGGCAAAGCCGATCGAGTAGTAGCCGGTCGAGCCATCGACGTTCTGGGTGGTCAGCTTGACGTCCACGGCTTCGGGGTCGGTCAGGTAGATCTTGGCATAGGCCGAAGCCCCCAGACTAGCGAAGTCGATGGTGCCGCCGAGCAGCCCCTGAATGACGCCGTCATAATCGGCGGGGGTGAAGATCTTGACGGGAACGCCCAGAGCGGCCTCGACCTTGGCACGGAAGCACTCGTTCGAGGCGAGGCGGTCTTGGGCGTTTTCACCGCCAAGGATGCCGATGTTGAATTCGGTGATGGCCTCTTGGGCCAGGACGGGGGTGGCGAGGGTGGTAGTGGCAGCCAGAAGGGCAAGCAGCTTTTTCATGGTCGTCTCCGGTTGGGGGATAGGCAGTGTCAGGCCAGCAACGCCTCGGCATAGGCCGTGGCGGCGGGAATGGCGGTGGAGGTGGCGGCTTCGTTGAAGGTGTCGTCAGCGCCATAGATGTCGCGGGCGGCGGCGGTGGTCAGTAGGTCGGGGGTGCCGTCGAACACGATGCGGCCGTCGCGCATGCCGATGACGCGGTCGCAGTAGCGGCGGGCGGTGTCGAGGGTGTGCAGGTTGGCGATGACCATGCGGCCGTCCTCGTCATGGATGCGGCGCAGGGTGTCCATCACGACCTGGGCGTTCATGGGATCAAGGCTGGCGATGGGTTCATCGGCCAGAATGACCTGCGGGTCCTGCATCAGGGCGCGGGCAATCGCCACGCGCTGCTGCTGGCCGCCGGACAGCGCCTCGGCCCGTTTGGGCGCCTGTTCGGCAATGCCCAGACGGTCCAGGATCGTCAGCGCCCGGACAATATCAGCCTGCGGCCACAGGTTCATCACGGTGGACAGGGTCGAGCGGCGGTTCAGGATGCCGTGCAGCACGTTCGAGGCCACGTCCATCCGCGGCACCAGATTGAACTGCTGAAAGATCATCGCGCATTGGCCTTGCCAGGCGCGCCGCGCGGCCCCTTGCAGCCCCAGCACGTTCAGCCCCTGAAACACGATCTCGCCCGAGGTCGCATCGGTCAGGCGGTTCATCATGCGCAAGAGGGTGGATTTGCCTGCGCCCGACCGCCCGATGATGCCGACAAAGGCCGATTTCTCGATCACAAAGGTCGCGTTGTCGACGGCGGCCTTGGGGCCGAACATCCGCGTCACGTTCTTGACTTGCAGCAAGGGGCAGCCTCCGGGTTGATGGGTGCCTCGTATCGCCCGCGCATGACGGAAACTTTGCGTCTGGATGAAGGTTTTGCGACAAAGGCCCGCTGGGGATGATCCTGTGCGGCCTGTGGCCCGTACATCTGGGGCAACTGGAAAGAACACAAAGATGCAATACCCGCGGGTCAGCCTGTATGCCCTGATGTTGGCCGCCGCGGGGATACCGCTGTACATTCACCTGCCGCAGTTCGCCGCGATCAACCTGGGGATCGGGCTGGCCACGATTGGCGTGATCTTGCTGGCGATCCGGTTGATCGACATGGTGCAGGACCCGTTCATCGGTTGGGCCATCGACCGCTGGCCGGGGGCGCAGACCGCCTTTGCCATGCTGGCTGCGGCGGGGCTGGCGGTGGGGTTTCCCATGCTGTTCTGGCTGGAGCCCGGCCCCCAGGTTGCCTGGCGGCTGACGGGGGTGCTGGTGCTGTTGTTTTCGGCCTATAGTCTGGGGTCGATCCTGCTTTATGGCCGCAGCGCCACGCTGGCCAAGCGGCCAGATGCGGCGGCGCTGTTGACGCTGGCGGCCTGGCGCGAGGGCGGGATGCTGGCGGGGGTCATCATCGCGGCGATTGCCCCGGCGGTGCTGGTCGGGTTTGGCGCGGGCGCGCAGGGCTATCCGGCGTTTGGGGTATTCTTGGGGCTGTTGGCTGTGGCGGCGGCGCTGTTGACCTGGCCGATCTGGCGGCGCGCGCCGGTTCTGGGCCAGTCGATATCGCTGGCGGGGTTGGGCGAGGCGGGGGCGTTGCGGCTGTTGGTGCTGGCGCTGGTCAATGCGCTGCCGGTGGCCATCACCTCGACCCTGTTTTTGTTCTTTGTCGAGGATCGGCTGCAATTGCCGGGTCAGGCGGGGCTGTTGCTGACGCTGTTTTTCCTGAGTTCGGGGGTCAGCGTGCCCCTGTGGACGCGGGTCAGCACCCGGATCGGGGCCAAGACCACGCTGATGATGTCGATGCCGCTGGCGATTGCGGGCTTTGCCGGGGCGGCGTTTCTGGCCCCTGGCGACTGGACCGGGTTTGCGGTGATCTGTGTGGCGGCGGGGGCGGCGCTGGGGGCGGACACGGTGTTGCTGCCCGCGATGTTTTCGGTGGCGCTGACGCGGGCGGGGCTGAAGGCGTCGCTGGCCTTTGGGATATGGGCTTTTGCGGGTAAGCTGGGGCTGGCGTTGGCGGCGTTTCTGGTGATGCCGTTGTTGCAGTGGAACGGGTTTCAACCGGGGCAGGTGAACACGCCGGCCGCGCTGTCGGCGTTGAACCTGGCCTATGCCGTGATTCCCTGTGTGCTGAAGCTGGGGGCGCTGGCGTTGGTGCGGACCTTGCCACCCGACCGTTGAGGCCAAGGGAACCCGATTGCCCCCTGCGGCGTTGAATACGCAGCGGATATGAGAGGGGCGATCAGATGACATGGGACCAGATCGAGGTGAAATGGGCGGAAATGGTGGGGCGGGTTCAGCCCAAGGGACCGACGCCGACCCCTGCCCCCGCCCCGCTGCCCCAGCGTGACCGACCCTTGGGCACCCTTGCGTGAAATTCAACCGCCGGAGCGACCTTTGGTCTGATACATCCCCCATCCGCGCCGAAATCTTTGGCCCTGACCGGCTGGAAAATCACGCGTTGTCCCTGGCTGCCGCGCAGACCATTCAGGCGCGTCCGCAGCGGGTTGCCAGTTTGGGCGCCCGGTTGCGCGACAATGGCACCACCCTTCTGAAGGCCTATCGCGCGGCGGGTCAGGCGGTGGACGCAGGCCATGCGATCACGCCTGCGGCCGAGTGGTTGCTGGACAATTTTCACATCGTCGAAGCGCAGGTCCGTCAGGTGCATGACGATCTGCCGCCCAGTTATTACCGCCATCTGCCCAAGCTGGCAGAGGGTTTTCTGGCGGGGTATCCGCGGGTTCTGGGGATTGGCTGGGCCTTTGTCGCGCATACCGACAGCCTGCTGTCGGGGCCGCTGCTGTTGCGGTTTGTGCAGGCCTATCAAACGGTTCAGCCGCTGACCATTGGCGAGTTGTGGGCGGTGGCCATCACGCTGCGCATCGTGCTGGTGGAAAACATGCGCCGTCTGGCGGTGCAGATCATCGAGGCGCAGGCTGAACGGCAGGCGGCGGATGTGCTGGTCGATCAGGTGACGGCCGATCCTGCGGCGGTGCATGAGGTTCTGGCGGGCTGGAAGGGGGTCGATCTGCCCGACCTGATGGCCGCGCAGATTGCCAAGCGGTTGCGGGGCATGGACCCCGGCGACACGCCGCTGGCCTTGTGGCTGGACCAGCGGTTGCAGGCGCGCGGGCTGACGGTGGACGTGGTGGTGACGCAGGCGTTGAACCGGCAGGGCGCGTCGAATGTCACGATGCGCAACATCGTCACCTCGATGCGGCGGATGGGCGAGTTCGACTGGGCCGAGTTCTTTGAGGCGGCCAGTCTGGTCGAGCGGCGGCTGCGGCAGTCGCCGGGTTATGCCGAGATGGATTTCGCGACCCGCAACGATTACCGGACCGCGATCGAGGAATTGGCCCGGGGTTCGGGCAAGGACGAGATGGCCGTGACCGAGGCCGCGCTGGCGCTGGCGGACGCGGATCCGGGGTTGGCGCTGATTGGGGCGGGGCGGCCGGATCTGGAGCGGACGGTGGGGTTTCAGCCCGGGATGGCCATTCGGGTTCGGCGGGTGCGGCCGGGTCTGGGGGGCTATCTGGGGGCGATTGCGGGGACCTCGGCGGTGCTGCTGGGGTCGGTGGTGGCGGTGACGGGGCAGGCGTCGGTGGGGTTGGTGCTGACCGGCGGGGTGGTGGCGGTCGAGGCGGGGATGGCGGTGGTGCATCTGGTGGCAAGCCGGGTGGTGCGGCCCAGACGGCTGCCGTCCTTGTCGTTGAAGCGGGGGATACCGCCCGAGTTTCGCACGCTGGTCGCCGTGCCGGTGCTGTTGACCGGGGCCGAGGATCTGGCCGAGATGTTGCAGCGGCTGGAGGTGCACCATCTGACCAGCGTCGAGGGGGCGGTGCATTTCGCGCTGCTGTCGGACGGGCCGGACGCCGATCACGAGGTGACGATCACCGACCGCGCGCTGATCAGCGCGGCGGAGGCGGGGATTGCGGCGTTGAATGCGGCCTATCCCCTTGACGGGGGCGACCGCTTCCTGCTGCTGCACCGCAACCGCCGCGGGAACCCGGCCGAGGGGGTCTGGATGGGGTGGGAGCGCAAGCGGGGCAAGCTGGAGGAGTTGAACCGGCTGTTGCGCGGGGCTGATGACACCAGTTTCCTGCCGGGCAGCGTGGTGCCGCAGGGCGTGCGGTTTGTCGTCACGCTGGACGCCGATACCCGGTTGCCGCGCGACGCGCTGCGCCGGTTGATCGGCAAGATGGCCCATCCACTGAACCGTCCGGTGCTGGACGAGGCGCGGCAAAGGGTGGTGGCGGGCTATGGCATCTTGCAACCCAAGGTGACGGCGCTGATGCCGGGGCGGGCCGAGGGCTCGGCCTATCAACGCATCACGGCCAGTCCGGGGGGGATGGAGCCCTATGCGGCGGCGAGTTCGGATCTGTATCAGGACCTGTTCGAGGAGGGCTCGTTCACCGGCAAGGGCATCTATGACGTGGACGCCTTTGCCGCCGCGATGGCGGACCGGGTGCCGGAGAACGCGCTGCTGAGCCATGATCTGTTCGAGGGCGCCTTTGCCCGTGCGGGGCTGGCGTCGGATGTGCAGGTGATCGAGGAGTTTCCGACGCGGTATGACGTGGATGCCCGCCGGCAGCACCGCTGGGTGCGGGGGGATTGGCAGTTGCTGCCGTGGATATCGGGGCGGCGCGTCACGACGGGCGGGCTGTCGGGGTTGAGCCGGTGGAAGATGGTGGACAACCTGCGCCGGTCGCTGGTCGCGCCGGTCGCGCTGACCGCGCTGGCGCTGGGGTGGACGCTGCCCTTGGGGGCTGCGCTGGGGTGGACGGCGGCGCTGCTGGGGGTGTTGTCGCTGCCGGTGCTGATCAGCCTGCCGTTGGCGGTGTTGCCGGGGCGGGCCGGTGTCACCTCGCGCAGCCATGTGCAGGCGCTGGGCGACGATGTGCGGGCGGCGTTGGCGCGGATCGGGCTGTCGGTGACCTTGCTGGCCGATACGGCGGCGCTGCGGCTGGATGCCATAGGGCGCTCTCTGGTGCGGCTGCGCAGCGGGCGGCATCTGCTGGAATGGATGACGGCGGCGCAATCGAGCGGGGGGGGCGTGCCGACGCTGGCGCGGCACTACCGGCTGGGCCTGTCGGGGGTTGTGCTGGGGCTGGGGGTGACGGGGGGTGCCACGGCGCTGAACCCGGCGGTATGGCCGCTGACGGCGGCCTTTGCCGCGCTGTGGCTGGCCGCCCCCGCCGTCGCCTGGCGGTTGAGCCAGCCCAGACCCGTCCATGCCGCTGCCGTGCTGACGGCGGACGAGACGACACGGTTGCGCCTGATTGCCCGGCGCACCTGGCGGTATTTTGAAACCTTTGTCACCGCGGAAAGCCATTTCCTGCCACCGGACAACTATCAAGAAAGCCCGCTGCCGGTGATTGCGCACCGCACCTCGCCCACCAACATCGGGCTTTACCTGGTGTCGGTCGTGGCGGCGGTCGACATGGGCTGGATCGGCCAGGCCGAGGCGGTGCGGCGGCTGGAACAAACGCTGGCCACGATGCAGAAAATGCCCCGGTTTCGCGGTCATTTTTACAACTGGTATGACACGAACGACCTGCGCGTGCTGTCGCCGTCCTATGTGTCGACCGTGGACAGCGGCAATCTGGCGGGCCATCTGATTGCCGTGGCCCAAGCCTGCCTGCGTTGGGAGCACCCGCCGGCCCCCGGCCAGGAGGGCGTGCGCGACGCGCAGATGCTGGCCTTGCAGGCGCTGGCCACGACCCCCGATGCCAAATTGCAGGACCTGTTGATCCGGTTGGCGGATCATCCGGCGCTGGGTCCGCAGGCGGTTGAGCGCGCAAAGGCCCTGCCGGGCGATGCCTGCGAGGTGACGTTCTGGACCCAGGCCATGGTGCGGTGCCATGACAGCCAGTTCACCGATCCGCCCCCGCCGGACCGGATGCGGGCCCTTGCCAATCAGGCCCGGCAAATGGCGCTGGACATGGAATTCGGGTTCCTGTTGCAGCCCGAAAAGCTGTTGCTGTCGATCGGATTGCAGGTCGAGACGAACACGCTGGACGCCAATTGCTATGATCTGCTGGCGTCCGAGGCGCAGTTGGCCAGCCTGTTTGCGATTGCCAAGGGCGATGTCGAAACCCGGCACTGGTATCAGCTTGGCCGGTCGGCCACGCCGCTGGGTGCGGGGTCCGCGCTGATTTCGTGGTCGGGCAGCATGTTTGAATATCTGATGCCGGCGCTGGTGATGCAATCACCCGAATCCTCGGTGCTGGAGGAGACGAACCGTCGGGTGGTGGCGCAGCAGCAGGCCTATGGCCGCAGTCTGGGCCAGCCCTGGGGGATATCGGAATCGTCCTACAACGCCCGTGATGTCGAGATGACCTATCAGTATTCCAACTTTGGCGTGCCGGGGTTGGGGTTGAAGCGGGGCCTGGGCGAAAACCGGGTGGTGGCCCCCTATGCCACGGGTCTGGCCGCGATGGTGGACCCGAAGGGGGCGCTGGCAAACTTTGAGGTGTTGCGCGACATGGGCGGCGAGGGGCGCTACGGGTTTTACGAGGCGCTGGACTTCACGCCGTCGCGGCTGCGCGAGGGGGTGGGCCATGCGGTCGTGCAAAGTTTCATGGCGCATCATCAGGGCATGACGATTGCGGCGCTGGCCAATGTGGTCTTGGGCGGGCAATTGCGGCAGGATTTCCACGCGGACCCGATCATCCAGTCGGTCGATCATCTGTTGCAGGAACATGTGCCGCGCGATGCCTCGATTGCGCCGCCACGGGCGCGGGAGGTTCGGGCGGGGGCGGAAACGGCGGTATCGCCGGATGTGGTGCGCCATTTCGACCATCCCGCCGAGGTGCAGCCCACGGCGCATCTGATTTCGAATGGCCGCTACGGCGTGGTGGTGACGCCGGGCGGGGGCGGATACAGCCGCTGGGGCGATATCGCGGTGACGCGCTGGCGGGCGGACCCGACGCAGGCGCGGCAGGGGTCGCATATCTTTTTGCGCGATGTGCGGTCGGGCGGGCATTGGTCGGCGACGCTGCGGCCGGGGGGGCAGGATGCCGCCCTGCACAGCGCGACGTTCAGCGACCATCACGCCGTCTTTACCCACCGGACCCGGCTGCTGACGACGCGGACCGAGCTGGTCGTCTCGACCGAGACGGATGCCGAGGCGCGGCGGGTCACGCTGACCAACACGGGCCGCCATGTGCGCGAGATCGACGTGACCTCCTATGCCGAACTGGTGCTGGCGCAGGCGGCCTCGGACCAGGCGCATCCGGTGTTTTCCAAGATGTTCGTGGTGACGGATTATCTGCCGGAACTGGGCGTGCTGATCGCCACGCGGCGCAAGCGCAACCCGACCGACCCCGACATCTGGGCCGCGCATATTGCCGTGGTCGAGGGCGAGGAAACCGCGCCGTTGCAGTATGAAACCGACCGGGCCCGCTTTGTCGGGCGGGGGCAGGATCTGGCGGGGGCGCGGATGCAGGCGCCCTTGTCGGGGACGGTGGGCACCGTGCTGGACCCGGTGTTCGCGCTGCGTCGCCGGGTCAAGATTCCGGGCGGCGGGCGGGCGCGGGTGACGTTCTGGACGATCCTCGCCGATTCGCCCGAGGCCCTGCTGGATCAGGTGGAGCGGCACAGCGACCCGTCGGCCTTTGGCCGGGCGGCCACGCTGTCCTGGACGCAAAGCAAGGTGCAGTTGCGCCATCTGGGCGTGACCTCGGCCCGTGCGGCCGAGTATCAGCGGATGGCGGGGATGCTGATCCGGGCGGACCCGCGGTTGCGGGCGCGGCCGGCGCAGGTTCTGGCCGGGGCGGGTCCGCAGTCGGACCTGTGGGGGATGAGCATTTCGGGCGACCTGCCCATCGTGCTGTTCGTGATCAGCGAGCCCGAGGACATTGGCCGTCTGGCCGAGATTCTGGTGGCAGTGGAATACTGGCGGTTGAAGCTGTTGGCGGTGGATCTGGTCGTGCTGAACGACCGGGGGTCATCCTATGTGCAGGATTTGCAGAACGCCATCGTGGCGGCGGCGCGGCGGGCCAATCCGACCGAGGTGGGCGGCGGGGTTCACATCCTGCGGTCCGATCTGACGACCCCCGAGGCGCGGCGTTCGCTGTTTGCGGCCGCGGCGGTGGTTTTGGTGGCCGGGCGCGGCAGCATGGGGGCGCAGATGGACCTGCTGGCCAAGCCCGTGGTGATGCCGCAGACGCGCTGGCCCTTGCCGCTGCCCGCCGCCGCCCTGCCGCCGCCGGAGTTGGAGTTCTGGAACGGCACGGGGGGGTTTGGCGACAATGGCCGCGAATATGTGACCGTGTTGCAGGATGGCAAGACCACGCCCGCGCCTTGGGTCAACGTGATTGCCAATCGCGAGTTCGGCTTTCACGTGTCGGCCGAGGGCAGCGGGTTCACCTGGTCCGAGAACAGCCGCGAGAACCAGATCACGCCGTGGTCAAACGACGCGGTCAGCGATCCGGCAGGCGAGGCGGTGTATATTCAGGATCTGGAAACCGGACAGACCTGGACGCCGACGGCCCTGCCGATCCGCACCAGAGGGGCCTATGTGGCCCGGCACGGCTTTGGCTATTCCCGCTTTGAACATGAGGCAAACGGGGTGCGGGCCGAGATGGTGCAGTTCGTGCCGCGCGGTGATCCGGTCAAGGTCACGCGCCTGACGCTGACCAACACATCGGGCCGCAGCCGGACGCTGTCCGTCACGGCCTATAATGACTGGGTGCTGGGGCCGCAGCGGGGCACCAGCGTGCTGACCGAGATTGACCCGGCCACCGGGGCGATCTTTGCCCGCAACCCGCGCAGCGTGGCCTTTCCGGGCCGCATCGCCTTTGCCGACATGGGGGCCGAGGTGACAAGCCGCAGTGCGGACCGGGGCGAGGTGTTGGGGCGGATGGGGTCGATGGCGCGGCCGGCGCGGTTGTCGGGCCTGTCGGGGCGGTCGGGGCCGGGGTTGGACCCCTGCGCGGCGCTGCAACGCCGCATCGTGCTGGCACCGGGGCAACAGGCCGAGGTCGTCGTGCTGCTGGGCCAGTGCAGCACCGCCGAACGGGCGCGGGCGCTGATCGTGGCGACCCGTGCCAAGGACCCCGAGGTCAGTCTGTCGGCGGTGCGGCAGGGCTGGAGCGATCTGCTGGGCACGGTGCAGGTCAAGACACCGGACCGGGCGATGGACATCTTGCTGAACGGCTGGCTGTTGTATCAGACGGTGGTGTGCCGCATCTGGGCAAGGGCGGCGCTTTATCAGGCCAGCGGGGCCTACGGCTTTCGCGACCAGTTGCAGGACAACATGGCGCTGGCGGCCCTGCGGCCCGACCTGACACGGGCCCATCTGCTGCGCGCGGCCGGGCGGCAGTTTCCGCAAGGCGATGTGCAGCACTGGTGGTTGCCGCAATCGGGCCAGGGCGTGCGGACGCGGATATCGGACGACCGGGTCTGGCTGTCGCACTGTGTTGCGCATTATGTCGCGGTCAGCGGCGACCGGGCCGTGCTGGACGAGCCCTTGGCCTTTCTGGAGGGACCGGATCTGGACGAGGGCGAGGCGGATGCCTTTTTCATCCCCGAGCCGTCCGGCCCGGTCGCCAGCCTGCTGGAGCATTGCGCAAGGGGTCTGGATCAGGCGATTGCGCTGACCGGGGAAAACGGGATGCCCTTGATCGGCACGGGCGACTGGAACGACGGGATGAACCGGGTGGGCGAGGCGGGCCGGGGCACCAGCGTCTGGCTGGGCTGGCTGTTGATCCAGACGCTGCACGCGATGGCGCCGCTCATGGACCCCCATGACCCCGCACGCGCCGGGCGCTGGCGCGACCACGCCGAAAACCTGCGCCGGGCCATCGAGGGCGCGGGCTGGGATGGTGCCTGGTATCGGCGCGGCACCTATGACGACGGCAGCCTGCTGGGGTCGGCCACATCGGCGGAGTGCCAGATCGATTCCATCGCGCAAAGCTGGGCGGTCCTGTCGGGTGCCGCCGACCCGGCCCGGGCGGCCCAGGCCATGCAGTCGATGCGCGACCGGCTGTTGAAGCCCGGCCTGGCCCTGCTGTTCACCCCGCCTTTTGACAGTGCCGCCGCCGACCCCGGCTATATCAAGGGCTATCCCCCCGGCCTGCGGGAAAATGGCGGGCAATACAGCCATGCGGCGATGTGGGCGATTCTGGCCGAGGCCAAGCTGCGCAACGGCGACGGGGCGGTCCGCCTATTCCAGCGGATCAACCCGATCAACCATGCCCTGACCGAGGCCGAGGCGCAGGTCTACAAGGTGGAGCCCTATGTCGTGGCGGCGGATGTCTATGATTCCCCCCAACACAGCGGGCGGGGGGGCTGGACCTGGTACACAGGGTCCGCCGCCTGGATGCTGCGGGCGGGCATCGAGGGGATTTTGGGCATGACGCGGCGGGGCCATCAGGTGCATTTCAACCCCTGCCTGCCCGCCTTCTGGCCGCAGGTCGAGTTGTTCTTGCATCTGGGGCCCCTGCCCTGCCGGGTTACGGTATTGAACGTGGGATCAGGATCGGCAGTGGTTTCAGCCCGGCTGAACGGCGAGGATCTGGTGTGTGACGGCGGCGTTCTGGTGCCGCTGGAACGGTTGGCGGGCGAGTTGGTGCTGCACACCGGCGGGGGAATGGCGGGGGCCTGAAGGGAACGAACGGGCGGCTGGTGCGTTGCCCATGCGGGGGCCCCGGCAGGGTCCCACCACATCAAACCGTATCAAAGGAAATCCCATGAAAACCCTTGCCGAAGCTTTTCACCACACGCTGCAAGACATCTATTATGCCGAGAATGCCCTGGTCAAAGCCCTGCCCAAGGTCGCCGCCGCCGCCGGAAGCCCCGAGTTCAAGACCCTGGTCGAGGCCCATCTGGCCGAAACCAAAAAGCAGGTGACGATCCTGAACGAGGTCTTTGTCCTGTTGAAGGAAAGCCCGCTGGTCAGAAATGCGACGCCATCGAGGGGCTGTTGAAAGAGGCGGACGGCATCATCGAAGAGGCCAGCGGCGTGGCCCTGGATGCCAGCCTGATCGCCGCGGCCCAAGCCGTCGAGCATTACGAGATTGCCCGTTACGGCACGCTGCGCGAATGGGCCAAGGTGCT
>CAMBWO010000003.1 GCA_945871285.1 Pseudorhodobacter antarcticus | reverse complement strand
CCTACCCCATCCCCCCCGCTTCACTCAATTTAAGAATTCTGCCAATGGATAAGGTGCGCTAATGTTTGACCCCGCCCAACTCGCCGCCTTGGCCGCCGTCCACCGTCGCGGATCGTTCGACCTGGCCGCCGCCGACCTGCACGTCACCCCCTCCGCCATATCCCAACGCATCAAGGCGCTGGAGGAGGCGACAGGCACCCTCCTCATCCGCCGCGAAAAGCCCTGCACCGCCACCCAAACCGGCCTGCGTCTGGTGCGTCACCACGACGAATCCGCCCTCCTGAACGCGGCCCTGGCCCAGGACCTGCACCACAGCGCCCGCACCCCTACCCTGCGCATCGCCGTCAATGCCGACAGCCTGGCCACCTGGGTCATCCCCGCCCTCGCCGCCACGCCGGGGTTCCTTTATGACATCGTGATCGACGATCAGGACACCTCGCAGGCCCTGCTGCGCTCGGGCGAGGTGGCCGCCGCCATCACCTCGCATCCCGGCCCCCTGCAAGGCTGCGACACGCTGGCCCTGGGCACCCTGCGCTACCGCGCCACCGCCAGCCCCGCCTTCGCCGCCCGCTGGTTTGCCACCGGCGTCACGGCCCCGGCGCTTGCCCTCGCCCCCGCCCTGCGCTTCAACGACAAGGACCGCCTGCAATCGCTCTGGGCCGCCCGCCACGGCCAGACCGCCGCGCTGCCCTGCCACCGCCTGGCCTCCAGCCATGGCTTTGTCGATGCCTGCCTTGCCGGCCTTGGCTGGGGCCTGAACCCCGAACCTCTGGTGACGGCGCACCTCGCCTCAGGCGCGCTGATCGACCTTGACCCCGCCAGCCCCCTCGACATGCCGCTCTTTTGGCAAATGGCCCGCCTGACCGCCCCCGCCATTGCGCCCCTGACCCGCGCCCTGCACCAGGCTGCCCAAACCCTGCGCCCCTGAACACCCAGGGCCAGATCAGCCCCGCTCACACCGCCGCAACCTGCGGCCCACCCGCTGCCGGGTCGATGTCTCGGGCCGCCCAAGTGCCCGCCTCAGGCCGCGCCCGCTGCACCGCAACCCTCAAAACCTGATGTGGCCCGGAAACCGGAACACCCCGTCCACGGCAGGCCCGCCCGTCGGGGACATGGCATAGGTCCGCGCCCGCAGCGTCCCCACCACAGCCTCCCGCGCCATGCCCGCCATCTCGACCGGTTCCGCAATCTCCACCCGCACCGGACGGCGCAACACCCGCGCCGTCTCGCGAAAGATCAGCGCCACCCGCAGCGGATAGGACAGATGGCTGACCACCTGAAACAGGCGCGAGTTCTGCCCATGCACATACATGGCAACCGTCCGCACCCCCGCCCGCATCGCCAGCCGCGCCACAAAGGGGTGCCATTCAAAATCCGCCGCCACCGGGGCCAAGGGCGTCGGCGCCGTCGCCACCCCCCCGCCCGGAAAGATGATGACCACATGGCCGCCGTCCAGCCACTCCACCGCCCGCCGCCGCGTCTCGGCACTGATGCGCCGCGCCTCGGGGCCGGAGCCAAAGTCGATGGGCAACAACACCTCCCGCGCCTCGACCGGCCGGCACAGCCGGGAATGGCAGATCAGCTTTACATCGGCCCGCCGCGTCGACATCAGATGGCCAATCAACAACCCGTCCACGATGCCAAAAGGATGGTTCGCCACCACCAGCACCGGCCCCACGGCAGGGATCCGCGCCATATCCCGCGCGCTCACCTCGCAGCGCACCCCCAGCGCCCGGATGGCCGAGGTGAAGACCGTCTCCCCCCCGTCCCGCCGCTGGCCCTGCCAATCGCGATAGATCCGCTCGAACCGCGCCCGCCCGCTCCACCGCTCCACCACCCGGATCAGCGTGCGCCGCGCCCAGGTCTGCTCTGGCGTGGAATAGGTGAACACCGGCCCCTGCGGCGCAACACCCGCCGCGGGCTCCAGAAACTCCAGCGAAAACGCCTCATGCTTGGTCATCTTGGCAGCCCTTCCCCAGAACGGTCAAAGGGCTTGTGCCAAAGCTTCATGACAAGGGTGTGAAGGCCCCTTGTAGGATGGGCAGTTCTGCGGTTTCCCCTCGGGAAAGCGCAGGTTTGCCCATCTTTGCCACCAGGTTCACTCCAACTGGGCGGCAACATCCTCGGGAATGTCGAAATTATGGGTGACGGTCTGCACGTCGTCATCCTCTTCCAGCATGTCGATCAGCTTCATCAGCTTTTGCGCCGTCTCCAGATCCACCTCGGTCAGCACCTGCGCCTTCCAGATCAGCTTGCTTTCCGTCGATTCGCCCAAGGCCTTCTCCAGCGCATCCGACACCGCGTTCAGCGCCTCGACACTGCAATAAATCCAGTGCCCGTCCTCATCGCTTTCCACATCATCGGCACCCGCATCCAGCGCCGCCATCATCACCTCATCGGCGCTGCCGACCGAGGCCGGATAAGACACCTCGCCCACGCGGTCAAAGCCATGCGACACCGACCCGGTCTGCCCCAGATTGCCGCCGCATTTGCTGAAATAGGACCGCACGTTGCTGGCGGTGCGGTTCAAATTGTCCGTCATCGCCTCGACGATGATCGCAATGCCGTTGGCACCATAGCCCTCATAGCGCAGTTCGGTATAATCCGCCCCGTCGCCCAACTGGCTTTTCTTGATGGCCCGGTCGATCACGTCCTTGGGCATCGACACCGACTTGGCGGCCTTCACGGCCAGACGCAGGCGCGGGTTCATGTCCACATCCGGCATCCCCATCTTGGCGGCCACGGTGATTTCCTTTGCCAGCTTGGAAAACACCTTGGACCGCATCTTGTCTTGCTTGCCCTTGCGGTGCTGGATGTTTGCCCACTTAGAATGGCCTGCCATGACCCGTACTCCGACCCTGATTTCGTCGCTGGCTTTACACCATGCCCAGTCCCGCCTGCAACCCCGCCCTAAGGCCCCAGATGCGCCACCAGGAAATCGCGCAGATCGCCAATCGCCACGCCGTCAAACGCCCCGCTGCCATGCCCCGAGGCGGGATAGACCCGGAACACCACCAGCGGTGGCCTTGCCCGCCCGCGCAGCGCCACGGCCATCCGCTCGGATTGCCGCCACGATATCGTGCGGTCCTCGGCCCCCGCCGCCAGCAACACCGGCGGCAAGGCCTGATCGGGCGGCACCCCGGCCAACACCGTCAGCGGGCTCGCCCGCAGCGCAGGCGCGGGGTCCCCCCCCACCGCCTTGCCCACCAGCCGCGATATCATCGAACCCTTTCGTGCCATGCTCTGCGCCCGCGGCACCGGCACCTCCTGCCCCATGTCGCTGTCCATCTGGTCAAACTGCGTCGCCGGATACCAGGCCGCCACCGCCCTCAGCCCCGCCGCCCCATCAAACCCCGCCACCAGCGCCAGCGTCCCCCCGGCCGAGGCGCCAAAGATCGCCATCCTGCCGCCGTCACACCCATACTCCGCCGCCCGGTCGCGCAAAAACGCCACCGCAGCCGCCAGATCGTCGCGTTGCGCCGGCCAGATCGCCTCGCCCGACAGGCGGTAATTCACCGCCGCCACCGCAATCCCCGCCGCCTCCAGCACGGGCAACACCCGGCCCAACACCTGCAAATCGCGCTTGTCGCCGCCCCAGAACCCGCCGCCATGCACCCAGATCACCAGGGGCGGCCGCCCCGCCGACACCGGCACATAAATGTCCATCGTCAATCGGTCCGACAGGCTGGAATAGTGCTGATCGGCAAAGACCGTCCCGCCATGGGGCGCCACCCCCGTCCGCGCCCAGGCCCCCACCGGCAGCACAACCCCCGCCAGCACGATCAGCCGGCGCAGCGCGTCAACCATGCGCCACTCCGTCGCCGCCCAGCACCACCGGCAGATTTTGCAGCAGCCACAACCGGCCAAACTGGGCATTCATGTGGTTCACCTCCTCGTCGGGATGGGCCCTGACCCTGTCACCCGGTTCGGACAGCAGCCGCACCGACCCAACGCCAAACTGCGCCCGCGTGCGCAAATCCGGCCCCAGCGTGGCGGGCGGTTGCGCCAGCATCGTCACATCCACCCCCCCCAGCGCCCGCCCCACCTCGGTCAGCAGCGTGTCATAGTCATGAAACACCCCCGCCTCGAACTGATCGCCCAAGGCCACCGGCATCGGGCTGGGTCCAACCCAGATCCTGCCCTGCGTCACCTTGCGCACCCGCGCCGCCAGCTTGGCCGTCACACTCTTGTCCACGCTGTCGCGGATCGTCTGTTGCAGGACCGCCCGCGAAATGCCGCGCCGCAGCCGTGGCATCCGCAGCACCAAGCCATACAGGATGACCGCCTGATAGGCCGAAACGTCAATATCCCGCATCCCCCCCGAGGTGAACGCAAGGTTGTCCGCCAGGTCGGCATTGTCCGGCACCAGCCGGCTCCCCCTGACCCGCAGATGGCGCATCGTCCCCCCCGTGCTGCCAAAGAAATCCAGCGTCAGGTCCGGGAACTGATCGCGCACCTCGTCCCAGCCCAGTTTCAGACTGCCCAGATGGCTGGACCCCATCACACAAATCTTCATGTCAAACCCTTGGGCCAAAGGCGGCCAGCATCGCCTCTTCGCAAACCAGATCGTCCTCGGCCCGCCCGGCCGCGGTCCGGCGCCGCAGCCTTGGCGCAACCTCCGCCGCCTCGGGCAGCGCCGCGCCATATTTGCCCGCCTGGCCCGCAAAGAACTGCGCCATCACATGCGCCACCCCCTCGGCCAGCACCGACCGCTTGTTCGGGGCAAAGAACCGCCCGCCAAAGGGCGGCGCCGTGATGATCTCATAGGACGGAAAGTAATCGACCTGCGCCTGGGCCCCCGCCACATCCCCCGCCACATCCCCCGCCACCGCCCGCAGCACGCTTTTGGAATAGGTCGTGGCCACCAGCACGTGACCATCGGTCGCCGTCGCCGTCAGTGGCACCGGCGACACCGTCAGCAACACCCGCAAACCGGGGTTGACCTCGGCCATCATCGCCAGCGCCTCCTCCAGCGCCGTCCGAATCGCCGGATAGGTTTCGTTGACGAAATGGTGGCGTTCGGGGTCAAACTCCCCCGCCGCCGTGCCGGGGCAGATCGCGTATTCACAGTCCCCCTCCGCACTGCGCCAGCTTTCCGTCAGTCCCAGCGTAAAGACAAACACATCCGCCTGCCGCAGCGCCGCGCCAAAGGCCGCAATCGCCAGATCGCGGCTCTCGCGCATCTCCTCGGCACTGTCAAAGCCGTCCGGCTCGATCGCCGGGCGGAACGGGTCATAAAACCGCCCCTCGGCCTGCCAGACCTCGTCGGGCGGCGTCGCCCGCCCCGTGGCCCAGGCGCACCACTGGCGCAGGATGTTGGCGGTATAGATGTTCCCCGTCCGCGCCGAAAACACCCGGTAATTGAACTTGTCGATCCCCTCCTCGCCCAACCCCTCGGGCGGCGGCTCCATATTGGTCCAGCCATAGCCGCGCTCCAACAGCGCCCGGCCAAAATGCTGCGCAAAACAAGAGCCAAAGGTCACAACCCTGTCCTGCGGCGTGACCTGCCATTTGGGCACCCACAGCTCATCAATCTGCATGGGATCACGCTTTCCGACAGCCGGCGACCAAAAGTTTCGGCTGGGAAGGCTATTATACGGAGTCAAATTTTCTTTTTTCATAATCGAAAGGCTAACATTCCGCACAATTCGTTTCAACCCGCCTGATACACGTAAAGGTTGAAAAATCTCGCATCGGCAGGCTTTCGCTAGACGCCGCTCAGAACCGCCCGCAGCGGCGCGGGCATCCGCTCCAGCGCGACCGCCTGCACGAATATCCCGCCATAGCGGATCTTGCGCCCCGCCCCCGCCCCCAGGAACCGCCGGATCTGGTCGGGCACTGCGGCACCCTTCCACGGACCTTGCCGTTGCAGCGTGCGAAACGCCGTCAGATCGCCCTCGGCTGCGAACAGCGCCTCGATCTCGGCCACCCCCAGTGCCCGGATCAACTCCTCCTCCAGATCGCGGTCACAGACGTAAAAGCCCAGCCGCTCCAACCCCGCCCGGTCCGTCGCAATCCCGACCCCGGCCCGCGTCAGCGCCCGGCACAGCCATGGCACCTCGGCCGCATCGCACAGGCCGCGCATCGGCAACCCCGCACCCTTGGGCCCGAACCGCTCGGCCAGCGCCCGGATCGATCCGACACCGCCCGCCGCCACCACCTGCACGCCCGTCAGGTCAACCCCCAACCGCCGCGCCGCCGTCTCGACCGCCACCCGGTCGCTGACCCCCTCGACCAGAACAACCGCCCGTGTGCCCGGTGCCAGAACGGTCACCGCCGGCACCTCTGCCACCACCCGACTGCGCGTGATCCCCCTGCGGTCCTTCACCGGACCTGCAACCCCAAGTGCGCCAGCAAATCCGCGGCTTGGGCCCGCGATACCGTGGCCCCTTTGAACCGCCCCGCATCCACCAGCGTCAACCCGCCCAGACCGGCCCCGCGCAGGTCCGCCCCCTCAAACCGCGCCCCCGTGGTGGCGGCTTCGCGCAGCGAACAGCCCTCGAACACCACCTCGCGAAAATCGCAGCCCGACAGGTCCGCCATGCTGAAAT
This sequence comes from Pseudorhodobacter antarcticus, assembly GCA_945871285.1. Classification (GTDB taxonomy): domain Bacteria; phylum Pseudomonadota; class Alphaproteobacteria; order Rhodobacterales; family Rhodobacteraceae; genus Stagnihabitans. The sequence goes on along the minus strand of CAMBWO010000003.1, from coordinate 39,658 downwards.
CCACCCCCACCAGACGCGCGCGGCGCAGCGAAACCCCCTTCAGGCGGGCCGACACCAGCAGCGTGTCCTCAATCTCCAGCCCGATCGTCCCCGCCTTGACCAGATCGGCCCCCGTCAACTTGCAGCCCGCAATCCGCGCCCCCGTCAACACCGCCTCACCAAACCCCGCATTGTTGAAATCGCACCCGCGCAGGGTCGCCTCCGCCATCCGCGCCGCCCGGAAATCGGCCATCGCCCCCCGGCACCCCTCGAACACCGCCCCGTCCAGCACCGCCCGGATCAGCCGCGCCTCCTTCAGGACACAGCGCTGAAACCACCAGCCGCCCATGTCCAACCCCGACAGATCGGCCCCGCTCAGGTCACAGTCCACCAGATGCATCTGCCGCCCGGCCAGTGCCGCCAGATCGGGCCTGCCGCCCTCAACCCGCTGAAACTCATCCGCCATGGCCCACCTCTGGCGACCGTGCTACCACCTCAGGGCGTCAGCGGCCAGATCAGCGGGATCAGCGCCGACACCAACAGCCACGTTATGAGGTTCAAGGGCACCCCGATCCGGGTAAAGTCCAGAAACTTGTACCCCCCCGGCCCGTAAACCATCATGTTGGTCTGGTATCCAATCGGCGTCGCAAAGGCCAAGGTCGATGAGAACATCACCGCCACCACGAACGGCCTCGGGTCCACCCCCAGCCCCAACGCCAGTTGAATGGCAATCGGCGTGTAAATCACCGCCACCGCGTTGTTGGACAGAAACTCGGTCAGGATCAGCCCCATCAGATAGATCGCCAGAATGGTCAGAAACGGTGACAACCCCTCCATCCACGGCTTGACCGCCATCACGATCAACTCGACCGCGCCCGAGGCGTCCAACCCCTCCCCCACCGCCAGCATCGCAAAGATCATCGCCATCAACCGGCCATCGACAAACCCCAACGCCTCGTCACTGTCGATGCAGCGCGTGATCAGGATCAGCGCGACGGCCATGAACGCCATCACCAGAATCGGCGCCACCTCGAACGAGGACATCACGATCACCAACGCCAGCGCACCAATCGCAATCGGCGCCTTGCCCCGCCGATACGCCCGCGCCGTGGGATGGCTGATGTCGACCAACTCCATGTCCACCGCGACCCGCTTGATGTCCTCGGGCGCGCCCTCCAGCAGCAGCGTGTCGCCCACCCTGACCTCGACATCATCCAGCTGCCGCCCGATGTTCTGATCCTTGCGGTGCAGCGCCAAGGGGTAAACCCCATAGCGCCGCCGCAACCGCAGCGCCCCCAAGGTCCGGCCAATCATCTTGCAGCCCGGCGTGATCAGGACCTCGACCGTCTCGGTTTCAACCGAGGACAGCTTGTCCGCCACCCGCATGTCGGTGCGGTTTTGCATCTCCAGCAGTTCCGACATCTCGGTGCGCAACACCACCCGGTCGCCCGCCTGCAACACCACAGGTTCCATGTCGCGCCGCAAACTGGCATCACCGCGCAGCACGTCAATCACCCGCACGCCGCTGCGCTTGAACTGCTGCACCTCCAGCACCCGCCTGCCGATCAGCACCGAATCCTCGGGGATCGCGACCTCGGTGAAATACTTGCGCTTCTTGCGGTCGCCCAGCAGCGCCGCCATCGACTGGCGATCCGGCAACAGCCGCGGCGCCGCGATAGCCATGTAAATCCCCCCCACCACCGTGACGGCAATCCCCAGCGGCGCAATCTCGAACAGCGTGAACGGCGCCATCCCCGCCTTGGTCGCCACCCCATCCACCAGAATGTTGGTCGAGGTGCCGATCAGCGAAATCATCCCCCCCAGCACCGTCATATGGCTCAGCGGGATCAGGAATTTCGACGGCGCCTTGCCCAGCTTGGCCGCAATCTGAATGACCACCGGGATCATCACCGCCACCAAAGGCGTGTTGTTCATGAAGGCACTGGCCACCGCAATAAAGCTGAACAGCACCAGAATGGTCGCCACCGGATGCTTTTCCACCCGGCTTTCCGCCAGGCCTATGATCATCTCGACCGCACCCGTCCGCACCAGCCCGCCCATCACCATGAACATGAAGGCAATCGTCCAGGGGGCCGAGTTCGACAGAACCCCCCCCGCCTCCTTCAGCGGCAACAACCCCGTCACCAGCATGACCGCCGCCCCGCCCACCGCGACCACCTCCATCGGATAGGTCTCGCGGATGAACATCACGAACATCACCGCAACAATGCCCAGGGCAATCCAGGCATGCCACGCCGCCGCAAATTCCAAACCGAACATGATGCCTCCTGCCGCTGACGTGCAGCAGTTCTGGCCCGATTCGGCCTGTCTGGCAACTTTAATCTACTAAGTCAGTCGTCTTTAGCGGGTTTCGCCCGAAAAACAGTCAGACAACGGCAGAAACCTTGGCTCGCACAAAGGCCTCAATCTCCGCCGCCGGCCGCGCGCCGGGCAACCGCGCCACCTCCCGGCCCTTGTGCCACAGGATCAACAACGGAATCCCCCTGATGCCCAACCGCTGCGACACCGCCCCATGATCCTCGGTGTTGATCTTGGCAAAGCGCACCTGGCCCTGCAAAGCCTTGGCCGCCTTGGCATATTCCGGCGCCATCATCCGGCACGGCCCACACCACGGCGCCCAATAGTCGATGATCGTGGGCACCTCATCGGCCCGCGTCGCCTTGTCATGGGCGGCCAGATCAAACTCGGCAACGCGCCCGTCCATCAACGCCTCGCCACAAGACCCGCACTTCGGCCCCGCCGCCAACCTCTCCACCGGAACCCGGTTGCCCTGCCCACAGACCGCACAGGTCACCCTCACGCCATCCGCCATCCTACCCTCCATCACATTCCGTTAAGGGCATATATAGGGGTCCAACCCCGCCCCTGCAAGTTCCCCACTGGCCCCGCCTCCCCCGCCCCCCTATCCTGCCCGCCACCCCCCCCGAGGCTCCGATGACCCATTTCGACGACCCCGACGCCGTCACCCGTTATGCCGCAGGCGCACTGCGCATGGTGCCGGGCCTGCATGACCTGCACAAGATGTCCCGTATCCTGCTGGCCGAAGCCGCCCCGCCCGATGCCCATATCCTCGTCCTGGGTGCGGGCGGCGGCATGGAACTGGCCGCCTTCGCCACCGCCGAACCCGGCTGGCGCTTCACTGGCGTGGACCCGTCCGCCCCGATGCTGGCCCTTGCCACCCGCACCCTTGGCCCCCACGCCCCCCGCGCCACCCTGATCGAGGGCTATATCGACGCCGCCCCCCCCGGCCCCTTCGACGGCGCCGCCTGCCTGTTGACCCTGCACTTCCTGCCCCGCGCCGAACGCCTGCAAACCCTGCGCGCCCTGCACGCCCGCCTCAAACCCGGCGCCCGCCTCGTCACCGCCCACCATGCCATCCCCGAAGATCAGAAAACCCTCTGGCTCACCCGCTTCGCCGCCTTTGCCCAAACCAACGGCCTTGACCCAGCGCAGGCGGCCCAGATGATCCCCACCCTCGCCACCCGCCTGCCCACCCTCTCGCCACCCGCGGACGCGGCCCTCCTGGCCGAGGCCGGCTTCACCGACATCGCCCTGTTCTACGCCGCCTTCACCTTCCGCGGCTGGACCGCCACCCGCCCCTGAACCCCCTCAGGGAAGGTGCGTGAAACCACGCACCCTACCCTCCACCCTCTCGTCACCCACCCCTGATCGCCCCGTGTAGGGTGCGTGATCTCACGCACCTTCCCCTACCACGCCCCCAGCTTCTCCAACCGACCCTTGCGCTTGACGATGTTGCCGTAATCCCACTGGATCACCGCCGCCCGAGCCAACCAGCGCGTCACCTCCTGCGCATCAATCTGCCCCAGGTCGGCATAAACCCTGTCCGCCGCCTTGAACTTGCCCTCCGCCCGCAGCCCCGGCACGTCAAAACTCTGCCCGCTCCAGAACAACAGTTGCACCCCCGCCTTGCGCACCCAATAGCCCACAATCGGGTTGCCGGCCAAAAACCACACCGGCCCGCCATGCCAGACCTTGCCCGCAGCGCCCGGCAACCCCGCCGCGATCAGCCCCGCCAAAGCCTCACAGATCGCCCGGTTGTCCGGTGTCTGGGCGGCGTTATAGCTCTCGATATCTCCCGTCATGTCAAACCTCCCTGTCCTGTCCCCCAAATTGCCCGATGCAATTCGCAATATCCAGCCCAAGCCCGGCACTGCCGTCCCCTTGCGCGGCCCACAGCCTCCCCTGCCCGCGCAAACCATACTACAATCGTTAGCCAAAACACCCAAACCCCTGATTCCAAACACTTTCCAAACCTGTTCACTTGCGGACACTCCCAATTTGCCCCCCTCCACCCTTTCCTGTATACCCCCCCCATGACCCAGAACCCGCCCAACCTCCGCCCCGACCTTGCCCGCTCCCTGGTGCCCGACACCCGCCGCGTGGGCCAACCCACCATCGGCATGGTCTCCCTCGGCTGCCCCAAGGCCCTGGTGGACAGCGAACGCATCCTGACCCGCCTGCGCGCCGAAGGCTACGCGATCTCGCCCGACTACCGCGGCGCCGATGCCGTGATCGTCAACACCTGCGGCTTTCTGGACAGCGCCAAGGCCGAGTCTCTGGAGGCGATTGGCGAGGCCTTGCAGGAAAACGGCCGCGTCATCGTCACCGGCTGCCTCGGCGCCGAACCCGATTACATCACCGGCGCCCATCCCCGCGTGCTGGCCGTCACGGGGCCCCATCAGTATGAGGCCGTCCTCGATGCCGTCCACAAGGCCGTCCCGCCGCAACCCGACCCCTTCATCGACCTCTTGCCCGCCACCGGCGTCACCCTGACCCCGCGCCATTACAGCTACCTCAAGATTTCCGAGGGCTGTAACCACAAGTGCAAGTTCTGCATCATCCCCGACATGCGCGGCCTGCTGCAATCCCGCCCCGCCCATGCCGTCCTGCGCGAGGCGGAAAAGCTGGTTCAGGCCGGGGTGCGCGAACTCCTCGTCATCTCCCAGGACACCTCCGCCTACGGGGTGGACCGCAAATATGACCTCTCCCCCTGGAAGGGGGGCGAGGTGCGCGCCCATATCACCGACCTCGCGCGTGAGATGGGCAAGCTGGGCGCCTGGGTCCGGCTGCATTACGTCTACCCCTACCCCCATGTCCGCGACCTGATCCCCCTGATGGCCGAGGGGCTGGTGCTGCCCTATCTCGACATCCCCTTCCAGCACGCCGACCCCGGCGTCCTGCGCCGCATGGCCCGCCCTGCCGCCGCCGCGAAAACCCTGGACGAAATCGCCGCCTGGCGGTCCGTCTGCCCTGACATCACCCTGCGCTCCACCTTCATTGTCGGCTACCCCGGCGAGACCGAGGCCGAGTTCCAGACCCTGCTCGACTGGATGGACGAGGCGCAATTGGACCGCGTCGGCTGTTTCAAATATGAAAACGTCGCCGGCGCCCGCTCCAACGCCCTGCCCGACCATGTGCCCGAAGAGGTCAAACAGGAACGCTGGGACCGCTTCATGGAAAAGGCCCAAGCCATCTCCGAAGCCAAGCTCGAGGCCAAGGTCGGCCGCACCCTGCAAGTGATCGTGGATGAGGTCGACGACGAGGGGGCCACCTGCCGCACCCAATCGGACGCCCCCGAAATCGACGGCAACCTGTTCATCGATGCAGGGTTCGAACACCTGGCCCCCGGCGATCTGGTCGTGGTCGAGGTCGAGGAGGCCGGCGAATATGATCTGTGGGGCCGGCTGGTCTGACCTGCCGGCGTCCACGGCCTGTTGTCCGTCCCCGCAACAGGCCGTCAGATGTCGTACACCAGCGGCATTGCAATGGTCGTCACCACGGCGCAGATCACGTTCAACGGCACGCCAAACCGCAGGAAATCGCTGAACCGATAGCCGCCCGGACCGTAGACCAGGGTGTTGGTCTGATACCCGATCGGCGTGGCAAACGAAGCCGAAGCGCCGATCATCACCACAATCACCAGGGGCCGCGGGTCCACCCCCAGGGTCTGCGCCAGCGTGATCACGATGGGGGTGCAGATCACCGCCACCGCGTTGTTGGACACGACTTCGGTCAGAAATGACGTCATCGCATAGACACAAAACACCAGCAGATAGGGCGACACCCCCTGCAACCAAGGCGCCATCCAGGTCACCAGCAACGCGACCGCGCCCGAATGCTCCAACCCGGCCCCGACACCCAGCATCCCGAACAGCAACGCCATCAGCCGCCCGTCCACCGCCGCCAACGCCTCGTCCGAATCGACCGCCCCCGACGCCAGCACGATGCCAACCCCGATAAAGGCCAGATACTGGATCGGGGCCACGTTCAGCGCCGCCAGCACGACCACCCCCACCAGCACAGCAATCACCAAGGGCGCATGTTTGCGCCGGTAGGGCCGTTCGGTCGGGTGCGAGACATCGACCATCTCCATGTCCGTCGCCAGCCGCTGGATGTCGCCAAACTCACCCTCCAACAGCAGGGTGTCGCCGATCTGCACCTCGACATCATCCAGCTGCCGCCCGATGTCCTTGTCCCGCCGATGCACCGCCAGCACATAGACGCCATAGCGCCGCCGCAGACGCAGGCTGCCCAGGGTGCGGCCAATCATCAGACAGCCCGGCGTCACCAGCACCTCGACCGTCTGCGTCTGCACCGAGGACAGCTTGTCCACGTCGCGCAGCTGCTTGTTGTCCTTCAACCCCAGGATCTCGGACATCGGGCTGCGCAGAACCACGCGGTCGCCCTCTTGCAACACGACGCCCTCCATCCGCCGCCGCAAACTGGCATCGCCGCGCAAGACGTCGATGATCCGCGCCCCGCCCCGGTTGAACAGCTCGACCTCCGCCGGCTTGCGCCCGGCCAGCACCGACCCTTCGGGAATGGCAACCTCGGTAAAGAACTTCATCCCCTTGCGGTCCGTCAACAGCGACGACATCGACTCGCGGTCGGGCAGCAGGCGCTTGGCAAACAGCGCGATATAAACCAGCCCCGTCACCGCAATGATCAGGCCAAAGGGCGTCATCTCGAATATGCCAAACGGCGCCAGCCCCGCCTTTTGCGCCACCCCATCCACCAGCAGATTGGTCGAGGTGCCCACCAGCGTCATCGTCCCCCCGATAATGGTGAAATAACTCAGCGGAATCATCAGCTTGGATGGCGACACCTTCAACTGCTTGGACAGTTGCATGAAAATCGGCAGCATCACCACCACCAGGGGCGTGTTGTTGACAAAGGCCGAAGCCCCCGTCACCCCCACCCCCAGCACCGCCAGCGTCAGCGCCGGCCGCTTGCCCGCATGGGACGCCGCCAACTGGCTGACCGCCTCCAGCGCGCCGGTGCGCACCAGCGCCCCCACGATCATGAACATCGCCGCAATCGTCCAGGGCGCATTGTTGGACAGCACCCCCGCGACATCGGCCATCGGCAGGATGCCCAGCATCAGCATGACCACCGCCCCGCACAGCGCCACCACCTCCACCGGAAAGGTCTCGCGCAGGAACATCACAAACATGGCGGCAACGATCAAAAGCGCCACGATGGCTTGGCTGTTCTGCGCAAGGTCCAGTCCGAACATGGGGTGCTCCGCGTTGTTTCCGTTGGCGATGGGTATAGGGGGTCAGCCGAAGGGCTGGCAAGTTCTAACCCGACCGCCAAAACCCGGCCCAAACCCACCACCACGGGCTTGCGTTAACCAATTGTTAACACTTCACGACCAACTCTATTGTTGGGCAGGGCCTACTCCGGCCCCTTGCGCGATGTGCCGCGGGGATCAGCAATGCCGCTTTCACGAAACACTGTGACAGTGCTGGGCGCGGACGGCCCGACCTTGCTGATGGCGCATGGCTTTGGCTGCGACCAGAACATGTGGCGCTTCCTTGTGCCCCATTTCCCCGACCACCGTATCGTGCTGTTCGACTATGCCGGCTGCGGCAAATCGCAGGTGATCCCTTTCGACACCGGCAAATACGGCACCCTCAACGGCTATGCCCAGGACATGCTGGATGTCTGCGCGGCGCTGAACCTGCGGGGCGCCCATCTGATCAGCCATTCCGTCAGCACCATGATCGGCCTGATCGCCGGCCTGCAACAGCCGGACCGCTTTGCCAGCATGACCATGGTCTGCCCCTCGCCCAGCTTCTTGAACCTGCCCCCCGATTACAGGGGCGGCTTTGAACGGGCGGATATGGAGGAATTGCTGGTCATGATGGACCAGAACTACATCGGCTGGGCGCATTACCTCAGCCCCATGGTGACTGGCGTACTGAACGGCCCCGCGTTTTCGGCCGAACTGTCGGGCAGCTTTTGCGCGACCGATCCGCTCGTCGCAAAAACCTTTGCCCGCGCCACCTTTCTGTCCGACCTGCGCCACCTCCTGCCCCGGGCCCGCCACCCCACGCTGATCTTGCAAAGCGCGCAGGATGCACTGGCGGCACAGACGGTGGGCACCTATATGCAAAACCGGATGCCCGACACCCGCTTGCATGTGGTCAAGGCCGAGGGGCACTGTTTGCACATGACCCATCCCGCCGATGTCGCCCGCCTGATCCGCGCCTTTCTAGCCAGCCTGCCATGACCCCCCTCTTGGACATGCTGCCGGGCGGGGTTCTGGTCACGACGCTGGGCCGCCAGATCCGCTATGCCAATGCGTTCTTTCGCACCGATCTGGGGCTGGATGACCAAACCCTGATCGGCGCTCAGGTCGAGGTTTTGCTGACCCCCGCCGCGCGGATCTTTTACGACACCTATCTGCACCCCCTCATCCTGAACGGCGGGCGCTGCGACGAGGTGCAATTCAACCTGATGTCCGGCACCGGCGAACAGGTCCCCGTGGTCGCCTGCCTGCGCCGCACGGATGAGGCGGAAGCGACCGTGGTCTGGTGCCTCATGCGCGCCGACAACCGCAGCCGGATGTATGAAGAACTGGTCAAGGCCCAAGAGGATGTCTCCTCCTATGCCCGCAAGATGCAGGACCTGGCCGCGACCGATCCGCTGACCGGCATGCCCAACCGGCGCGAATTTGAACGGTTGACCCGGCGTGATCTGCGCAATGCCGACCGGGTGGGCGTGCCGCTCGGGCTGGTGATGATCGACATCGACCATTTCAAATCCTTCAACGACAGCCATGGCCACGCCGCCGGAGACGAGGTTTTGCGCCGCTGCGGTGCCGCCCTGATGTCCATCACGCGCAGCGGCGAAACCGTCGCCCGCCTGGGCGGCGAGGAGTTCGGCTGTTGCCTTTTCGGCGCAAACGCCACCGGGGCCGAGGCCTTCGCCCGCCGCGTCCATGACAGCCTGCGCAGCCTCTCCGTCGAACAGCGCCAGATCACGGTCAGCATCGGCATCGCGATCCGCCCGGTCGGCGGCGCCCGCGATCTGGCCTCATTGCTGAAACAGGCCGACATCGCGCTCTATGGCGCCAAATCCGCCGGGCGCAACTGCACCGTGTGCAACACCGCCGGCACCCTGGTCCTCTGCGGCTAGCGGTCAGACCGACCCCGCCACAGCCTGACCCGCCCGCACCCGCGGTTGCACCAGCGACAACCCCGCCAGCATCACCACCAGCGCAACCCAGATCCACTGCGAAAACCGCTCGCCCAACAGCAACATCGACCAGCACAACCCCGAAGCCGTCACGATGTAACTGGTCTGCGTGGCAAACACCGCCCCCGCCCGCGCCGCCAGCCCGACATAGGTCGCATACAGCATCGCATGCAGCACCGACGACACCAGCAGCGCCGCTTCCGCCTGCCCCCAGGGCCCCCAAGGGTCCACCCATTGCCCCGACAGCACGACCAGCGGCGTGCACAGCACCAACCCCACCAGCGACGCGCCAAACATCGCCTGCACCGGGTCCATCCCCGCCATGCCGTAACGGCTGACGAACGTTCCCTCCATCGCGTAAAACAACGGCCCGATCATCGCAAAGGGCAAAAAAGCCGCCATCCCCGCCTGCGGCAGGCTCGACTGCGGCAAGGCGATCAGCGCCACCCCCAACAGCCCCAACACCAACCCCGCCATCCGCTTCAGATCAAACCGGTCGATCCCCAGCGCCAAAGCCATCGGAAAGGCCAACAGCGGCACGGTCGAGATGATGATCGACATGATCCCCGCCGGCAACCGCGTGACCGAGACGTAAAAGGCAAAGTTCGGGATCAGCGTGCCCACCAGGGCAATGACCAGATAAAACACCCAGGCCCGCCGTGTCCAGACCAACCCCCGCCCCCGCGCCAGCGTGATGATGCCCAAAAACACCGTGCAGATCACCAACTGCCAAAAGATCAGCGCCAACGGCCCATGCCCCGTCGCGGCCGCCATCTTGCCCAAAGGCTGCGTCGACCCCCAGCCCACCCCCAGCACCACCAACAGCGCCACATTCTTCGCCTGTTTCACATCGCACCCCCGCTGCCCCGCATCTCATGCCACAGCCCCCGCCCCCGCGCCTGTCAGGTTGCGACCGACGACCCCCGCAATTTCATCTTTTCACAAATATCCCACGGGGGCGGGCGGCCCCGGCCGCCCGTGGGGGTGTGAAACCCCCGCCGACGCCGGCACAGGTTAACACCAACCTAACAAAGAACCGAAAGTCACGTTATTTCAAACACTTGCATCATAATTCACACGTGGAACTCCCCTCACGGCCCCGCTTGCTGCAACCGCCCACCCTGCCGCACCATCACAACCCGCGTGGCCCGACCCGTCTTGTCATCCGTCTCGACATACACCCCCGACAACGTCGCCTCGCCGCCCGCAGGCTCGAACCGGGCCGAATTCATGCCGGTGATGAACCGCCTGAGCGGCTCCAGCTTTTCCATGCCGATCACCGAATCATAATCGCCACACATCCCGGCATCGGTCAGGTAAGCCGTGCCCTTGTTCAGGATCATCGCATCCCCCGTCGGCACATGGGTGTGCGTGCCCACCACCAGACTGGCCTGCCCATCACACCAATGCCCCATCGCCATCTTTTCCGAGGTCGCCTCGGCATGGATTTCCACAATCGTCGCCTGCACCGCACCGCCCAAGAGATGGGTTTTCAAGATGCCCTCGACGGCGCTGAACGGGTCATCAAACGGCCGCTTCATGAAGACCTGCCCCAAAGCCTGGCATACCAACACCCGCCGCCCCTGCGTCGCCGTGAACACCCGCGCGCCCCGCCCCGGCGCCACCTTGGAAAAGTTCAACGGCCGCAGGATCCGCCCCTCGGTCTCGCAATAGGAAATCATGTCCTTCTGATCAAAGGCATGATCGCCCAGCGTGACACAATCCGCCCCCGCCGCGAACAGCGCCTTGGCATGCTCCCCGGTCAGCCCCGCACCCTGACTGGCATTCTCGCCATTCACGACAACAACATCCAACCCCCAGGCCGCCCGCAAAGCCTGCAACCTCTCGGTCACCGCCGCCCGCCCCGCCCGCCCCATCACATCACCCAAAAACAGTATTTTCATAAGCCCCGCATAATCCGGCAAAGACCCTGCCGCAACTGCAATCAAGCCCCTCCGCAATCGCCCCGTTGCGCTGCACCGCCCCTAAAGGGATGCCTTGTAGGATGGGCGATTCGCCCATCTTCCTCACCGCAGCAAAACCGCCACCGACTCCTCGACCGCCTGCAAACTGGTATAGCGCGGGCTGTACCCGATCAACCGCCGCCCCTTGTCGATCGCATGGCAGGGGCTGCGCTGGATATGCTCCCATGTCGCGGTCGCGTCCTCCGGGGCCACCCCCTTGGCCCAGTCGTCAAACGGCGCAAAGTGCAGCGCAGGCACATGCCCGAAATGCCGAAACATCGCCTCGGCATAGCCGCGCAAGGTCAGGGCTGCGGGCGACACCGCGTTGAACGCCTCACCCACCGCAGCCCCCCAATGGGTCAGCGCCCCCATCACCGCCTGCGCGACATCTGCGGCGTGGACATGGTGCACCGTCTCCAGCCCGAAATTCGGCAGGACCAACGGCTTGCCCGCCTTGATGTCGGCGAATACCTGGCGGTTGAAATGCCCCGCCGGATTCAGCGGCGCCCAACCCGGCCCCACGATATGCCCCGGCCGGATCACCGTGGCGGGCAGATCACCGCGCCGCGCCCGGGCCAGCAGATCCTCCTCGATTGCCGATTTCATCACGCCATACTCGCCAAAGGGGGCACGGGCGTCCTCTTCCCGCGTGGGCGTGGTGACCGAAGGCCCATGCACCCAGATCGTGCCGATGTGCACAAAATGCTGCACCCGGCCCCGCAGGGCATCGGCCAGCAGGGCGTTGCTTTCGGGGGTAAAACAGATCATGTCGATCACGACATCGGGCGCCATCGCCGCAATCGCCGCGCCAAACCGCCCCGCCGCCTCTTCGGTCGCGCGGTCCATCACAACCTGCTGGACCTGTCCCCAGGCGGCATGCGGCAGATAGGGCCGCGCCAGCCCGCGCGTGACATTCACCACCCGGTGCCCCGCCGCCACCAACTGCGGCACCAGATAGGTGCCCACATGCCCCGCCCCGCCGATGATCACCACTTTCGCCAAAGTCGCCCCCGATCCAGACCAAAGATGGGCAGATTGCCCATCCTACAAGTCACCCACAATCGCGGACCCCGCGCCTGGGTCAAGCCTGCGCGGCCTGAAACACCGCCCGTTGCGCGGCAAAAGCCCGCTGAAAGGCCGGGCGGGCCGCACCCCGGGCAACATAGTCGGCCAGGTTCGCAAAGGGGTCCAGCGCGGACTGGAACCGGAACAGCACCCCCACCATCATCAGATCGCCCGCGCTAAAGCCGCCGTCCAACCACGCCCTCTCGCCCAGATGGGCCGCAAGCTGCCCCAGACGCCGCTCGACCCGGCCCTGCACCAGCGGCAGGCGCGTTTCGGCCCAAGGCTCGCCCGCGTCAAAGAAATGCGCCGTCTCCAGCTCCAGCAAAGCCGCCTCGACCGTGGACAGGGCCGCAAACATCCACGACACCGCCCGCGCCCGCCCGGCCGCATCCTGCGGCAGCAACCCCGCATGACGCTCGGCGATGTGCAACACGATCGCCCCCGTCTCGAACAGGGTCACGTCGTCGTCCTCATAGGTCGGGATCTGCCCGAACGGTTGCCGCGCCAGATGCGCCGCCTGCTTCATCTCGGCAAAACTCAGCAGCCGCGCCTCATAGGCCTGCCCCACCTCCTCCAGCGCCCAACACACCCGCATGTCGCGGGCCATGCCGCGGCCCCGGTCGGGCGAGGCGGCAAAGGCGGTGATGATGGGGGTCATGGCGGCTCCTCTCATGTCAGGCCAGTTTGTCGTTTCGGGCCGCGCCGGGCAAGGGGTCAGACGATCGACATCCTGCCCCCGAAATCCGCCACCGGCTGACAGACGCCAAAGGGCGTCGCCACAAGGTCGCGGGCCCGCGCCAGCCGGTCAAACCGCAGCGCCCGTGGCGACCAGTTCCACGCCTCGATCCCCTGACCCCGATCAACCAGCATGACCCCATGCCGGACCCAGGTCGAGGTATCCTCGAAGCCTGATCGGTCCGTGTGAAAACTGACCCCGCGCAATTCCGCCCAAGACCGGACCTGTCGGTCCGCCTCGTGCCGCGCCATGCAAAACGCGGCCCCCTCCACCACCCGGAGCGCCCCCCGTCAAACCTCGCCTTATCTTTCCCGCTGCCAATGCCCAAGGCCAGTTCAAATTCCGAAACAGCCGGGCCGTGGACCAGAAGACCGGGCTGCCGCCGTTGGTTGCTCAAAGTCCAAACGCCTCTGTACCCTGCGCGCCTCATGGCAGCACCCTGCGCCGTGTGGTCATCTGGCCTACCGCCGTGACCGCGGTGCAAAGTTTCCCGGCGACTGTCCTGTTGTCCGATGGCTTCAACACCTTCGCCGCTCGGGGCGTCATGGTCGCGAGGGGTCTGCGATCCGACTTGGCCCCGGGTCACGGTCACACCGTGACAGAATGCTTGGGGCTTGCGCCGCTGACGCCCGCTGAAACCTTTCGATCTGGTTAACAGAAAATCTCAAACCTATGATACTAAAAGGTTTTCCAAAGTGTCCACGCGTGGACGCCCGCCCCCTCGCCTTATGGGCAATAGGCCGCATGTCGATTTCGCGTTTGTCGGCCTGCCGATCTTCCCCTATCCTGCCCCCATGTTGCCCTCCCCCCTCACAACCTGGTTTCAAACCCAAGGCTGGACCCTCCACCCCCACCAGCTTGATATGCTGGACCGGGCGCAAAACCCCTCCACCCTCCTGATCGCCCCCACCGGCGGCGGCAAGACGCTGGCCGGGTTCCTGCCCTCCCTCGCCGAACTGAGCCAGCCTTGCAAAGGCCTCCACACCCTCTACATCTCCCCCCTCAAGGCCCTCACCGCCGACATCCGCCGCAACCTGCGCCGCCCCGTCGAAGGCGCGGGCCTGCCCATCAGGATCGAGGACCGCACCGGCGACACCACCTATACCCAGCGCCGCCGCCAACGCACCGACCCGCCCCATATCCTGCTGACCACGCCAGAAAGCCTCGCCCTCCTCCTCAGCTACGAGGACGCCCCTCGCATCTTTGCCGGCCTTCAGCGGGTGATCATCGACGAAATCCACGCCCTGGCCGAAAGCAAACGCGGCGACCAGCTGATGCTGCAAATTGCCCGCCTTGAAACCCTCTCCCCCGGCCTGCGCCGCGTCGGCCTGTCCGCCACGGTCGAGGATCCCCCCGCCCTCGCCCGCTTCCTCGGCCCCGAAACCCAGATCCTGCTGGCCGACCCCGGTCCCGACCCCGACATCCGGATGCTTGTGACCCGCGAACCGCCCCCTTGGTCCGGCGGCGGCGGAAAATACGCCATCCCCGCCATCCTGGAACAGGTCAAGGCCCACAAGATCACCCTGATCTTCCACAACACCCGCGCCCAGGCCGAGATCTTCTTCCACAACCTGTGGCTGGCGAACGAAGACCTGCTGCCCATCGGCATCCACCACGGCTCCCTCTCCCGCGAACAGCGCGAACGTGTCGAACAGGCCATGGTGGCAGGGTCCCTGCGCGCCGTCGTCTGCACCGGCTCCCTCGACCTCGGCATCGACTGGGGTGATGTCGACCTCGTCATCCAGGTCGGCGCCCCCAAGAACGTCAAACGCCTCGTGCAACGCATCGGCCGCGCCAACCACCGCTACAACGCCCCGTCCAAGGCCCTGCTGGTCCCCGCCAACCGCTTCGAAGTCGTCGAGTGCCAGGCAGCCCTCGAAGCCGTCCGCGCCCACGCCCTCGACGGCGACCCCCGCGGCCCCGGCCCGCGTGACGTGCTGTGCCAACACATCCTCGCCACCGCCTGCGCCGGCCCCTTCGACGCCACCCACCTCTACACCGAAGTCACCCAAGCCGGCCCCTACGCCACCCTGACCCGCCCCGACTTCGACGCCTGCCTCGATTTCGTCGCCACGGGCGGCTATGCCCTGCGCGCCTATGACCGCTGGCAACGCCTGATGATCCGTGAGGGCAAATGGACGCTGCGCGACCCCCGCGCCGCCGCCTTGATCCGCCAGAACCTTGGCACCATCATCGACATCGAAACGCTGAAAGTCCGCCTGAAAAACGCCAGCCTCCTGGGCGAAATCGAAGAAGGCTTTGCCGCCACCCTGACGCCCGGCGACACCTTCCTGATCGGCGGCGAGGTGGTCCGCTTTGACGGTCTGCGCGAAATGACCGTTCAGGTTTCGCGCGCACCGGGCCGCCCGCCCCGTGTCGCCGTGTTCAACGGCACAAAATTCGCCACCTCCACCCAGCTCAGTCACCGAATCCTGACCCTGTTCCAGCAACCCGACTGGCCCGACCTGCCCGCCCACACCGCCCATTGGCTGCAATTGCAGCGCGACACCTCGCGCCTGCCCGAACCCGACCGCCTGCTGCTCGAAAGCTTCCCGCAGGACGGCCACGAACACCTGTGCATCTACGGCTTTGCCGGCCGCAACGCCCAGCAGACCTTGGGCCTCCTCATCACCAAGGCCATGGAGGATCAGGGCCTCGCCCCCCTTGGCTTTGTCGCCACCGACTATGCCACCCTGATCTGGGGCCTGGAACCCGTCACCGACGCCGCCCCGCTGTTCGACCTCGCCACCCTGCGCCAGGGCGTTGAAACCTGGCTCGCCGGGAATGCCGTGATGAAACGCAGCTTTCGCAACGTCGCCCTGATCGCCGGACTGATCGAACGCGCCAACCAGGGCCGCCGCAAATCTGGCCGTCAGGCCACCTTCTCCTCCGACATTCTCTATGACACGCTGCGCCGCTATGACCCCGACCACCTGCTCCTCAACATCACGCATGAGGAGGCGATGCGCGGCCTCGTCGATTTCGCCCGCATCGAAGAGCTTCTAACCCGCATCGGCCCCCGCATTGACCTGATCCGCCTGCCCCACGTCACCCCCCTCGCCGCCCCCCTGTTCCTGGAACCCGGCGTCGTTCCCATCCACGGCGCCGCCCGCGACCGCCTGGCCGAGGACGCCGCCCGCCGCCTCCTGCGCGAGGCCGGCCTCGACTGACCCTTTCAATTCGGTGCAAATATCCCCGCGCGGAGCGCTGCCCGAGCCGGTTGGCCGCAGGCCAGAGGCGAGAAAAACAATGTGCCGCAGGCACTCCGCTTGATTACAACTGCCGCAAGGGCCAAACAGCGGCCATGACGCACCCCTTCACCCTCGGCCCCGCGCACCTGATCGCCCTGCCCTCCGGCGCCCTGCACTGGCCTCACGAAAACCTGCTGATCGTCTCCGACCTGCACCTTGGCAAATCCGAACGCCTGGCCCGGCGCGGCGGTGCCCTGCTGCCACCCTATGAGACGCGCGCCACCCTGCAAAAGCTGGACGATGACATCGAAGCCACCGCCGCCCGCCGCATCCTGTGCCTTGGCGACAGCTTTGATGACCTCACAGCCGCCGACAACCTGTCCGAGGACGACCGCCTCTGGCTCACCCGCCTGATGGCCGGGCGCGACTGGACCTGGGTGCAGGGCAACCATGACGCCGGCCCCGCCGCCATCGGCGGCAGCCACCGCGCCGAAATCGCCCTGGGCGGCCTCGCCTTCCGGCACATCGCCACGGCGCAAACCCCCGAAATCTCGGGCCATTATCACCCCAAGTCCCACCTGCCCGGCCGCACCGCCCCCTGTTTTCTGATCGACGCGGCGCGTGTCATTATGCCCGCCTATGGTGCCTCTACCGGCGGCCTGTGGTGCGACCACCCCGACCTTGCCGCCTTGATGCAACCCCGCGCCCTCGCCATTCTGACCGGCCGCCGCTGCCTCGCCCGCCCCATGCACGGTTGACTGCAAGCTCATCTTATGTAAGTTTTGACTTATATAAGGAATCACCTATGCTAGACACCACCCTCCTCGCCCTGTCCGACCCGACCCGCCGCGCCATCCTGTCGCGCCTGGCCCTGGGCGAGGCGACGGTGAACGACCTGGCCGCCCCCTTTGCCATCAGCCAACCCGCCATATCGCAACACCTCAAGGTGCTGGAGAACGCGGGCCTCATCCTGCGCCGCATCGACGGCACCCGCCGCCCCTGCCGCCTTGCCCCGGCCGCCCTGTCCGAACTGGACCAATGGCTCGCCGCATTCCGCCGCACGATGAAGATGAATTATGACCGCCTCGATGCCCTTCTGGCCGAGGATACCCCAGGAAAGGACCCGACATGACCGCCATGACCATCAACCTGCACGGTGACACCAAAGTCATCGTCACCCGCCGCTTTGCCGCCCCGCCCGCCCGGGTCTTTGCCGCCCATACCGACCCCGTCTTGATGGCGCGATGGATGACCGGTCCCGATGGCTGGGTGATGACCAACTGCCAGATCGACGCCCGCCCTGGCGGCACCATGCGCTGCGACTGGGCACCCGAGGGCGGCGGCGAGGGCGCCTTTCATCTGACGGCCGAATTCCTGGCCGTCGATGCGCCCCACCGCATCGTCCATGTCGAACGCATGTTCCTGCCCGATGCGACCCCCGACAACCATGTCGAAACGACCTTTGCCCCCGACGGCACCGGCACCTTGCTCACCATGATCATGACCCTACCCGATGCTGCGACCCGCGAGATCATGCTGGCCACCGGCATGGAAGAAGGGATGGAGGCCAGTTACACCCGCCTCGAAGGCCAACTCTGAGCCCATAGGTCGGGCGAGAGCCCGACTCTACGCCGTCAACCCCACCGGTTCGGGCAGACCATTCGCCCGGCAGCACGCCGTCAGCGTGTTGGCCAACAGGCAGGCAATCGTCATTGGCCCCACGCCGCCCGGCACCGGGGTGATGGCCCCGGCCACGGCGGCGGCCGAGGCATAGTGAACATCGCCCACCAGCTTGGTCTTGCCGTCGCGCTCGATCCGGTTGATACCCACGTCAATCACGGTGGCCCCCGGCTTCACGAAATCGCCCGTTATCATCTCGGGCCGCCCCACCGCCGCCACCAGAATATCCGCACCCCGGCAGACCGCGGCCAAGTCCTTGGTCCGGCTGTGCGCAATCGTCACGGTGCAACTGTCGCCCAGCAGCAGTTGCGCCATCGGCTTGCCCACGATGTTGGACCGGCCCACAACCACGGCATTCAGGCCTGACAACGACCCGTGATGGTCCCGCAGCATCATCAGGCACCCCAGCGGCGTGCAGGGCACCATGCTTTTCTGCCCCGTCCCCAAAAGACCGACGTTCGAGATGTGGAACCCGTCCACATCCTTGGCCGGGTCGATCGTATTGATGATCAGTTCCGAATTCAGATGCCCCGGCAGCGGCAGTTGCACCAGAATGCCGTGCACCGCAGGGTCAGCGTTCAGCCGATGGATCAGCGCCAGCAGGACCGCCTCGGATGTGTCCACCGTCAGCCGATGTTCAAACGACGCCATGCCCACCTCGATGGTCGAAGCGTGCTTGTTGCGCACGTAAACCTGGCTTGCCGGGTCCTCGCCCACCAGCACCACCGCCAGACCCGGCGTGATGCCCTGCACCTCGATCAGGTTGGCCACCTGGGCCTGCACCAAACCACGCACCTTGGCCGCAAAGGCCTTGCCGTCAATCACCGTCGCCGTCATCTGTTTCGCTTTCGATAGGGGAATTGGGTCACGCCTGGCGGCGCAGGCGCTGCAAGGTCAGCCAGAACGGGGCCGACAACAGCGCAAAAACACTGGGCGTCACGGCCAGCAGCACCATCGAGATCTGGCCCTGGGTATAGCCAGCGGCCATGATCATGATTGCCACCTCGTAGCCGACAAAGACCAGGATCAGCGTCACAAAGCCCGAGGTCGCAAGCAAGATAAGCGACAGGAACCGTTGGATCAGACCAGATTTCTCGAACATCACCGCCCCCTCAATCGCCCGCAGTCTAGCGCAGGGACGCAGCCCCTGCACCCGGTTTTGTTGTCACTCCGTGGCGGGGTCCGGCCCCAGCACCGCCTCTTCACGCTCGATCGACCAGTCGATCAGCTTGCGCCACAGCTTTTCCAGCTTGTCAGGCGGCAGGCCGTGGGACACGGCATGGGCGCGGACCTTGGTGATCACATCTTCCACCCGGTCCTCGATCCGTGCGGGCAGCCCCACACCCGTCTTGATCACCGCAGCCCGGTCGATATAGCTGACCCGCTCGGCAAACAGCGCCACCAACTCACCGTCCAACCGGTCAATCTCGGCCCGTATCTCGGCCATCGTCGTGCAATCGGTGGCTTTTCTGGTCATTTCGGCACCCCATTCCCGTGGCGCCCTGATACCTCAGGACGCCACCAAGAACAACGAAGCGTCAGAACAAACCTTCGACATTGCCATCCGCATTCAGCCGGATCACCTCGGCCGAGGGCACTTTGGGCAGGCCGGGCATCGTCATGATCTCGCCGCAGATCGCCACGACAAACCCGGCACCCGCAGACAGGCGCACTTCGCGCACCGGCACCGAATGGCCCGTGGGCGCACCGCGCACCGACGGATCGGTGGTGAACGAGTATTGCGTCTTGGCGATGCAGATCGGCAGATGACCATAGCCCGCCGCCTCCCACGTCTTCAGCTGATCGCGGATCGACTTGTCGGCAATCACATCATCGGCGTGATAGATGCGCTTGGCGATGGTCTCGATCTTTTGGAACAGCGGCATGTCATCGGGATAGAGCGGCGCAAAGTTCGACGGAGCCTCGGCCATGGCGACGACCTTGTGCGCCAGTTCCTCGATCCCGGCACTGCCCAGGGCCCAATGCTTGCACAGGATCGCCTCGGCGCCCTGCTCGGCGACATAGGCCTTGACGGCTGCAATCTCGGCATCGGTGTCGCTGTAGAAATGGTTAATCGCCACAACGACCGGCACGCCAAAGCCTTTGACGTTGCCAATGTGGCGGCCCAGGTTCGGACAGCCCTTTTGCACGGCCGCCACGTTCTCGGCCCCCAGATCCGCCTTGGCCACGCCACCGTTCATCTTCATGGCGCGGACAGTGGCGACGATCACGGCGGCGGACGGCTTCAACCCGGCCTTGCGGCACTTGATGTCAAAGAACTTCTCCGCGCCCAGATCGGCCCCGAAACCGGCTTCGGTCACGACATACTCGCCCAGCTTCAGTGCGGTCTTGGTGGCGATGACCGAGTTGCAGCCATGCGCGATGTTGGCAAACGGGCCGCCATGCACAAAGGCGGGGTTGTTTTCCAGCGTCTGCACCAGATTGGGCTGCATCGCGTCCTTCAGCAGAACGGTCATCGCGCCATCGGCCTTGATGTCGCGGCAATAGATCGCCTTCTTGTCGCGGGTATAGGCGACGACGATGTTGCCCAGACGGGTTTGCAAGTCTTCCAGATCGTTCGACAGGCACAGGATCGCCATGACTTCGGACGCCACCGTGATGTCAAACCCGGTCTGACGCGGGAACCCGTTCGACACGCCACCCAAGCTGACGACGATGTCGCGCAGCGCACGGTCGTTCATGTCCATCACCCGACGCCACATCACGCGACGCTCGTCGATGTCCAGCGAATTGCCCCAGTAGATATGGTTGTCGATCATCGCCGACAGCAGGTTGTGGGCCGATGTGATCGCGTGGAAATCGCCCGTGAAGTGCAGGTTCATCTCCTCCATCGGCACGACCTGGGAATAGCCGCCACCCGCAGCCCCGCCCTTCATGCCAAAGTTCGGACCCAGCGACGCCTCGCGGATACAGACCACGGCCCTTTTGCCGATGCGGTTCAGACCGTCACCCAGACCCACGGTGGTCGTGGTCTTGCCCTCGCCCGCAGGGGTCGGGTTGATCGCCGTCACCAGGATCAGCTTGCCATCGGGACGACCGGCCAGCGATTTGATGAACTCCTGGCCCACCTTGGCCTTGTCGTGGCCATAGGGCAGCAGATGTTCGGACGGAATGCCCAGTTTGGCACCGATTTCCATGATCGGCTTCTTCTTGGCTTCGCGTGCAATCTCGATGTCGGTCTTGAAGGCCATGTGTCTCTCCCAGAGGGCAGGTGTCAGGGGCGCCCGTTGCCGTCCTGATAGACCAGAAAACGTCGTCCCCAAGTCGTTTTTCCGACTTCCCCCAACCCAAAATCGCCAGTTCCGGTTTCCTTTCGGAAACTTGGGAACGCGGGCCGGGGAAATCGGATGGCAGGGCAGGTGGGGGAAAATGGCGTCAAGTTTAACGGTTCCGAAAGGTTTCTTAACCCTGACCTGCGATCTTGGGGTCATTCGGGCTTGAAGGGGGTGCTTCAAATGCCAGACACGATCTATGTTCTGGACTTGCAGGTGACCGGCGCCGCACAGGTGATGGTCTATGATGACGCGGGAATCGATTCCATCGTTGTGAATGGAATCTATGATCCGCCAGTTGAAATTTCACTGGGCTGGACGCTGCTGAATGGCCGGACGATGATGGCGGGTGCGGTCTATTTCGGCTTTGACGGGAAATGGCACCGATTTTTGGTCAACGGCCAGGTCGAGGATGCCTCGGGCAGCAATGGGCGTGATTCCGTTCTGGGCAACGAGTTTTCCAACCATCTGATGGGCGACAGGTCGACCGCAGGCGCCGGTGGGGATGACACGCTGCGCGGTGGCAGCGGCAATGACCTGATGCAGGGTGGCAGCGGGTCTGACCGGGTCTTTGGCGACGCGGACAATGACAGGCTTTACGGCAACGACGGCGCAGACAGCCTCTATGGCGGGACCGGGGCCGATACGCTGGAGGGTGGCGCCGGGGCTGATGAGCTGTCGGGGGGCGGGTCTGTGGGTGATACGCTCAGCTATGCCGCGGCAACCGCCGGGGTGCAGGTCTACCTGACCTTTGGCGCGACCACGACCGCACGCGGTGGCGAGGCCGAGGGCGACCAGATCGACGGTTTCCTGAACGTGATCGGGTCGCGCCTGAACGACCGGATCACCGATACCCTGGGCCAGACCGTCGCGGGCGGCGGCAACGACAACATTTTCTTCGGCAACGGCGGGCGGGACAAACTGGTGTTGGGCGGCGGCAACGACGCCGCCTATGGCGGGACCGACAATGACATGGTGCTGGGCATGTTGGGCAATGACAGCCTTTTTGGCGGCAGCGGCAAGGACTGGATTGTGGGCGGCTATGGGCAGGATATCCTGTCAGGGGGCGCCGGGGCCGACCGGTTCAGCTTCAAGTCGCCGGCCGACAGTTCCGCCGACCCGGCGCTTTGCGACCGGATAACCGACTTCTCCTCCGCCGAGCGTGACCGCATCGACCTGCGCGCCTTCGACGCCGACCGAAGCACCGTGGGCAATCAGGCCTTTACCCTGATCGACGGCGCGTTCACCGGCACGGCGGGCGAGTTGCGGCTGACAGTGTCGGGGGATGATCTGCTGATCAGTGCCGATGTGCTGGGCAACGGCATGCCCAACTTTGCCGTTCTGGTCTTGAACACCACGACCCTGACCGAAGCCGACTTTATCCTGTAAGTCGCGGCTTGAGTGGCCAGGCCGTTGCGCCTAATCTTCAGCCACCGCGCTTTTCGATTCATCGCAGGAGATTACCTTGGCGAATGACATTTATACGCTCGATGTTCTGGTGACAGGCAGTTCCACCGTGACACTTACCGACGACGGCAGCGGTCTGGACACGATCCGTGTGGACGGCATCTATTCCGAACCGATCAGTTTTACCCTGGCCTACAGCACCAATGCCGGCCTGCCGGTCAGCGCCTCGGCCATCTATTACACACCCTTGGACGCCGGGTTCATCGGGCACACCCTTGTGATCAACGGCGTGATCGAGAATGCAACGGGCAGCAATGGCCGCGATTTCATTCAGGGCAATGTGCTGGGCAACCGGCTTTATGGCGACAATCTGGCCACCGGTCCGGGGATGAACGACACGCTGTGGGGCGGCGAGGGCAATGACACCATCCACGGCGGTGCCGGCGATGACGAGATTCTGGGGGACAATGACAACGACCGGCTGTCCGGCGGTGCCGGGGTCGACACGATCAGCGGCGGCGGCGGCGTTGACACCATCGAGGGCGGGGCCGGGGCCGATGTGCTGGCAGGGGGCGCCACGGCGGGCGACACGCTGTCTTATGCTGGGTCAGCGGCGGGCGTGAAGGTTGGACTGCTCTTCGGCGATGCCGCCTTCGGGGTCGGTGGCGATGCCCAGGGCGACCGCATCACGGGATTTGCGAATATCACCGGATCAGCCCATGATGACCATCTGGAGGACACCACCAAAGGCACCATCGCCTTTGGCCAGAACGACAACGTCTTTTCCGGCGGACGGGGATCCGACTTCTTGCTGATGGGCGGCGGAAATGATTCTGCAAACGGGGGTCAAGGCGATGACACCCTGGGCGGCGAAGCCGGTCGTGACCGGTTGATCGGTGGCGCGGGTTCAGACTTTCTGCGCGGCGGGGCAGGCGCCGACAGGTTCGTGTACAAGACGCAATCCGACAGCAAAAATTCTTACTCCGCTGACTTCATCGTCGATTTCAAGCACTCTCAGGGCGACAAGATCGACCTGTCAGCGATGGATGCCGACCTGACCACCCTGGGCACAAACGAGTCGTTCACCTTTCGCACGGCCATTGAAGGCTTTTCAGGCAACGGTGCAGAAGTGATGTGCGTCAAACAAGGTCCCGGGTTCAAAGTGCTGGCGGACAGCGACGGCAACGGAGTAGCTGATTTTGTTGTGCTGGTTAACGTAACTGCTGGTCTGGTGGCTGCCGACTTCATTCTGTAGTGTTACTTGAGCTTGCGTCCTAAACCTCGGCCAATTGCGCCCAGGGGCGCTGGTCCGGCACGTGCAGGCGGATATCGTCACCCAAGGTGAACATCCCCTCACGCTCCACCCAGGCGACAATCCCGCGCCGATCCTCGGCCGCGGGTTTGAACCGCGCGCCAAACCCCGGATGCGCCGCCTCGATCGCCCGTGCCGGATAGGTGCAGGGCCGGTTGTTCAGGTTCACCACCAGCGTGGCCCCCGATGCGCCCTGCAACCGCGACCCCGGCGGGATATAGCTGAAATCGGGAATCCCGCTGATCACCATCGACGCGCCAATCAGGCTGGGCGACAGCGCCGCCAGCCCCATTCCCGCCGAAATCTCGGCCATTTCCT
The DNA here is from genome assembly GCA_945871285.1 of Pseudorhodobacter antarcticus. Lineage (GTDB taxonomy): Bacteria > Pseudomonadota > Alphaproteobacteria > Rhodobacterales > Rhodobacteraceae > Stagnihabitans. The sequence goes on along the minus strand of CAMBWO010000003.1, from coordinate 15,188 downwards.
CGGCCGACAGCACGGAAAACTGCCGCGTGTTGCGCACCTCGGTGCCCTTTGGGTATTGGTCGGTCATCCGCACGCAGGACGGCGCGGTCATGCCATAGTGAATCTCACCGGCCATGCCGCCGAACCCGGCAAACAGCTCATTGACCGGTTCGGCCCACAGCAACCCTTCGGTCGGCCGCACGCCGCCCAGAAATGTAATCTTCCCCACGAAGCGGGTCGGCTTGACGACAGGCATCGCTTACACCTTCAATACGAAAAACACCCGGCGAAATGCCATGAGCGCCGAGCCATCCTCGAGCAGCGGATAGGCCGAGGCAAGCGCCTTGTCATAGGCCGACACAAACGCCGCCTGCTCGCCCTCGGTCATCTTCTCGACAAAGGGGCGCATCGCGGTCGATTGGGTAAAGGCGCGCACCGGGTGCATGTCCTTGGCCGGGCCCAGATGCTGAACATAATCCGTCTCCCACGCCTCGACCGTGCCCAAGGGCTGCAACATCTCCCAATACTCGACCGCCGTCTGGACGGGCGGATCAAAGTGGATGTCGAACCGGTCCGGAAACAGCGCCGCCGCAATGTCGCGCAGAAACCGGTGGGACGGCGCAAAATACTGGCGCGGCATCTGCACCGCCAACACGCCGCCCGGCAGCAGATGGCGGGCAAGGCCGGGCAACAGGCGCGCATGGTCAGGCAACCAATGCAGCGCCGCGTTCGAGAATATCAGCGCCGGCGCCTCATCCGGCGTCCACTGCGTCATATCCGCCTCGATCAGGTGGTCATACCCGCGCGCCTGTGCCAGCATCGCGGGCGAGGCATCCAGCCCCACCAGCCGGTGCTTGGGATAGCGCTGCTTCAACGCCCCCGCCGCCGCCCCGTCGCCACAGCCCAGATCATAAATCGCCCCACGCGGCAGCGCCCCGGCCTGCATCAGCAAATCCAGCGCAGGCCGCAAACGCAAACCCCGAAACCTTGCGTAGGTTTCGGGGTTCCAGTCTGGTTTGGTGGGCAGGGTCAAGCCGTCGGCTCCGGCTCAAGCCCCGATTTGGGCGCCTTGCCCTTGGTCTTGGGGATCGACAGGATCGAGGTGTTGCCGCCACTCGGCGGCGCCGCCTTGTCATCATCGCCACCCAAAGTCTCACCCGCGATCACCTTGCGGATCTCGTCGCCGGTCAGGGTTTCGTATTCCAACAGCCCCTTGGCCAGCCGCTCGAAATCCTCGGCCTTCTCCAGCAGCAACTGCCGCGCCAGATCATAGCCTTCGTCGATCAGCGTCTTGACCTCGACCTCGATCATCTTCTTGGTCTCGGCCGACACCGAAAAGCCGCCGGTATTGCCCTGATAGCCTTCATGCGCCTCGGCATAGTCGATGTTGCCGATCTTGTCCGACATGCCCCAGCGCATCACCATGGCCCGCGCCAGACTGGACGCCTGCTGGATGTCACCCACCGGACCCGAGGAGACACCCTCCTCGCCATATTTGATGATCTCGGCCGCCTTGCCTGCCATGGTCATGGCAATGCGCTGCTTGGCCTCGTCCTTGTGCATCTGCAACCGGTCCATCTCGGGCAGGGACACAACCATGCCCAAGGCACCACCGCGCGGGATGATGGTGGCCTTGTAGACCGGGTCACACTTGGGCAGCGCCATGCCGACGATGGCGTGGCCAGCCTCGTGATAGGCGGTCTTTTCCTTTTGATCGGCAGTCAGAACCATCGACCGACGCTCAGCCCCCATCATCACCTTGTCCTTGGCCTGCTCGAAATCGACCATGGTCACAAAACGGCGGCCCATCCGGGCGGCCATCAGCGCGGCCTCGTTCACCAGGTTCGCAAGGTCAGCACCCGAAAAGCCGGGGCAACCGCGTGCGATGATCCGCAGGTCCACATCGGCCCCAACCGGCACCTTGCGGGCGTGCACGGTGAGGATCTTCTCGCGGCCCTTGATATCCGGGTTCGGCACATGGATCTGGCGGTCAAACCGGCCCGGACGCAGCAGCGCGGGGTCCAGCACGTCCTTGCGGTTGGTGGCGGCGACGATGATGACACCCTCATTCGCCTCGAACCCGTCCATCTCGACCAGCAACTGGTTCAGGGTCTGCTCACGCTCATCATTGCCGCCGCCCATGCCGACGCCACGCGCCCGGCCGACAGCGTCAATCTCGTCGATGAACACGATGCAGGGGGCATTCTTTTTCGCCTGCTCGAACATGTCGCGAACCCGCGACGCACCCACACCGACGAACATCTCGACGAAGTCCGAGCCGCTGATGGTAAAGAAAGGCACCCCCGCCTCACCCGCAATCGCACGGGCCAGCAGCGTCTTACCGGTGCCCGGAGGACCAACCAGCAGCGCGCCCTTGGGAATCTTGCCGCCCAGACGCGAGAACTTCTGCGGATTGCGCAGGAATTCCACGATCTCCTCAAGCTCTTCCTTGGCCTCGTCGATGCCCGCCACGTCGTCAAACGTCACGCGCCCCTGTTTTTCGGTCAGCAGCTTGGCGCGGCTTTTGCCAAACCCCATTGCCCCGCCTTTGCCGCCGCCCTGCATGCGGTTCATGAAGTAGATCCAGACCCCGATCAGCAACAGGAAGGGCAGATAGCCCAACAGCACACTCAGCAGCCCCGACTGCTCCTGCGGACGGGCCTGAATGATCACGCCCTTGGACAACAGCTTGTCCGTCACCTGCTCGCCCGTCGGGCGGATTGTGACATATTGCGTGCCATCCGTCGCCGTGATGCGCACCTTTTCTCCGTCCAGTTCAACCGCCTTCACATCACCGGCGTCAACCCGTGCGATAAAGTCGGAATAGGGCACCGTTTGCGCGGCCGTCGTCGTGCCAGAATTGAACATCTGAAACAACGCCAGAACCAGCAGCAAAAGAACAACCCAGAATGCGATGTTGCGAGCATTACCCACGAACAAACTCCCTAAAGCGCCTCGCATCTCGCGGGCGCACAAGCCTTGGCAGAACAGCCATTGAGGAACAAGATAGACATTCGTAGGGCCGGTTCAATGCGATATCGTGGTTTGTTGCATCTGTCGCACCGGGAAAAGCGAAATCGCGCCGTCCTGCGGCATCAAACCCGCGTGTGGTGCCGCGATCAGCCTTGGCCCCAGCCACAAGGACGGGCTCGCCAACAGCGCCCCCCGTGGCACCCCCGTCGCCCGCCAGTCGGGGCACGACAGCAAACCCTCGCCCAAGGCGCGCACCTCATGGCCCACAGGCCCCGTCATCCGCCACCGGCCATCCCACACCTGACCCGGCGCGCAAACCACGCCCGCCACGGCCCGCCCCTCGCGAAAGGCCCAAAGCTGTCCGCGCAACACCTGAAACCGGCACCCCGCCAGCGTGCCGCCCTGCCCGGCCAACAGTCGCCCCAACAGCGCCTGCACCGCCGCACCGCGTGGGGCATAAAAATCGGACGCAATAGCGCCAATCACCCGCAGCACCAACCGCCGCTGCACCTCGGGCGCCGCCACGGCAAGTGCCTCCCGGTCAATCCGCACCGCTCCCGCCACCTCGTGCAGCGCCCGCACAGTCAGGGCGCCCGTCACCACCTCCAGTGCCGCCCGCACCTCGGCCAGATGGCCCGCCACCTCGGCCAAACGTTGCGGCGTCACCCCCAACGGCCCCAACACTGCCAGGGCCTTGCGCACCTTGACCCGGTCAAACCGCAAATTGTCGTTGGACGGGTCCTCGACCCAAACCGCCCCGATCCCCCGCAGATGGTCGCGCAATTGGGCCCGCGTCACCGCCAACAAGGGGCGCAGCCAGACGACGCCCGCCTCATCCCACCGCGCCGACATCGCGGCCAGCCCGTCAACCCCCGCCCCCCGCGCCAACCGCATCACAAAGGTCTCTGCCACGTCGTCCTGCGTATGTGCCAAGGCCACAGCCGCAACGCCAAACCGCCGCGCCCAGTCGGCCATCACCGCCCGCCGCCCCCGCCGCGCCGCATCCTGCAGGTTGCCGCGCCCGTCCCACTGCCATTGCAAAACCTGGTGCGGCACACCCAGCGCGGCACAAACCCGGCCAACCGCCGCAGCCTCGGCAGCCGCCTCGGGCCGCAGCCCATGGTCCACCGTCACCACCCGCACATCCAGCCCCGCGGCCAGATGCAGCATAGCCATACTGTCCCCGCCGCCCGAAACGGCCAGACCCAAAGGCCCCCGCCCGGCCACGGGCCGCCCATCCCATTCACATGGCTCAAATATCCCACCGGGGGGTCCGGGGGGGTGTGAAACTCCCCCGGCGGTCAGCCAAGGGCGCAAACCGTGCAGGAATCGCGCCCGCACCGCCTGCGTCAACGACAGCCCAACCCCTGCATCGCGGCGACGGCATTGCCCTCATCCACACTGCCCGGAAACCGCTTGCCCACCTCGGCCAGCGTCACACAAGCCTCGGGCGTCTGGCCCAGGCGGCCCAAGGACTGCCCCAGCTTGGTCAGGGCCTGCCCAGCCGCCGCCTCCTCGGGCGCGCCCGAAAAGGCCTCCAGATAGGCCCGCGCCGCCTTGGCCGTATCACCGATCTGGGTCAGCGCATCGCCGCGCAATACCCCGGCCTGTTGCGCTAGCGCCCCACCAGGATAGGTCTCGGCATAGGTCGCAAAGAGGTCCGCGGCGGTGCGAAAGTCACCAGAAGCGAGCACCCCCGCGGCCCGGTCGAAGTCGGCTTGTTCATTCACGGCCATCTCCGGCCCCTCACTCGGCGCGGGTGCCGCATCCACGGTCGGGGTGGCCACCTCGGCACTGCCACCCAGGTCAGGCGTCGGTGGCAGGCTGCCCGGGTCGCAACCCTCGGTCAATTCGCACAGGCGAAACTCCATGTCGCCAATGCGGTTGGTGCCATCGGCCACGACCTGCCCCACCCGCAATTCGACTGCCTCGGTCTTGGCGGTCAACTGAACCAGACGCGCCTCGATGGCATCCATCCGGCCCAGCGGGTCCGCCCCCGCCGTGCCGTTGGCCGCAGCGCCGGACGCGACCAACTCTTGCTTCAGCGCCGAAAACTCCGCCGCCAGCGTCGCCAGTTCCGCCTTCACATCGGCCAGCGTCTGCGCCCGGTCCTGCGCGAACGCAGACCCCGGCAGCAAAACCGCCAACAGCATCAGCCCCCTGAACGACAGTCGCGCCATCAGATCAGGCCCCTGCCCCATAAGACAGCACCGTCACGGCCCGCCGATTCTGGCTGTAGCAACCCTCGTCCGAACACACGGCAATCGGGCGTTCCTTGCCATAGGACACGGTCTGCATCCGGCTGCCGGAAATCCCCTGTGCGATCAGATAGTTCTTGACCGAATCCGCACGCCGCGCGCCCAGCGCGATGTTGTATTCCCGCGTGCCCTGCTCGTCGGCATGGCCTTCGATGATGATCGCATAGTCGGGGTTCGCGTTCAGCCAGCCCGCTTGTCCGTTCAGAATGTTGCGCGCCTCATCCGACAGGGTGGACTGGTCCACCACGAACAGCACGCGGTCACCGACCGTCTGGTTGAAATAGGCCACCGACGCCGGGTTGTTCGGATCGCCCAACCCCGAAGTCGCAACGCCGTCCTCGCCCAGGCCCGATCCGGCACCCGCGCCCCCGGCCCCATTGCCCCCCGCGCCATAGCGGTTGGGGTTGTTGCAGGCTGCAAGGCCCAAAGCTGCCACCAGCAGCAGGACCTTGGGCAGAAATGCGAGGGAAGTCGTCATGGGGTTATCCTCTTTTTGGCTCGATTTGGGCCATGTTATCAGCTTTGGCGCCGTCTGTTAACGGCAAACCTGTTATGGCAGCAGCGGCGACCATGCCGGATCGGACGCCGGCCCCTCGGTTGTGACCCGTTTCAGGTTCCGCCCCGAAATGTCCACCGAATACAGCGCTGCCGACCCGCCCGCGCCTTCACTTTCGCGGGTGAACATCACGACCCGGCCATTGGGCGCCCAGGTCGGCCCCTCGTCCAGAAAGGCCGAGGTCAGCAGTTTTTCATCCGACCCATCGGTGCGGAAAACCCCGATATGGAACCGCCCGTCGCTGATCTTGGTGAAGGCGATCAAATCGCCACGCGGGCTCCAGACCGGGGTGCCATACTTGCCCTTGCCACTGGAAATTCGCACAGGCTCGCCACCACCCGCCGGCATCACGTAAATCTGCTGGCCGCCCGAACGGTCGCTTTCAAACACGATCTGGCTACCATCAGGGCTGAAACTGGGCGCGGTCTCGATCGAGGGCGCATTGGTCAACTGCCGCAACCCGCCCGAGTCGATGTCCATCGCGTAAATGTCGGCATTGCCGTCCTTTTCCAGCGAAAACACCACCGTCTGCCCATCGGGGGCAAAGCGCGGCGCAAAGGTCATGGTGCCCGGCTGTTCATCCAGCACCCGCGTCCGCAACGACGCCGTATCCATGACATAAATCCGCGGAAACCCGCTGGCATAAGAGGTGAACAGGATGCGGTCTCCCGTCGGCGAAAAGCGCGGCGCCAGAACGATGGCGCTGCTGTCGGTCAGATAGGCGACGTTCGCGCCGTCATAGTCCATGACCGCCAACCGCTTGGCCCGCGCATCCTTGGGCCCGCTTTCGGCGACAAAGACCACCCGGCTGTCGAAATACCCACCCTCGCCGGTGATGCGCGCATAAACCGCATCCGCCACCTTGTGCGCCATCCGCCGCCAGCTTTTGGCGGAACCCGCAAACTGCAATCCCTCGCCCAACTGCTCGCCCGAGAAGATGTCGAACACCCGGAACTTGACCACCACCTTGTCACCCGACGCCGTCACCGCCCCGGTGATCAGCGCCTGCGCATTGATCGCCTGCCAATCGTTATAGGCAACAGCTGAGTCAAAACTGGTCACACGGGAAATGAACGCCTCGGCCGGAATCTCGCGAAACAGCCCCGTGCCCGACAGGTCCGCCGCCACCACCCGCGCAATGTCGGTGGCCAATTGGCCCGCCCCATTGTTCTCGGCAATGAAATCCGGCACCGCAAAGGGCAAAGGCTCGATCACCGGGTTGTTGAAGTTCAACTCGATCTTGGCGGCGGCGATCTGCACCTGTCCGGCCAGTGCGGCAAGGCACAGGACGCCGCACGCAAGCAGACGAGTCAGGGGGGCAAAACGGTTCATGCGGTCCTCGCGGTTGTCAGAAATTGTCATCAGTTGAATGTCCCTGACCTGGGGTCGAAGATCATCATAAGTTCCTTCCAGTCGTCATATTTCTCAGGCGGCAAGTTGAAGCCATCGTTTTGCGCCCGCAACAATGCGCGACGCACCGTCTGAAAGACGAGTTCAGCATCCGCCGCCGTTCCACCTTCAAACGATACCAGATCCACGGACAGAACTTTCTGATCACGGGATAGGGTGGCGGAAACTTTTACGACAACTTGTTCTGCTGCACTCGAAAGTGTTCCTGCGGCCCAACGCTTCTTGATGACGCTGTGCAGATCGCCGATCTCGCTGTTGGTCATCGGCGGACCCTTCGGCCCGTCATCGCCCGCAGCCTCACCCGTCCCCGCCGCAGCGGCCACGGCCGCGTCAATCGCCGCTTGTTCCGCATCTGCCTGATCCGAGGCCGCCTGATCGGCTGCCTTATTGGCCGCCTTTTCCGCCGCATCGGCATCCGCCGCCGCCTGTTCATCCGCCTTTTGTGCGGCCTTTTCGGCGGCTTCCTTGTCGGCTGCCGCCTGCGCATCGACCGCCTCGGCCTGAGCCTTGGCCCGCGATTGCGGGCGCTTGCTGGTCGTGGGCGCCAGCGCCGGTGCATCCCCGACCACAGGCGGCAGGTCGGGCACCACTTCGGGCGCCGTCACTTCGGGCGTGGCGGGCGGTTCCGGCGGTGTGGGTTCCTCGGCCGCAGGCTCGTCCGTCACCGGTGGCGCGGGCGTATCGGCCACTTCGGGCGTCTCGGTCACAGGTTCGGGCGGGGTATCGGCAATCTTGATCGCCGGGCGCGGCTTCGGCGGCACGCTCGACCGCGGCACCTTGATCGGTTGCGGCAGGTCAGCCGGTGGTGCAATCGGCTCTGGCACCGGTTCAGGCTGCGGCACCGGGTCCTCGGGCAGCGGTTCTGGCGCGGGTTCGGGTGGCGTCGGCGCGGCTTCGACCTCGGGCGCGGGCTGCACGTCGGGTGTCTCCGGCGCGGGGGCCACTTCGGGCTCGGCAGGCACGTCGACCGACGGCTCCTCACTGGTGATCTCGGGTTGCGACGGTTCGGGGGCGACATCGGGCACCGCAGGCGCCGCCGAAATCATCGCGTCAAACTCGCCCGCCGAAATCATCGAAACCTCGACCACCTTTATCTCGGGAATATCCTGCGCGGCAAACAGCCAGCCGCCCAGAATGGCCCACAGGATCAAACCGACATGGCCAATCCCCGAGATGATGACGCCCTTGCTCATTTACGGCGCCGCGTCGTCGCTGCCAGCCGAGGGCCCGCCGAACGCCGGCCCCCCGGTTTCCGTGACCAAGCCGATGTTGTTGAACCCGCCCGCATTCAGCGCACCCATCAGCTGCGCGACCCGCTCATAGGCAACGGCCCCGTCGGCCCGCACAAACACCTTGTCCGATGTCCGCTGATCGGCAATCGCCCGCAGCTTGGGGATCAACTCGCCATCCGCCACCTCGGTCGACTGGATCATCACCAGGCCGTCCACCGTCAAGGTGATGGTCAGCGGCTCCTCCTGCTCGGTCGGCATCGCATTGGCCGCTGTTTCCGGCAGCTTCACAGGCACGCCCACGGTCAGCAAAGGTGCGGCCACCATGAAGATGATCAGCAGCACCAGCATCACGTCCACAAAGGGCGTGACGTTGATCTCGCTCATCGCCGCCGCCTTGCCGCGCCGCCGCCCGCGCCGCCCGCCGCCCGATTTCTGAATGACCCCGCCCGCCATCTCAGGCGTCCAATTGCCGCGACAGAATCGTCGCAAACTCGTCGGCAAAGGATTCGTAGCCGCCCAGGATATGCTCGCTGTCGCTGTTCAGCTTGTTGTAAAACACCACCGCCGGAATGGCCGCGATCAGGCCAATGCCCGTGGCCAGCAGCGCCTCGGCAATGCCGGGGGCCACGACGGCCAGGTTGGTGTTCTGGCTGATCGCAATCTGTTCAAAGCTGTGCTTGATACCCCAGATCGTGCCGAACAACCCGATAAACGGCGCGGTCGAGCCTGTCGTGGCCAGAAAGCTCAACCCCTTGTTCAGCCGCTCCGCCTCGCGGTTGATCGCCACATCCATCGCCCGGTCAATCCGCGCCTGCGCGCCCGCAATCAACCCGCCATCCGAGCGGTGACTGCGCCGCCATTCCAGCATGCCGCTGGCAAAGATCTTCTCGCTGGGCCCGTCCGGCGCCGGGCCGATCTTTTCGAACAACTCGTCCAAAGGCTCGCCCGACCAGAACGCCCGGTCAAACACCGAGGCCTCCTTGCGGCTGGCGCGGAACAGGATGTGTTTTTGAATGATGATCGCCCATGACCAGAAGGACATCACCAAAAGCCCGAGCATCACGACCTGAACGGTCAGCGTCGCACGCGCGAAAAGGCTCAGCAAAGAGAAATCAATCTCCTGCGCTGCCGCAAGTGTAGTGGGTTCCATAGTGCCTGCTCTTGTTATCGGTGCTCTTTGGCACCTATTAGCCGTTAGACTACAGGATAATGAAGGGGAAAGCCAACACAACTGCGTCAAACGGCGCATTGTTGCTGAATCTGCGCCTGTCAGTGCGGCCGCAGGTTTTCCCGTGACAGGTCCGCCACGTTGCGCGCCCCCATCAGCTTCATCCCCCGCACCAATTCGTCCTGCATCAGCGCCATCGCCCGCTCCACCCCCGGCTGACCCGCCGCAGCCAAGGCGAACAGATAGTAGGACCCCAGCCCCACCGCCTTGGCCCCCATCGACAGCGCCTTGATCACATGGTTGCCCCGGGTGAACCCGCCATCCACCATCACATCCAGCCGGTCACCCACCGCATCCACCACCTCGGCCAACTGGTCAAACGGAGCGCGGGTGCCGTCCAGTTGCCGCCCTGAGTGGTTGGACAGCACGATCCCGGCACAACCGATATCCGCCGCCCGCCGCGCATCCTGCGAGGACATGACGCCTTTCAGACAGAACGGCCCGCCCCATTCGGCCACCATCGCCGCCACGTCATCCCAATTCATGCCGGGGTCCAGCATCTCGCTGAAATAGCGGCTGATCGACATCGTCGTCCCGCCCAGGTTCACATGCGCATCCAGTTGCGGCAGCGACAACCGCTCATGCGTCAGGTAATTCAAACCCCACAACGGCTTCAATGCAAAGTCCAACAGCGCCCCCACCTTGGGCCGAAAGGGGATGCCGAACCCGCTGCGCTTGTCCCGCTCGCGGTTGCCGCCAGTGATGCTGTCCACCGTCAGCATCATCACCTCGACCCCCGCCTCACGGGCCGACTGCATCATGGCGCGGTTCAAACCCCGGTCGCGGTGGAAATAGAACTGGTAACACTGCGGCGTCGAATGGGCCCGGCGCATCTCGCCCAGACTGACCGTGCCCAGCGACGACACCCCGAACATCGTGCCAAACTTGGCCGCCGCCGCCCCGGTCGCCCGCTCCCCGTCCGGATGAAACACCCGTTGCAGCGCCGTCGGCGACAGATAGACCGGCAGCGCCAGCTTCTGCCCCATCACCGTGACCGACAAATCAACCTGCCCTACCCCGCGCAGGATGTTGGGCACCAGATCACACGCCTCGATCGCCGCCGCATTGCGCCGCTTGCTGACCTCGTCATCCGCCCCGCCGTCGATATAGTCGAATATCGCCCCCGGCACCCGCCGCCGGGCCAATTCCCTGAAATCCTTGAAATTATGGCACTCAGTCAGCCGCATCTGTTTCCCCCAGACCCACCGTCAGCGCCTGTCGCAATGCGGCCGGCAGGCGGGCCGGCTGGCCGCCGTCGGTCAGGCACACCAGCACGACCTGCGCCGCAAACAGCCGTTCCTCCCCACGCCAGACATCCTGCTGCATCCCGATCCGCACCCCCGTCAACGATTGCACCACCGTCCGCACCAGCAGTTCATCGTCAAACCGGGCGGGCCGCAGATAATCCGCCTCGATCCGGCGCACGGCAAAGACCAGACCCGCCGCCTTCAACGCCCGCTGGTCAATGCCCAGGCCCCGCACCCATTCGGTGCGCGCCCGTTCGATGAACTTCAGATAGTTGGCATAATAGACGATCCCCGCCAGATCGGTGTCCTCGTAATAGACCCGCACGGCAAAGCCATGGCCCATGGCTCAGATCAACGGAACAAAGGGCACACCGCACCCTGCAAGCAGCAACACCATCGCCAGCACAGCAAAACGGGCCATCGCGACCTCCCTTTTGGGCCAAGCTAATTCGCTTCAGGGCCAAAGGGAATCGCAAAACGCTCAGGTCCGCTGCAACAGCGCCTGCAACTGGCCCGTCACCTCGGCGATATGCTCGGCCAGAACGCTCGTCTCCTCGGCCAGACGCGACACCTCTTGCGAGATAAAGCCGAACGCCGCCCCCGCCGTGCCAGCCCGCCCCGCCTCCAACCTTGCGTTGATGGCCAGGATGCGCAGTGTGCGCAAAATCTCGACGATCGGTTCGGTATCGCCCAGCAGCACCCGCGCCTGTTCCGAAATCGCGGCGAGCATTTCAACATTGTGCAATTCGGTGCGCTTGCCACGGTCGATGTCGATCACGATGCCTTCCAGGAACAGCAAGGTGTCGCCCTGCCAGACCCCGCCGCCGGTTTCATGCACCCAGCGGTCGCTGCCGTCGGCCCGCCGGATGCGGTAATCGACCCCCCAGTTGCTGCGTTGCGCCAACCCCTCGTCCACGGCGGCATAGACCGCCTACAGGTCGTCAGGATGGGTCATGCCCGCATAGGAATCCCCCCGCTCCCGGGTAAAGGCCTGCGCAGGCTTGCCCGTCAGCAGGGCGACATCCCCCGCCATGAAGATCATGGAATAGTCCTTGTCGTTGCGGCAACGGTACAAAAACCCGTTCATCCGCCGCGCGATGCTGTCCATGATATCCTGCGTGTCGGTCGCTCGGTCCAGCATCAGCCGTCCATCCCTGTTCTGCTGCGCAAAACCTAGCGCACGAAGCTTAACGCAGTGCTAAACTTCGCGGCCAATCCGCGCCGCCAGACGCAGGGCGTGGGACGCATCCCGCGCCACCGCCGGCATCGCCGGGTCATAGCTGGCCGCAATCACCCCCGCGATACCGGGCCGCAAGATCACCTGCCCCCCGACATCGGCCAGGGGCGACACCTTGGCAAAGGCGCGGTCGGACCACAGGCAGATCATCTGCGCCGCCTGCGTCAAGGCCAGATCCTGCGCCGCCATGGCCGACAGCCCCTCATCCATGCGGACAAAGACAAACACCGCCTTTATCGCACCGTCGGGGTCAAGGCGGAACTGGCGATACTGGTTCGCCCCCTCGGACGCCAGCCGGTCGCACAGGGCGGCCAAACCCGGCACCAACGCGTCCAGGCCCGGCACCTGCGGCAGTTCGGCCCAGTCGCGGAAAAAGAACATCAGCAGATTGGCGCCCAGTTCCGGGTCCGTCTCGGCCATCTTGTGGCGGGCCAGCGTGACCACCGCCTCGACCGCGCCCTTGATCACCGACAGCGTGGCATCATCCACGCCAAACACCACCGGCACAATCGGCCGGCCCCAGCGGGCAAACTGGTAGGACCCGTCCGCCTTGGTGAACAGCGCGGCGATCTCGTCAGCCGTCATGCCGCGCTCACCTCGCCCGACTCCACGATCCGCGCAAAGGACCGCAGGTTGGACAGGGTCATGTCCAGCACATCCTGAGGGGAAATCTCGCGTCCATCCCGCGCCCGGCGGCCAAAGTTGATCAGCGCATCCGCCACAACCGTGGTCTTGAACCCCAGATTGCCCGCCATCCGCACCGTGCTTTCGACACACATGCTGGCCTCGCCGCCCGGCACGACCAGCCGGTCACGACCCGCTTCGCGCAACAGCGTCTTCAGCCCCGTGCTGATGAGGCCGGACAAGCCGTGCTTGACCACCACAGCCTCGCCGGGCAGCGGCACCATTTCGGGCATCGGCGCACTCAGGGGATTGTCAGGGTGGAATTCGTCGGCGGGGTCGGTGTCGTGGTGATGCCCATGCACCACCGCCAACCCCGCCGCCCGAAACCCGGCCAACACCCGCACCGCCGCCTCGACCGCGCCGGGATTGGCCCAAGGGTTCCCAGCGTCGCAGGTGTCCCGCATCGCCTCTTGCAGGTCAATCACGACAAGGGCGGTGCCCATTCTTCAGCCCCCCAGAAAATCGACCTTGCCGATCTCGACGCCGTTCGACCGCAAGATGGCATAGGCCGTCGTCAGGTGGAAATAAAAGTTCGGCATCGCATAGCCCGCATAATACTGCGGCGCCGGAAAGCTCAGCTCCCGCGGGCCGGCCTTGACAGCAATCGTGCGGCCATCGGCCTCGGCAAAGGCCTCGGCCGGGATGGTTTCGATAAAGGCGATCGTCTTGGCAATCCGGTCCTTCAACTCGGCCAAAGTCGATTCGGTATCGGCAAAGCCCGGCACCTCGACCCCCGCCAGACGGGCCGACATGCCCTTGGCATGGTCGCAGGCAATCGTGATCTGGCGCCACAGCGGCAGCATGTCCGCAATCAGCCGCAACTGCGGCATCACGTCGGGTTTCATCTTCTTGGCCTCGGCAAAGGCCTCGGCCTTGTCCAGGATTTTCGACATCGCGGTCAGCGAATGGATCAGGGCGGGAACGGGGGATTGCATGGGTGGGCCTCCTTCAATGGGTTGCGCCACAGATGCGGGTTTGGGGCGGGATTGCAAGGGCCGCGAAACTTTTTTCAGGCACCTGTCGAAAGCCCGGCCCTCCCGCGTGCCCAGCGCGGCATCACCGGGCACACGAAGTATCAGGCAATGGAAACACTACATGACATGCCTTCGGGCGGGGCCGCTGTCAGCCTGGCCGCCGTGACATTGGAAACCAGCGGTGCGGATCGGACGCTTGCCATGCTGGACGCCCGCCCCCCGGCGCGGGTGCGGGCCTGTCACCCCTGTTGGGGTCTAAACCCCCAGACACCAGCGCATCACCGCCTTTTGCGCGTGCAGTCGGTTTTCGGCCTCGTCAAACACCACAGAATGCGGGCCGTCCATCACGGCGCTCGTCACCTCGTCGTTGCGATGCGCGGGCAGGCAATGCATGAACAGGGCGTCAGGCTTGGCATGGGCCATCAGCGCGTCGTTGACCTGATAGGGCGACAATTGGTTGTGCCGCCGCTCCTTGGCGCTTTCGGGGTCATGCATCGACACCCAGGTGTCCGTCACCACCAGATCGGCCCCGGTTACGGCACGGACGGGATCGCGTTCGATGCTGACCTTGCTGCCCTTGGCACGGGCAAAGCTCAGAAACTTTTCCTCAGGGTCCAGCGGTTCGGGTCCGGTAAAGGTGAAATCGAACCCGAACTGCCCCGCCGCATGGATGAAACTGGCGCAGACATTGTTGCCATCGCCCGCCCAGACAACCCGGCGCCCGGCGATGGGGCCGCGATGCTCCTCATAGGTCATCACATCGGCCATGATCTGGCAGGGATGGGTGCGGTTGGTCAGGCCGTTGATGACGGGCACGGTGGCATGTTCAGCCATCTCCAGCAGGGTCGCCTCCTCATAGGTGCGGATCATGATCAGATCGACATAGCGCGACAGGACCCGCGCCGTGTCGGCGATGGTTTCGCCGTGACCCAGCTGCATCTCCTTGCCCGACAAGACCATGGTCTGCCCGCCCAACTGGCGCACCCCCACGTCAAACGACACCCGCGTGCGGGTAGATGGCTTTTCAAAGATCAGCGCCACCATGCGGCCCTTGAGCGGCTGGTCGTCATCCGGCTCACCCTTGGGGCGGCCATTGCGGGCGGTTTTCATCGCATGGGCAGAGTTGATCATCGCCCGCAGGTCGGCCGCGTCGGTTTTGTGGATATCAAGAAAATGGTTCATCTTGTCTTCTTTGTTCAAGCCGGGGGCTAGCCCCCGGACCCCCAGAGTATTTGTACCAGAATGAAGGGGTCAGAGCGTGTGCCCGACCTCGGTTGCGGCTGCGTCGAGGCGTTTGACGGCCTCGGTCAGGTCGTCATCGGTGATGGTCAGGGCGGGCAACAGGCGGATCACATTGTCGGCGGCGGGCACGGTCAGGACA
Organism: Pseudorhodobacter antarcticus; assembly: GCA_945871285.1. Lineage (GTDB taxonomy): Bacteria > Pseudomonadota > Alphaproteobacteria > Rhodobacterales > Rhodobacteraceae > Stagnihabitans. Next base: position 29 of record CAMBWO010000003.1, on the reverse strand, counting down.
TGGGCGCCGTAGCCCGCCTTAACGATGTC
>CAMBWO010000002.1 GCA_945871285.1 Pseudorhodobacter antarcticus | reverse complement strand
TTTCTCAGCACCCCAGAGAGATTCGTCCGCCAGCGTCCCAAACCACCCCAAATCCCGACTGCTGTCTGGATCAACCCGCCCAAGAAGACGGAGCCAGCCCAAGCCTAAACTAAAAAAACCCGCTGTCTCAAAGTCGTTGACACGTTCCGTGCGGGGCTTGATGCCAAGCCCCGCCAGACGCATCACTCGTGCTACCCTCTTTTGATTGATGATAAATCCGTGACGCCGAAGCTCCTAGTTCACGCGCCGATAGCCGTAGCAGGGCAACTCATCCTGGATGTCCTCGATGATGGAAGTCAGCTCGGCGTCTGTAAGCCCTTCGGCCTTCTCGGAGGAACGACAATTGTATCTCCTTGCGCGGTAGGTTCATGGCTTTGCACCCCCGCCTGATGGAGCAGGCGGCGGCGCCGTTGATGACCTAAGGTCACTCGCTGCCGGCCGCGGTCGGCATCGGCGGTGTTTTCTTGGCAAGATTCAGCTCCATTGTCAGCTGACCCACCTTGCGCTCAAGGGCGGCAATGCAGGTCTCGCATTCGGCGATCACGCCAGCTTCAGCCTCTTCGTTCGTCAACTCGCCGCGGTCGAACTGGGTCAGCCACAGCTGGATGAGGTTGGCGGAGATGTTAAGGCTGCGCTGCGCATCGCGCCGACCGATGATGCCAGCACGTATATCCTAGCGCAACTGCAGATTGAACGGTGTCGAATGTCGACGATAGGGACCTGGTGATGACATGAACCTTCTCCATGCAAGGCCCGTTCAGCGTATCAGATCTTTCGGACCCTGTGTTCCAGTCCGTGGGGTTCACTCCAGACCCGGCTCAGTTCTGCGTGAAAATCAACAAGATCCCCATTGGCCGACGTTTGCTCCTCCCCAGTTGCAGGATTCTACGCCGCCGTTGACAGCTCAAGCGTGAGTTCTGCAACAGCACCCCGTTGCATGCCTGAAAAAGAGCTGTTGCCGCTTGCCTTGGGAGCCGACGGGCAGTCCGGACCCCTTGCAGCGCCGAAGCGGTACGCCGGATGGCCGCCCGCAGCCCAGTTGCCCTGTGCTTTTGCCGATGGCTTCTGTATGGTTCGGCGTGGCGCTGATATTGCGCGGCGCTGTGGTCCAGGGTGATACGATGAGCGAGACGGAACGGCTGGTTTGGGAACTGGAGCAGCGGCGTCTCATTGTGGACTTGCTGGCAGATTATAGCCACTTCGTAGACCGCAACGATGCAGCCCTGCTGGTCAGCCGCGTGTTCTGCGAGGATGGCTGTTTCGAGCTGGGCTCGGGGCATGCCGTGATCGGGCGGGCGGATCTGGCGTTGATGTTTGCGAGGACATTGGCACCGTTCAGCCGGACCAGTCACCATGTGTCGAACATCAAGGTCACCCTGACCGGGCCGGACACGGCGCAGTCGACGGCCTATGTCTATGCCTGGCATCTGACGCTGGCGGAGGGGCGGCGAATTGATCTGTGGGGGCGTTATCATGATCGCCACCGGCTGACCGACGAGGGCTGGCGGATAGAAAACCGTCGGCTGACCGTCGCGGGGAGTGACGGGTGGATCGACCCGCCGTTCGAGCCGTCCGAGCGGTTGCCGAGCCCGGCCGAGACGCCCTCGCCCCGGATCACGCGGCGTTAGGTCGGTTTGTCCACGCGTGGACACATATTTTTATCCATTAGTGTCAATGGCTTGGCATTTTACATTAACCGGGTGGAAACCATTTGCCGGGCCTTTGGTCAGTGGACGGCGGCATACATGATCGTCTCTTCGCTTGCGTCCTGGGGGGCGAATTCCTCGACGATGCGGCCTTGGCGGGCCACCAGGATGCGGTCCGACAGGTTCAGAACTTCGGGGAGGTAAGAGGAGATGACCACCACGGCAAGGCCGTCATCGGCCAGACCCTTGATGATGGCGTGAATCTCGGCGATGGCGCCCACGTCGACGCCGCGGGTCGGTTCGTCAAAGATCACGAGTTTCGGGCGCTGGACCAGCGATTTGGCGACCACCACCTTTTGCTGATTGCCGCCGGACAGTTCGACGACGCGGGCATCCGCATCAATGGCGCGGATGTTCAGCTTGTCACGCCAATCCTCGGCCAGTTTCATCATCTGGGCCGGCCTGACGACGCGGGGACCCCGGGCGGTCAGGCGGCCGGCAAAGATGTTTTCGGCGATGGACATGCCTTCGAAAAAGCCTTCGGTCTTGCGGTCTTCGGTCACGTAGACGATGCCGTCCAGCATGGCCTGACGCGGCATCCGGTAGCGGACGGCGCGGGCGAAAAGGCTGACCTTGCCGCCGTGAAACAGGTTGCGTTTCAGCACCCCGGCCACGACCTTGGCGGTTTCGGTCCGCCCCGAGCCGATCAGGCCAAAGATGCCCGTCACCTGACCGGCATAGACGGAAAACGACGTGTTGCGGACCATCGAGCCCATCGACAGGTTTTGCACCGACAGGACAAGGTCCTGAGGCGGGCGCGTCTGGCCATCCTTGCGGGTGTAAAGTTCGTCCGACAGGGTGCGGCCGACCATGGCGCGGATGATGGAAGCGCGGTCAAAGGTCTGGGCGGCGTCGGTTGTCACCACCTCGCCATCGCGCAGGACTGTGATGCGGTCGGCGATTTGCAACGCCTCTTCGATGGCATGAGAGATGAAGACCACGGCGACACCGCTGGCCTTGAGCCGTTCGATCAGGGCGAAGAAGTGATGCTTTTCCTCGGGTGTCAGGGCGGCGGTGGGTTCATCGAAGATGATCAGCCGGGCCTTGCGCAGAACGGCGCGGGCGATTTCGACCATCTGCTTTTGCGCCGCACCAAGGGACGCGACCGGGGTCATCGGATCGACGTTGAAGTTCAGCGACTGGAGGAATTGCTGCGCGGCGATATACATGCCGCGCAGGCGGGTGAAGAAATGTTCCTGACCGAGATACAGGTTCTGCGCCACCGTCATCGACGGCACGAGGCTGGTTTCCTGAAACACCATGGCGAGGCCCAGATTGAGCGCCTCGGCCGGGGAGCGCAGGGTGACGAGCTGGCCGTCAACCGCGATGGTGCCCGAGGTGGGGGCGGTGATGCCGACCATGACCTTGGTCAGGGTGGATTTTCCGGCCCCGTTTTCCCCGACAAGGGCGTGGACTTCGCCGGGCCAGACCGTGAAATCGACAGCGCGGATGGCGGGAACGCCAAAATATTCCTTGGTGATCTGGGACAGGCAGACAAGGGGTTCGGTCATGGTCGGTCCCCCGCCGTCGGGTCAAGTTTGAGCAGCGCGTTGCCGCCGTGCGAGGCGACGAGGACATGTGACCCGAGGTCCAGTGCCGCCGTGATGCCGTGGCGGGTGCCATCGGCGCGGCTGTGAAAGCTGCGGATCGGGCGGAAATGGGCGTCAAGGCACACGAGCAGCCCATAGGAGTTTGAGGGCGCCCAAGGTTTGGCGAAGCCGTGGGAGCGCAGCGCCCCGCCCATCATGGGTTCAAGAAAGCTTTTGGGCGGGGCGATGGCGGGGGCAAGCCAGTTGTCGGGGTCAATCTCGGCCATCATGCGGGTGCAGTAGCGGCGTTCCCGCAGGACGAATTCGACCAGTTGGCCGCGCGGGGCAAAAAGGGCAAGCCACCAGCCATCCCGCGCCGGGGCGAGGCGCGCGGGATAGCCGGGCAGGTCGGACAGGACGGGTTGGGCGGTGCCAAGCCGGATCAGGCGGTGGTGCCAGCTTTCCGAGATGACGATGCCGATGGGCGTGATGGCGATGCCGTTCGGCCAGGCAAGCCCGGTGGCGAGGGGTTTGGGTGCGGCGTTCGGGGCGATCTGCCAGACGGCACCGGTCGATCCGCGCTGCATCAGGTCATGTTTCCACTGGTGCGGCGCATTGCGGCTGGAGCCTTGGGTCGCGATCAGGGTGTCGCCGTTGAATGCAAGCGCAGTGGGGCATGGGACGGAAACGATGGTTTCGCAGCCTTCGTGCAGCAGGATGATGGTGTCGGCCTGGCCCACGGCCAGCCGGTCGCCCCGTGCGGCAAGGCAGGTGATGGTTTCAGCAAAGTGGTGAAAGGGTTCGGGGGTGCCGTCCGGCGCAAGGCGGTAGACGGTGTTGCCGCTGGAGACATAGGTGGCGTCACCCTGGGCGATGTCGTCGGGGGAATCCATCCGTGCGACAAGGGCGGCGCGGTCCAGCCGGGTGTTGGGCGACAGCGCGCCGTCCATCGGCGGGACGGTCACGGCGGCGTCGCCCTGGCCCAGAAAGGTGTCGATGCGGGAGCGGACCCAGGAGATCATGATTTGGCCCCCCAATAGGACGCCTGTGCGGTCCAGGTCTGGTCGGCGTCGGGAAGTCTGATGCGCCCGATGCGGTTGTTGAAGATGCCGCCGAGGTAGAGCCAGCCCTTGTGTTCGCGCATCGAGGTGACTTGCGGGTGGCGGCCTCCCTCGCCATCCCACAGCGATTGCAGGACCTGACCTGCAAGGTCGAACTTGATCACGCCGCCGGTGTTGAGGTTGGGGAACACCCACTGGTCACGCGCGACCTGCATTGCCATGCGGCGGCGAAAGCCGGGCATGCGTTGCGACAGATCGAAGGCCGGGGTGCGCATTCCGATCATGGCAAGCCAGAAGGTGCCATCCGAGGCGCGGTTGATGTTGTCGGGGTAGCCCGGCAGGTTGGCGATGACGATTTCGGTGCGGCCCTTTTTGGGGCCATCGAAGTAATAGCGGCTGACGCGGCAGCCCCAGGTTTCGGCATAGAGGAAAGATTGGCCATCCGGCACCATACAGATGCCGTTGGGAAATTGCAGGCGGGGCAGGACGGTGCGCGAGGACCCGTCGCGGGGATCGTAACAGATGATGCGGCCATTGCCGCGCCCTTCGAGGGCGTCGACCATCCAGTCGTGCAGGGAATAGCGGATGGTGGCCTCGCTGAAGAACACCCGGCCATCAGGGGCGATGTCAAGGTCGTCGGCAAGACGCATCCGGCTGTCGTCGATGATGGAAAACAGGGTGCGGTTGGTTTCATCGGACAGTTTCACAACCTCGCGGTTGGGGCGGACCATATAAAGGCCCATCCCCGCGACGCAGGTTACCAGGTTGCCGGCCCGGTCGAAGGCGAGGCCGAGGGGTTGGCCGCCGATATGGGCGAAATGCTCGATGGTTTTGTAGTCGGGGGCCATCAGGCGCAGGATGTTGCCATCGCGGCTGCCGGTGTACAGGTTGTCGTCGGTGTCCAGAATGACATCCTCGGGACCGTCGAGCAGGCCAAGGCCGATGGGTTCGGCTGAGGCGAGGTGGTCATTCACGGCATAGGGGGTGGCGGCCCCGCGGCGGGCATCCGGCAAAGGGGGAAGCTCGAAATAGGTGGGGGCGACGTAGGTCTGGTCCAGGACCTTGCGTTTGTTCTTGACCCAGCGGACGTCGATGGCGACGGCGAGCAGCAGGATGATGCCAAGGGCGAGGGATGAGGAACCGCTGGGCAGGTTGAAGCGCAGCAGACTGTTGGTGATGACGACCACGATGATGATGCCCAGCACGGTCTTGACCACCGAACCGCGCCCGCCGCCAAGCGAGGTGCCGCCAAGGACGACGGCGGTCAGGACCGTGATTTCAAGGCCCACCCCGGTTTCGGCGCCAAGGCTCATCAGGCGGGCGGCGTAAAAGACGCCGGCGAGGGCGGCGAGCACGCCCGAGGCGACATAGGTCAGGCAGACCGTGCGGCGCACGTCGATCCCGGCGTTATGGGCCGCCCGGCGCGATCCGCCGACGGCGATGATGTGCCAGCCGGGCCGCAGGCGGGTCAGGAAAACATGAACGGCCACGGCCAAGGCGACGGCGGCCATGAAGCTGGCGGCCATGCCGTAAAAGGTGCCGAAGGCCAGGTAATCCCAAAAGCCCGAAACAATCGGGGCGGCGCCGATTTGCTGAGAATAGCCCAGCAAAAGGCTGTCCACCAGCGCGCGCACCACGATCAGGGTAACGAGCGTGGTCAGAAAGGCGCGCAGGCGCAGGTAGCCGACAAGGACGCCATTCACCAGCCCGACCAACCCGCCCGCCAGCAAGGTCAGCGGCACCGCCACCCACAGCGACAGGCCCGCCCAACCGGCCAGCGCGATGACCAAGAGATTGGCCAGCGCAAAGACCGAGCCGACCGACAGGTCAATCCCGCCCGCCATCACGACGATGGTCAGGCCCAGACCCATCAGCAGATATTCCCCCACCGTCTGCGACAGGTTGCTGAGGTTGCCCGTCGACAGAAGGTTCGGCACCAGCGTGCCAAAGACCGCCAGCAGGATGGACAGCAGCAGGACAGGAACGGCGTTGTCTATCCAGGTTTTGGACAGAATCTCGCCCAGCACGTTGTTGGGGATCAGGCGATACCGCCAGCGGACAAGGTCGTCACGGGTCATGGTTTTGCTCGGTTTGGCAACTAGGGGACGGCCAGGGGGGGCCGCCGCCGCGATTGGGCACCCGGAGTTTTCGAAAGCTCCGTTGCGATCTCTGCGCAGGAATCGGCTTGCCGACCGCAGGGTGCGCGGTCGGCAAGGCGGCTTAGCCTCCGATCTGGGCCAGTTCGTCCAGCGTCCAGCACGACGAGGGGGTCATCGTGTCTTTCGTGATGCGGATCAGCGGGCTGAGCAGATCAAAGGGCTTGCTGCCCGGCGCTGGCATGGTTTGCAGCAGGGTGCGGATGATCGCATTCAGATCGCGGCCCTGACCTGCGGTGTTGTAGCTGGTGTAGAAGGTGAAATCACCCGAGGCGATCTTGTCACAGGCCGAGTCGCGCGCGCCGCTGCCCGAGGTGATGACGGCGACCTTGCCCTGCAAATTGGCCTCTTTCACAGCCGAGGCGATGCCTGCATCGGCCACATCCCAAAAGCCGACGATGCCGCACAGGTCGGGTTCCTGTTGCAGGACGGTGGTGGCGATCTGATAGGCCTTGGTCGCGTCCCAGTCTGCGGCCTGATTGGAAACGACCGTGATTTCGGGATGCGCTTTCAGCGCCTCGTCGATGCCGGCCTGTTGCAGCAGGCTGGCCGGGGCGGTCAGGGCACCCTGAATGATGGCGATCTTGCCATTCTTGCCGCTGTCCGTGCCGCACAGTTGCACCATGCCGTCGACGGCATTGCGGCCCATCTCGTTCCAGTCCGGCCCCATATAGGCGTCGCTGGCAATTTCGGACCGCTGCTGGGTCTGGATGGTCAGGATGCCCGCCGCGATGGATTTCTGCACCATGCGGTTGTAGGACCTGTTGTCGATGTTTTCGATGATCAGGATATCGGGCTTTTCGTCGATCAGGGAATTGATCGCCTGGATACCGGCCTCGATGCTCCAGTTCGGATCGCGGACGATGATTTCATAGCCAAGGGCGGCGGCTTGCCGTTCCATCGCGGTGCGCCAGGCCTGGGTTTCGTTGAAGCCCATCGCGATGGGGACAAAGCCGATCTTCTTGCCCTTGAGCGCGTTGTAAAAGCCTGCGCCGGGTGTGGCGTCCTGCGCTGCGAGCGGGCTTGCGAGCACGGCAAGGCAAAGGGTCGCGGCGGTGACGAGTGTGGTGGTGATCTTCAAGTTCCTGTCCTCCCTGGATTGGTTGTGAAGTGGTGGTTTCAGATGTCTCCCTGCTGGGATGTCTGTTCGTCGCGGGGGTTCACCAGCGAATCCATGATCAGGGCGGCCAAGAGGATCAGCGCCTTGATCACGTTCTGGGTGGTGTAGCCCAGGTTCATCATGGTCATCCCGTTCAGCAGGATGCCGATCAGCAGGGTGCCGACGATCACGCTGCCCGCCCCGCCGCGCCCGCCAGACAGGCTGATGCCGCCCAGAACCGCGACCAGGATGATGTCATAGACATATGTCGAGCCGACGATGCGCGTGTTCATCGTGGCAACAAGGGCGGCCATCAGCAGGCCCGCCGTCAGGGCGACCAGCGAGGTCAGGACATATTGCGCGACGATCATCACGCGCAGGGGCACGCCCGTGATGCGGGCGGCCTGGGGGTTGTCGCCCATCATGTAGATGTAACGCCCTTCGCGGGCCCGACGCAGGAACAGGTGGCCGATGCCGCAGACGGCACCAAAGCACAGGACCGAGACGGGAATGCCCAAGGGGGCGGCGGTGGCCAGGGTGTTCAGCCAGGCCCAGCTGTCGGGCAGGTAATTGACATCCGAGGCCAGCAGGAACACCCGGCCAAAGCCGTAAATCGCGGTGCCCATGGCAAGGGTGGCAAAGATGGGCGGGATTTCCACGTAGGCAATCAGGACGCCGTTGATCAGGCCGACCGCGATGCTGAATATCAGGGCATAACCGAAGGCATGGGCAAAGGAGGCACCTGCATTCATCTCGGCCAGCATCCAGGCGACCGAGACGGCCATCGAGGCAACCATCGACAGGTCGATGCCGCGCCCGATGATGGACAGGGCCATGCCCATGGCAAGGATGCCGAGGATCGAGACGTTCTGCAACAGGCGCGAGACATTGCCCGCCGACAGAAATCCCGGAACCAGCAACGAGAACGTGGCAAAGGCGATGATGGCGATGGCCAGCACGATGCGGCCCTGGGTGAGTTTCGATCGCGTGCGGGTCATGTTTTGCCCCCGGATTCCCAGGCGGCGGCGGTGCCGGTGGCGCGCAGGGCGGCCTTGACCGTCTTGCCGGTCGGGGTTTTGGGCAATTCCTGGGCCAGGATTTCGATGAAGCGGGGCACCATGTAGGCGGGCAGCCGTGCTGCAAGATGGGCGTGCAGGTCTGGCGCGGTCAGGGTGGCGCCGGGTTTCAGGGCAACGACGGCCTTGATGTCATCCTCGCCCCAGCCCGAGGGCACGGCGACGGCGGCGGATTCCAGAACGGCGGGGTGGCTTTCCATCTCGCGCTCGACCTCGAAGGACGAGATGTTTTCACCGCGGCGGCGGATCGTGTCCTTGAGCCGGTCGACAAAGTAGAAATTGCCCGCGTCATCGGTGCGGAAGGCGTCACCGGTGTGGAACCACAGGTTGCGCCAGGCCTCGACCGTCTTGGCGGGGTTTTGCCAGTAGCCCAGGCAAAACTCCCACGGGGTATCGGCGCGCAGGACCAGTTCGCCGGCCATGCCCGCGGGCAGCGGCTGGTCAAGGTCGTCGACGATGCGCGCGGTGACGCCGGGGCGGGGGCGGCCCGCTGAGGTGCCACCCGTCACGCTAAAGCCGTCCGAACGCAGGGGCACGCTGACCTCGGTCATGTTGAACCAGGTGGCGATCTGGACGTCGAAGCGGGTTTTGAAGGCCTCAAGGTCGGCGGGCAGCGGGATGATGATGACGTGGCGCAGGGGATGGGCGCGATCCGCGGGGTCGGCGGGGCGTGACATCAGGAAATTGGGCATGGTCGAGAGCAGGATCGTTATCGTCACGCCATGGCGGCGCACATCGGGCCAGAAGGCGCTGGCGCTGAACTTCTCGCGGATGACCATCGTGGCCCCGGACAGCAGGACCAGGCCGACCATCTGGGACAGGCCGACATGGAACATCGGCAGGAACATGTAAAAGACGTCTTCGGGCAGGCACCACTCGGCCGGAACCTGGGCCGAGGTCCAGGCCTGGGCATAGCTGTACAGCACGCCCTTGGACGGGCCAGTGGTGCCCGAGGTGTAGAAGATCGCCATCGGGTCATGACCGTGGACGATGCGGGGCAAGGGTGTGGTGTCGGGGCAGAACAGCAGGGCGGCGTCGGACCAGGACCATGGCGCCGGCGTGTCCGGGGCGGGGCCACCCATCACGGCGATCTGGCGCAGATGCGGCAGATCGGCGGCCAGATTGGCCCAAGCGGGCAGATGGCGGGCGGCGACGATGGCCAGCGCCGCCGTGGAATCGTTGACTTGATGGCGCAGCATCGCCCCATGATAAGCGTCGTTGACCGGCACCATGATCGCGCCAAGTTTGCACAGGGCCAGCCAGATCAGCACATGTTCGATGCCTGAGGGGATCATCAACAGCACGCGGTCGCCCTTGGTGACGCCGCAGGCGGCAATGCCGTGGGCCCAACGGTTCACCTGTTCATCCGTATCGGCCCAGGTCAGGCTGCGGTTGTCCATTACGAGAAAGGGTTTTTGCCCTGAGGCGGCGGCGGCGCGGTTTTGCAGCATGTAATGAAAAACCCGTTCGGCCGGGACTGCGGGGCCGCCGTCAACTGCCGTGGCATTCTGGTTCATGACCGACCCCTCCCCCAAACACGCGACCCGCAGACCGCGCCGGCATGCCTACCTTTCAGTATCATTGCATACTAGTTAGTAGCCGATCCGAGATCATGTCAACTGGAATATGGGCCCCCTGCCGCGACAGGGCGATTGAGCTTCGGGGCAAGTGGGCACATGACACCTCTTTTTCGACGCCGGGCGCGATCAATCGACGACAGGCAGTTGACAACATACCCATTAGTAGACTTAGATACTGATAGGTACGAAAATGGCTTCGGTCTTTGCGGATCGGGGCAAACGGGAGGACGACCATGAACTTTGACTTCACCGAGGATCAGCTTGCTCTGCGCGATCTGGTGCGAAAGTTCGTGGAACGCGAAATGCCCAAGGATGCGGTGGCCGAGTGGGACGCCAAGGGCACCTTCCCGGAGGGATTGCTGGACAAGATGGCCGAGATCGGACTGATGGGCGCCTCCGTTCCCGAGGAGTTTGGCGGCACTGGCGGCGGCGTAGTCGAGGAAACCATCGTGCTGGAGGAACTGGCGCGGCATTCCTCAACCGTGGCGCTGGCCTATGGGCTGGACATCTCGTTCGGGGCGGTGACGATCGAACGGCACGGCAGTGCGGAACAGAAACAGGAGTTTCTGCCCCGCATCGCCACGGGGGATGTTCACTTTGCCCTGTCGATGACCGAACCTGATGGCGGCACCGACATTCTGGGTGCGATGAAAACCAAGGCAGTTGCCGACGGCGATGATTTCATCATCAACGGTGCCAAGATCTGGACGACGGGGCTGAACATCGCGTCCTGGCTGTTCGTGGTGGCGCGGACGGCGCGGAACCCGGATAAGCTGTCGCACGGGCTGACGGTGTTCCTGATCCCAAAGGACACACCCGGGATAACCTATCGCAAGATCGAAAAGCTGGGGTCGAAGTTCCTGCATTCCTACGAGGTCAGCTACAAGGACGTGCGCGTTCCGAAATCCTCGGTCGTCGGCACCGAGGGCCGGGGTTGGCATGCCATCATCGACACGCTGAACAACGAACGCATCTTTGTCGCCGCTGTTTGCGTGGGTCTGGGCCAAGGGGCGCTGGACGATGCGGTGCAATATGCCAAGGAACGCGCCGCTTTTGGCCGACCCATCGGGCAGTTCCAGGCGGTGCAGCACCCCCTGGCCGACAGTCTGACCGAGATCGAGCTTGCGCGGCTGATGACCTACAAGGCGTCGTGGATGCAGGATCAGGGGCAGGATTGTTCACTGCCCGCGTCGATGGCCAAATATTTCGCATCCGAGGCGGCGTTTCGCACGACCGACCGGGGGATGCGGGTTCTGGCCGGCTATGGCTTTGCGATGGAATACCACATGCAGCGCTATTACCGTGATATACGTCAGCTGATCTTTGCGCCGATCACGAACGAGATGGGCAAGAACTATATCGCCCAGGTCGGGCTTGGTCTGCCGAAAAGCTATTGAGGGCACCATGACCCAAGACCCTATCACGCTGTACCGTTCGATGCTGCTGATCCGCGAATGCGAGGCGCAGCTGAACGACCTGTTCGCCAAGAATGTGTTTCCAGGGTATATCCATTCGTATCTGGGGCAAGAGGCCTGCGCGGTGGGCGTCTGTTCGGGCCTGAATGACACCGACTATGTCGTGTCGAACCATCGGGGGCGCGGGCATTATCTGGCCAAGGGCATGGCGTTGAAGCCGATGATGGCAGAAATGTTGGGCAAGGCCACCGGGATTTGCGGCGGGCGGGGCGGCGAGATGCACGCGGCCGATCCGGCGCTGGGGATTTTGGGCGGAAACGGCATCGTCGGCGCGGGAATGCCGATTGGGGCCGGTGCGGCTCTGGCGGCGCAGATGGACGGTCTGGGGGCCGTGTCGGTTGTGTTCTTTGGCGAAGGGGCCAGCAACAACGGCGCCTTTGGCGAGACGCTGAACGTGGCGGCGGCGTGGAAGCTGCCCTTGATCATGGTGTGCGAGAATAACCTGTATGCCGAGATGACGCCGTTTGTCCAGACCGTCGGTCAGCCCGATGTCGCGGCGCGGGCCACGGGTTACGGTGTGGCCTCCGAGATTGTCGACGGCAATGACGTGCTGGCGGTGCGGGCCGCTGCGGGCCGGGCGGTCGACCGGGCACGGGCCGGCGACGGGCCGACGCTGCTGGAGTTGAAAACCTATCGCTGGGGTGGCCATTTCGAAGGCGATCCGCGGAAATATCGCACCCGCAACGAAGAGGCCGAGTGGAAGGCGCGCTGCCCTGTGGCGCGGTTTCGCAGGCATCTGCTGGCCGAGGTGGGCGTCGAGGAGGACCGTCTGGTTACGCTGGAGGCGGCGGTCGCGGCCGAGGTGGCGGAGGCGGTGACCTTTGCGCTGGACAGCCCGCTGCCCGCGCCTGAAACCGCCCTGCTGAAAGTTTTCGCCTGAGCCTGTTGTCGCCTGAGCCCGTTTTCGCCTGAGCCTGAGGGAATCCCATGCCGACCAAGACCTATTGCTGGGCGATCATAGATGCGATGCGCGAGGAAATGGCGCGGGATGACCGCGTGTTCCTGATCGGCGAGGACGTGGCGGTGGCGGGCGGGGCCTTTGGCGCCTCGCGCGGGTTGCTGGATGCGTTCGGACCGATGCGCGTGCGCGACACGCCGATCAGCGAGGAGATCATCGTGGGTCTGGGCGTGGGTGCCGCGATGGCGGGGCGGCGGCCGATTGTCGAGATCATGTTCATCGACTTTCTGGGCCTGTGTCTGGACCAGATCGCCAATCAGGCGGCCAAGACGCATTACATCTATGACGGGATGTTCAAGATGCCCTTGGTCATCCGGATGTCATCCGCGGTGGAAATGGGCATCGGGCCGCATCATTCCCAGGCCTGGGAGGCAATCGTGGCGCATATTCCGGGGCTGAAGGTGGTGATGCCATCGACCCCGCGCGATGCCAAGGGGCTGCTGAAATCGGCCATCCGGGACGACAACCCGGTGATCTTTATCGAACACATCGCCATGCACCGGATCAAGGAGGAGATCGAGGATGACGAGGATTTCCTGATCCCGATCGGCAAGGCCGATGTGAAGCGGCAGGGCACGGATGTGACGGTTGTCGCCTCGGGGTTGATGGTGGCGCGGGCGTTGGCGGCGGCAGAGCGGCTGGCGGTGGACGGGATTTCGGTTGAGGTGATCGACCCCCGCACGATTTCGCCGCTGGATTTCGACACGATCACGGCCTCGGTCAGCAAGACGAGCCGCTGTCTGGTGGTGTCGTCGTCGCACAAGAATTTCGGTTTTGGGTCGGAAGTGGCTGCCGAGATCGGTGAGCGGGCGTTCTTTGACCTGGACCAGCCGGTGCGGCGGTTGTCGCCGCCATTCACGCCTGCGCCGTTCGGACGGCAGTTCGACCAGTTCCTGAACCCCGACACCGATGCGATCGTCGCCGCCGTGCGCGACCTGATGGCATGAGGAGAGCGGCATGGCACATCTGATCGCGATACCTAAGCTGGGCCTGACGATGGTCGACTGCACCCTGACCGCTTGGACCAAGGCCGATGGCGAGCGTGTCGAAAAGCGCGAGGTGTTGTTCGAGATCGAGACGGACAAGATCACCTCTGAGGTCGAGGCGGATGCCGGGGGATATCTGCGGCGCTTTGCCGGGGTGGACAGTGTGCACCTGGTGGGCGCGGTGATCGGCGGGCTGTATGAGACGGCTGCCGAGGCTTTGGCGGCGGTGGAGCCGGGGGCCGCACCGGTTGTTGCGGTGGCGGCAGTGGTGGCGCGGGCGGAAGTGTCGGCTGCGATGGCCGTTGGGCAGCGCAAGCGGGTGTCGCCCCTGGCGCGGCGGGTGGCCACCGGGGCGGGGATTGATCCGGTCGGGTTGACGGGAACCGGGGCGCATGGGGCGGTGCTGCGCCGGGATGTGGATCAGGCGATCCAGCGACAGGCAGAGGTGCCAGAACAGGTGCAGATACAAGTGGAGGCGACAGGGCCGGGTCCGTTGCGGCGGCCGCTTGCGGGACTGCGTAGGACCATTGCGCGCAACATGATGCAAAGCTTGCAGATGTCGGCGCAGATGACCGCCTTTGCGCGGGTCGACATGGCCGAGGTCGTGGCGCTGCGGGCGTCTTGTGTGGCAAATGAGCGCGCGCTGGGGGTGCGGGTCACGTTCACCGACATCGTGCTGAAGGCCTGTGCGATTGTGCTGGCGCGGATGCCCGACATCAACGCCTCGATCATCGGGGATGAGATCGTGACCTGGGATCATGTCAACATCGGGCTGGCGGTGGCGCTGGACGATGGGCTGATCGTGCCGGTGATCAAGGATGCGGATCACAAATCGCTGATCGAGATTGCGCATGAGCGGATTGATCTGGCGGCGCGGGCAAGGGCGGGGCGGCTGGGCCAACAGGATGCGACGGGCGGGACGTTCACCCTTTCGAACTTTGGGTCGTATGGCGGGGATTTCGAGACGCCGCTGTTGAACCCGCCGCAATCGGCCATTCTGGGAATTGGCGCGATCACGGACGAGGTGGTGGTGCGCGATGGCCAGGTCGTGATCCGCCCGATGATGATGATGAGCATGACCTTTGACCACCGGCTGATTGACGGAGCGGTGGCGGGGCGGTTCCGGTCCGAACTGCGGGCGCTGCTGGAAAAACCCGCCACGATGTTGGCGGGGATGCGATGACCCATCCGATGACGACCTATGCCGGTGCGGAATTGGGGCGCGAGGTATGCCGGGCGCAGACCCTGCTGACCCAGACCGAGATTGACCGGTTTTGCGGGCTGCTGGGCTACGATGGGGCGCAGTATCAAGGCGTGGCACCCACCTCGATGTGCTTGGCCTTTGGGCTGCGGCTGGGATGGGAGGCGCAGGTGTTTCCGCCAGGCGTGATCCGGGTCGGGGACGAAAACACCTACGGCGTTCCGGCGCAGGCGGGCGAGGTGCTGGTGACGAAGCTGGTGATAACCGACCGGTTCGAACGCAAAGGCCGCCGTTTTCTGACCTATCAGATGGACACGACCAATCCGGCGGGCGAACAGGTCTGCCGCGTGAAATTCACCGCGATCATCCCTGAGGGCGCGCCGTGACCCCCAGCATCACCATCACGCAGGCCATGATCGACAGCTACGCGGCAATCTCGGGCGATTTCAACCCGGTCCATGTCGACCCCGACTTTGCCGCGGCGACGCCGTTTGGCCGGACGATT
Source organism: Pseudorhodobacter antarcticus (assembly GCA_945871285.1). Classification (GTDB taxonomy): domain Bacteria; phylum Pseudomonadota; class Alphaproteobacteria; order Rhodobacterales; family Rhodobacteraceae; genus Stagnihabitans. The sequence continues at coordinate 36,033 of CAMBWO010000002.1, read as the reverse complement.
GCGCATGGTTGTATCCCGCTGGAGCCAGTCTTTCGGCTCGTGCAGGCGCGTCTGGGCCTGGCGGTGCTGCCGCAAGGAACGGGGATGAAGCTGCGCTATCTGCGGCCCTGCCATCCCGGCGACACGATCGGGATCGTGGTCAAGGCGGATGGCCCCGAAGGGATCGAGTTTCAATGCGTCAATCAGCGTGGTGAGCCTGTGATCGAGGGCGCGGTGCGGCTGGTGTCTGGGGGGATCAGCTGATGGATGTGGCGGGCACGATGACAGTTCCGGGGCTGTTGCATTTGCAAGTGGCGCAGAACCCGGACAAGACGTTCGTGGTGTTCGAGGATGAGGCGGGCGCCGTCAGCGAACTGACCTATGCCGCCTTTGGCGACAAGGTGAACCGGCTTGCGGGTCATCTGGCGGCGCAGGGCATCGGGCCGAGGCAGACCGTGGCCGTTATGCTGGTGAACTGCCCCGAATTCTTGCAGGCGTGGTTTGCGATCAACCAGATCGGCGCGGTGATGGTGCCGGTCAATGTGCATTACTCGCCTGACGAACTGGCCTATCTGCTGAACGATGCGGGCTGCGCGGGGCTGATCACCGAGCCGGTTTTCCTGCCGAAGTTCCGCGCGGTCGAGGCGGCGTGCCCTGCGGTCGCGGTCAGGGTTTTGGCGCGAAATCAGGGGGCGGAGCCGGGGTTCAACCTGCTGGAGGGGCTGCCGCACGCGGACCCGCTGCCTGTGGTGGTGGCACCCGGCGATGCGTCGCAGATCATCTATACCTCGGGGACAACCTCGCGGCCCAAGGGGGCGATTCTGGGGCATCATGGCAGCGTGATGCAGGGCATCGCCCTGGCCCAGCATTTCGGGCTGCGCGGCGACGAGCGGACCTGCGTGGTGCTGCCGCTGTTCCATGTGAACGGGCAGTTCGTGGGGGTGATGCCGACGTTGACGGTGGGGGGCACGGTCGTCTTGCTGCAAACCTACAGTGCCAGCCGCTATTGGGCGCAGGTCAGGCGGCATCGCTGCACCTTCATCAGCATCGTGCCGATGATCCTGCGGACCTTGCTGGCGCAAACGGCGCAGAAGACGGATGCACAACACGACGTTCGGGTTTCGTTTTATGCCCTGCCAACCTCGGACGCGGAATGGAGTGCCTTTGAAGGCCGGTTCGGGGTGCGGTTGATCGAAGGCTATGGCCTGTCCGAAACCTTTGGCATTTGCACGGCCAACCCGGTGCGGCACGGCGTCGCCAAACGCCATTGCATTGGCCTGCCCGTGCTGGGGCGGCAGATCCGGGTGGTGGACGAGGCTGGGCAGGACATGCCTGCCGGGCAAAGCGGCGGGATCGTGGTGCGGGGCGCGCCGCTGTTCCTGGGCTATTTCCGCAATGCCGAGGCGACACTCGCGGCGATGCAGGATGGCTGTCTGATCACAGGCGACAATGGCTGGTTTGATGACGATGGTTATCTGCATTTCCTGGACAGGTCCAAGGATGTGATCAAGCGCGCGGGCGAGAATATCGCGGCGGGCGAGGTTGAGCGCGTGCTGGGCGAGCATCCGTCGGTGTCGGAATGTGCGGTGATCGGGGTGTTCGACCCCTTGCGGGATGAGGCGGTCAAGGCGGTTGTCGTCCTGCGCTCTGCCGCCACGGATGCCGAGCTGGCGGACTGGTGTGCGCGGTCGCTAGCGCGTTTCAAGGTGCCGACGCTGTTCGAATATCGCGACGCTTTGCCAAAAACCTCGATCGGCAAGATTATGAAATATCAGTTGCGGGCGGATCATCTGGCCCTGAACCCCAAGAATTGAAGGAGCCCGCTATGGCCGAAGCTGTTTACATCCTGTCCGGCGTCCGCACGGCCATCGGGGCCTTTGGCGGCAGCCTGATGGGCAAGACGCCGGACGAACTGGGGTCGCTGGTGGCCGCCGAGGCGATGACGCGGGCGGGGGTTGTGCCGGACGCGCTGGGCCATGTGGTGTTTGGCAATGTCATCCCGACGGGGCCACGGGATGCCTATGTCGCCCGCATTGCCGCGATGAATGCAGGCATCCCGCGCGAGGTGCCGGCGATGACGCTGAACCGGCTGTGTGGCAGCGGGGTGCAGGCGATCATCTCGGCCGCGCAGGGGATCATGCTGGGCGATTTCGGATTGGCGCTGGCCGGTGGGACGGAAGTGATGAGCCGCGCGCCGCATTATGTGCAGGTCGCGCGCTTTGGCCAAAAGATGGGGGATGCGGGGCTGGTGGATGGGTTGTCCGGCGTGCTGACCGATCCGTTCGGCAATGGGATCATGGGGATCACGGCGGAAAATGTGGCCGAGCGTTACGGGATCACGCGGCAGGATCAGGACGATTTTGCGCTGGAAAGCCAGCGGCGCTGTGCTGCGGCACAAGCGGCGGGGCATTTTGCGCGGCAGATCCTGCCGGTCGAGGTGATGGTGGGGCGCAAACCCGTCAGTTTCGCGGTGGACGAGCATCCCAAGGGGGACACGACGGCGCAGACGCTGGCGGGTTTGCGGGCGGCGTTCCGCAAGGATGGAACGGTCACGGCTGGCAATGCGTCAGGCATCAATGACGGGGCGGCGGCGGTGGTGCTGGCCTCGGGGGCAGAGGTGGCGGCGCGCGGGCTGCAACCGTTGGCGCGGATCGTGGGCTATGCCCATGCCGGGGTCGATCCGGGAGTGATGGGAATTGGCCCGGTGCCTGCCGTGCGGGCCTTGCTGGCGCGGACCGAGATGACGATTGGGGATTTCGACGTGATCGAGTCGAACGAGGCCTTTGCCGCGCAGGCGCTGGCAGTGAACCGCGAATTGGGGCTGGACCCGGCGCGCGTCAACCCGGACGGCGGGGGGATTGCAATGGGGCATCCGGTGGGGGCGACCGGGGCCATTCTGACGGTCAAGGCGATGGATTACCTGCACCGTACGGGCGGGCGGTTCGGGCTGATCACGATGTGCATCGGTGGCGGGCAGGGGATTGCCCTGGCGATTGAGCGGGTTTGACATGGACTTTGCCCTGACCGCAGACCAGCAGGCGATTGTCGAGATGACGCGGGGCTTTGCCGCCGACCGAATAGCTCCGTTTGCCGTTCAGTGGGACGCCGACAAGCATTTCCCGGTGGATGTGCTGGCCGAGGTCGGGGCCCTGGGGCTGGGCGGCATCTACACGCGCGAGGATGTGGGCGGCACGGGGTTGGGGCGGCTGGACGCCGTGCTGATCTTTGAAGCGCTGGCCGCGGCTTGCCCTACGATTGCTGCCTATGTCTCGATCCACAACATGTGTGTGTGGATGATTGATCGATTCGGGTCCGAGGCGCAACGGCGGCACTGGTGCCCGGCTCTGGTTGGCCTGACGCAGCGCGCCTCCTATTGCCTGACCGAACCGGGGGTGGGATCGGATGCGGCGGCGCTGACCACGCGGGCCGAGAGGGACGGCGAAGGATGGCGGTTGACTGGGCAAAAGCAGTTCATCTCGGGGGCGGGATCGTCGGCGGTCTATCTGGTGATGGCGCGGACCGGCGGGCCAGGGGCCAAGGGGATTTCGTGTTTTCTGATGCCAGGGGATGTGGCGGGCCTGTCGTTTGGGGCCAATGAACGCAAGATGGGCTGGAACGCACAGCCGACCCGTACCGTAATCATGGACGGCGTGCGGCTGGGGCCCGAGGCGCTGCTGGGGGCCGAGGGGCAGGGATTTGCCATTGCAATGGCGGGTCTGGACGGAGGGCGGCTGAACATCGCGGCCTGTTCGCTGGGCGGGGCCGGGGCAGCCTTGGGCAAGGCGCTGGGCTATATGGCCGAGCGGCGGGCCTTTGGCAAAAAGCTGTCCGAGATGCAGGCGCTGCAATTCCGGCTAGCCGATATGAATATCGACCTGGAGGCGGCGCGCAGTTTCCTGTGGCGGGCGGCCTGTGCGCTGGATGCGGGTGCTGCGGATGCGACGGTCCTGTGCGCGGCTGCAAAGCGGTTTGTGACCGATGCCGGGTTCGACATCGCGAACCAGTCTCTGCAACTGCATGGCGGCTATGGCTATCTGGCCGATTATGGGCTGGAAAAGATCGTCCGCGATCTGCGGGTGCATCAGATTCTGGAAGGAACCAATGAGATCATGCGCTTGATCGTGGCGCGGTCGCTGGTGGCGGGCCGATGAGCGTGGTTGTCATATCGGTTGAGGGCGCGCTGGGGCGGGTGCATCTGAACCGGCCCGAGGCGCTGAACAGCCTGAATCTGGAAATGGTGCGGCTGATACAGGATGGTCTGGACCGTCTGGAGGCGGACCCCGCGGTGCAGGTGATCGCCCTGACCGGTGAGGGCGACCGGGCGCTGTGTGCGGGCGGGGATATCAAATCGATCTGGACCCACGGACGCAGCGCGCCCGAGATACCGATACAATTCTGGGCCGAGGAATACCGGCTGGATGCGCGGATTGCACGGCTGGCCAAGCCCTGGGTCGCGGTGATGCATGGCATCTGCATGGGGGGCGGCGTGGGGCTGTGCATCCATGGTCGCCACCGGGTGATGACCGAGACGGTCAGGTTCGCCACGCCCGAGGTCGGAATCGGCTATTTCCCCGATGTGGGCGCGACCTGGGCGCTGGCGAGGGCACCGCATGGGTTGGGCCTGTGGATCGGGCTGACGGGGGCCACGATCGGCGCGGCAGATGGAATTGCGGCGGGGTTGGGCGATGCGATGGTGCCGTCCGGGGCGGTTCCGGCGCTGCTGGCCGATCTGGCCGCCGGAGTGGACCCCGAGGCCGCGATTGCGGCACATCGGGCCGAGCCGGGGCCGTCGCGGTTATTGGCACAGGCCGGGCTGATCGAGCGGGCCTTTGCCGGGCGGGATATGGCCGCGATCATGCAGGTGCTGCGGGACGAAGGGACTGCGTTTGCGGCCGAGACGGTGGCGCTGCTGGCCCGAAACTCGCCCACCTCTTTGGTTTTGACGCTGCATCTGTTGCGGATGGCGGCGGGGTCGGCGGATCTGGAAACCTGTCTGGACCGAGAGTTTGCAGCGAGCGACCTGGCCCTGACAGGGTGGGATTTCTATGAGGGCATCCGCGCGGCGGTGATCGACAAGGACCGCACGCCGCACTGGCAGCCGGCAACACTGGAGGCGGTGGATGAAGCGGCGCTTTTGGCGGGGCTGAGGCCGCTGCCCACGCTGTTTGCGGCATGAAAGGGAGAACGGGATGAAGATCGGGTTTATCGGGTTGGGCAATATGGGCGGCCCGATGGCGGCCAATCTGGCCAAGGCCGGGCATGAGGTGCGTGGATTCGATCTGGTGGCACCCATGCCGGATGGGGTGGCGCGGGCCGGTAGCGCCGCCGAGGCGGCGACGGGGGCCGAGGTGGTGATTGCCATGCTGCCCAACGGGGCCATTCTGCGGGCGGTGGCGGCAGAGGTGATCCCGGTGATGTCGCGGGGTGCCGTGCTGTGTGACAGTTCGACCGTCGATGTGGCGAGTGCGCGGTCGGTGGCCGAACAGGCGGCGGCGGCGGGGTTGATGGCGCTGGATGCGCCGGTATCGGGCGGGATCGGCGGGGCGGTGGCAGGGACGCTGACCTTTATGGTCGGCGGCACAGAGGCGGCCTATGCTGTGGTGCAGCCGCTGTTTGCGGTGATGGGTCAAAAGGCGGTGCATTGCGGGGCCTCGGGCGCGGGGCAATCGGCAAAGATATGCAACAACATGATCCTGGGTGTCACGATGATCGCCACCTGCGAGGCCTTTGCCCTGGCTGACAAGCTGGGGCTGGACCGGCAGAAGATGTTCGATGTGGTGTCGACATCGTCGGGTTACAGCTGGACGATGAACGCCTATTGCCCGGCGCCGGGTGTGGGGCCGAAATCACCGGCGGACAATGGCTACAAGCCCGGTTTCGCCTCGGAACTGATGCTGAAGGATTTGAGCCTGTCGCAGATGGCGGCCGAGGGCGTGGATGCCGACACGCCGATGGGGCAGTTGGCGACCGCGTTGTACCGGCAGTTCGTCGAGGATGAGGGCGGGCGGGGCATGGACTTTTCCGCCATGCTGCCGCGGTTCGAAAAGCGGGGGCGCACATGACCGGGCTGATCGAGGTAACCCGCGACAGCGGCGTGGCGCTGATCCGGCTGAACCGGCCAAAGCAGCTGAATGCGCTGAATTCGGCACTGGCGCGCGAGATGATCGCAGCGGTGCAGGACCTGGACGCGACCCCCGAGGTCGGCTGTCTGGTGATCACCGGCGATGACCGGGCCTTTGCTGCCGGGGCCGACATCGCGGAAATGGCGGACAAGACGGCCGAGGCGATGCAGGCGCAGGATTTCTTTGGCGAGTGGGAGGGCTTTGCCCGCAGCCGCAAGCCCAAGATCGCTGCGGTCAACGGTTATGCCCTGGGCGGCGGGTGCGAGTTGATGATGATGTGCGACTTTGCCATTGCCGGCGAGGGCGCAAGGTTCGGCCAGCCCGAAGTCAAGCTGGGTGTGATGGCCGGGATTGGCGGCACCCAGCGGATGACGCGGCTGATCGGCCGGGCGCGGGCAATGGATATGCATTTGACAGGTCGGATGATGGACGCGGCCGAGGCGTTGCAGGCGGGGCTGGTGGCACGGGTGGTGCCCGATGGGCAGGTCTTGCAGCAGGCGATGGAGGCGGCACGGCTGATCGCATCCTATTCGCGGCCCGCTGTCCGGCTGATCCGCGAGGCGATTGGTCAGGCCGAAGAGGTGTCGCTGGACGAGGGGTTGCTGTTCGAGCGGCGGGTTTTTCACGGCCTGTTCGGCAGCCCGGATCAGATGGAGGGCATGGCCGCCTTTTTGGAAAAGCGGGCGCCGGTATTCCGGGGCGCGTGAGCGAATTTTCGACTTGGCGGGGAAAATGGGGGATGGAATGGCGCAGGATGTACCACAGTATCAGACGATCATGCTGGCGTTCGAGGGGCGGATCGCGCGGCTGACGCTGAACCGGCCCGACCGGCTGAACGCGCTGAACCCGCAAATGCTCGATGAGCTTCTGGATGCGCTGGACCGGGTGCGGGCGCGGCAGGGGTTGAATGCGCTGTTCCTGCAAGGCGCCGGGCGGTTGTTCTCCGCCGGGGTCGATCTGGATACGCCGTTCTTCATGGAACATGTCGACGACCCTTCGGTCTTTGCCGGAACACGGTTGTTGAACGGTCAGCACCGGGTCATCACCGCGCTGTTCGAGCAGGAGGTTGTCACGATTGCGGCGCTGAACGGCCATGCCTGCGGCGGGGGTGGGTTGGGTCTGGCGATGGCCTGCGACATGCGGGTTTCGGTACGGGCGGCGCGGTTCTGGATGGTGCCCCTGATGCTGGATGTCATACAGGATTTCGGGCTGTCGTGGCTTGCGCAGCGCGTGGTCGGCCCGTCGCGGGCGCTGCAGATGGCGGTGCTGGGCCAAAAGGTCGATGCGGAAACGGCGCTGGTCTGGGGACTGGTGAACGAGGTGGTCGATGATCCCGCTGCACTGACCGTGCGGATGGATGCGCTGGCCGCCCAGATTGGCGGGATGGGGTCGGACGCGCTGCGGATGATGAAGCTGGTCCTGAAGAATGGCGAGCGCAGCGATTTGCGCACACAGCTGGGCATGGAGGCGGTGGCCAATGGCCTGACCTTCCAGTCGGACGAGTTCAAGCAGAAAAAGGCCGATTATCTGTCGGCCTTGAAAGAGGGACGCAAATGACAATGACTATGCGCGCGGCGCGGCTGCATGCGGGGCCGGGTGGCCAGGCGGAACTGCGGCTGGACAATGATGTGCCGGTTCCGGTGGCGGGGCCGGGTGAGGTGCTGATCAAGGTCCGAGCCTGTGGGTTGAATCAGGTCGACTTGCTGACCAAAGACGGACAGACGCCGCAAGAGGTGCCGCTGCCCCACATCTCTGGCACCGAAGTGGCGGGGGATATTGTGGCACTGGGGGAGGGTGTGACCGATTGGGCCGAGGGCGCGCGGGTGGTCGTGGACCCGATCATCGCGTGCCGGCAGTGCGAAAACTGCATCCGGGGCGAGACGAACATGTGCCGCAACAGCCGGGTGTTTGGTGTGCAGACCGAGGGCGGCTATGCCGAATATGCGGTGGCGCCGGCGCGGCAATTGTGGGCGATGCCGGCGGGGCTGGACTATGGCGCCGCTGCGGCGGTGGCCGTCACCGGGCCCACCGCATGGCACATGCTGCGCGACCGCGCGAAGGTGGTGCTGGGCGAGGATGTGCTGATTATCGCGGGCGGATCGGGCATCGGCGTTCTGGGCATGCAGATTGCCAAGGCGGCCGGGGCGCGGGTGATCGCCACGGCAGGCGGGGCCGAAAAGGTGCGGCGCTGTCTGGAGGTGGGCGCGGATTTCGCGGTGGATCACAACGACCCGACCTGGCCCGATCAGGTGCGCCGCTTTACCGGGGGGCGTGGCGTCGACATCGTTTTCGAACATGTGGGCCAGTCCACTTGGGAGGGCAGTCTGAAGGCGCTGGCGCGCGGCGGGCGTCTGGTCACCTGCGGGGGGCATTCGGGGTTCATGGTGGGCTTTAATCTGTGGCACCTGTTCGTCAAGGAACACACACTGATCGGGTCCTTTGGCGGCACGCGGCGGGATTTTCTGGCGGTGATGCGGATGGCGGGTCAGGGCAATCTGCGCCAAGTGGTGCAGGAAACCCTGTCGTTGGCCGATCTGCCCCGGGCGCAGGAATTGCTGCGGCAGCGCAAGGTTTTTGGCAAGCTGATCCTTGATCCGACTTTGATTTAGCCAGGGCAGTCCGGGAAATAATCTTGCTATAATTTTTTTTGATTACAACGCTGCGCCCCGTTAAAATACGGGGCGCAGCGTGTTGTCGTTATCAGACCAGCGGCGGTGCCGGATCGGGAGATATTTTAGTGACCATGCGCTGAAATCCCGGTCGGGCGCTGATACGCTGCAAATAGGCGCGGATATGGGGGAACGGTCCCAGATCCATCGGCGTGAACAGACGCATGGTTGTCAGCGGAAACAGCATGATGATATCGGCCGCCGTAAACTCAGCCCCAGCCAGAAAGGGCGAGGTGGCCAGATGCTTTTCCACCATGTCAAACCCACGGGCATAGCGCGTGTTGATGTCGCGGATCGTGCCATTTTCGGGGATGACATTCAGGACGCCGATGGAAAAAGCGAGGATCCCACCCGCCATAAAAGAACCGTTGGCATAGTGCATCCAGTATTTATAGTCAGCGAAATCAGGGCTATCCGGGCCGACTGAAAAACGGCCCTGGCCATGTCTGGCGATGATGTATTCGATGATCGCCCCGGATTCGGCCAGAGTCAGGTCGCCTTCGGTGATGACCGGCGACGTGCCGCTGGGATGCAGCGCACGGTAAGCGGGCGGGGTCAGGTTGATGGCCGTCCGTTCATAGCGGACAAAGTCGTAGGGGATTTCCAATTCCTCGCAAAGCCAGACAATCCGGTCTGACTGCGAAATGCCGAGATGGTGAACTGTAAGCAACCTGGCCTCCCATTTCTGATTTTTGTCGCAATATCTGCGCCATTCAGTCAGGCTAGGAGGTCACTGTTCGAATCACAACCAATATTTGACGAATTTAGTTGGTGGCAAAATATTGCAGCGGCGCTAAAATCAGCTTGCGGTCGTCGTTCCGACAGAACGCAGTACATGCGAGACCATCTGTTTGCAAATCTCGTCCTTGGACAGACGCGAAGGTTCGCGGTACCAGGCAAAGACAAAGCTGACCATGCCGGTCACGACCTGGCTGGCGACGGCGAGATCCTCGAAGTCAAACACGCCCGCCTTCTTGCCATCGGAGAGGATGGTGCGGACCTGAGTGTCGATCTCGCGGCGCATGCGGGCGATTTCCTCGGCCGCGTCCTTGGGCAGGTTCAGCTGTTCGCGGAAATAGATCGAGACGAGTTTGTACATGTTCAGCACGATAAGGGTGAACTGCTGGGTCGCCAGCGACAGCGCCTCGGTCGGGGGCAAGGATTTTTCGCTGACGCGCGTGGTCACGCCCAGCCATTCGCGCAGGGTGCGGCGGGCGATTTCGGACAGAAGTTCGGCCTTGTTTTCAAAGTGATAGTAGACAAAAGGTTTGGTGGCGCCGATGCTTTCGGCGATATCATCCATCGTGGTGGGCAAGTAGCCGCGCGCATAGAACAGATCAACCGCGCTTTGAAGTATCTTTTCCCGCTTGAGTTCGGTGACCTCGTCCCAGACCGAGGCATCCTTTGGCTTGTTTCGGGGTTTTGTCATGTGGCTTCCTTGCATGGCATTCCGGTTAGCATAAGGGCCCGAGTTTGGGCAATCAACGATCGCCCGCCCTCACATCGGGCGGGCGATGGCCCTGTCGACAAAGTTGATCACCGCCTCGACATAGGCGACGCTGGTCATGTCGCGCTGCCGGAATTTCCAGCGTTTGATATACCAGTCCTGCAACAGGGGCATGATCATTGCGGCCAGGCGCATCGGCGGCAGGTCGATGAAGATCCCGCGCGCGATACCCTCGGCGATGGCGTCCGCCATCAGGCGTTCGTTGCGCAGTTCGGATTGCAGAACCGAGTCGCGGGCGACCTTGTCAAAGGACTTGATTTCCAGAAAGGCGAAGGCGAACCAGCGTTGCAAGATATCGGACACCTCGATATGCCGGCGTATCAGGCCGTGCAGACGCAGGGTCGGGTCGTCTTGCTCGCCTTTGTCGAAAGGCACGATGGCCTGTTCGACCGCATAGTCGACCCCGGCCAGGATCATGCGCAGCAAGGTTTCCTTGCTGTCCACATAATTGTAGATCGCCCCCATGCTGAGGCCGCTGGCCTCCGCCAGATCGCGGGTGGTGGTGGAGTGGAACCCCTTGCGGCGGCCAATATCCAGCGCGGCCAGGATGATCCTTTCCAGATTCGGAACGCCGACATGCTCCTTCTGCACGCGGATGGTGGCGCTGAACTGACGAAAGATGACCGCGCACAGCACGGCCGAGGTCAGCTCGCGCGGGCGCAGATGCAACAGTTGGGTCGCGGTGACATCCAAGTGAGATTCCTTTCAGTGACTATTTAGCTGAATTGACAGAGTCGGAAAGGGGGATTACAAAAAAAACTGAGCGCTCGCTCACTTTCATCATTGTGGAGGTGCGAGTCAAGTCGGTTGGACCGGGGAGGGGACAGCATGTCGGGTGGCAACAGACGCGGGCGGATTGGTCAGGAGCAGATCATCCTGGCGATTGCAATCGTGGTGTTCGGCGTGTTTTCGGTGCTGATCCGTGATTTCCTGTCGGCCGGCAATATCGTGTCGATGGTGCAAAGCGTGTCTGTGCTGGGCATTCTGGGCTTGGGCATGGCGATCACCATTCTGGGCCGCGGGATCGACCTGTCGATGGTCGCGTCGATGTCGGTCGCGATTGCGTGGATGCTGGTGCAGTTGAATGCGGGCGCCCCGTTGGCGCAGGCGCTGCCGATGGCGATTGCGTTCAGTGTGATGGTGGGCATCCTGAACGGAATTCTGGTTGCCTATGTCGAGATCCCCGCCATCTTTGCGACGCTGGCGATGGGAGTGACGGTTTATGGGTTCGGCAAGTATTTCCTCGTCGAATCGGATGTGAACCACTTGCCCGAAGCCTGGCGCTGGTTGGCGGATCTGGTCGCGGCGCGGCCGTTGGGGTTGCCAGTGCCTGTGATTGCCTTTCTGGGCTGTGCGGCACTGGCGCATCTAGCGTTGCGCTATTTGCGCGACGGGCGGTTCATCTATGCGATGGGCGACAACCCGGAGGCGGCGCGCACGACCGGGGTGCCGGTGCGGTCGATGATGGTCCTGCAATATGTCATCTCGGCGCTGATCGCGCTGCTGGCGGGGCTGATCATGACCATGCTGGTTGCCAGCATGAACACGCGAATCGTGTCGGGCACGCTGGTTTATGACGTGATCCTGGTCGTCGTTCTGGGCGGCATATCGCTGTCTGGCGGACGTGGCGGAATCCTGAGCGTGGTGGTGGGCACATTGTTGATCGGCATCATGTTGAACGGCATGACGATGCTGAACCTGACCTTTACCGCGCAAAACGTGATCAAGGCGCTGATCCTGTTGTTCGCGCTGGTCCTGGATACACTGATCAACCCGCGCGACGAACAGACGGCGCAGCAGGGGGATATCTGACCCCGCGTTGGGGCTGACAACGGAAAATCAATCTAGGGAGGAAACCTGATGGATTACAAGAAGATGGTAAAGACGGGGCTGGCCTGCGCAGTTCTGTCGATGACGGCGGGCGTGGTGCTGGCGCAAGACAGCGTGGCACCCAGCTACTACGAGGCGCTCAAGGGAAAGAAGGTTGGCTTTGTGCCGATTTCGATGGGCTTTGACCTGACGCAGGGTTGGTTGGCGGGGATGCAGCGCCAGGCCGACGACCTGGGATATGAGATCATCGTGCGCGACCCGAACTGGAGCGTCGAGTCCGGCATTCAGGCGATCACCTCACTGATCGAGGAAGCGCCCGATCTGCTGGTTATCCAGAATAATGACAACCAGTCCTATAACCGGCTGGTCCAGCAGGCCGCCGCCGCAGGCATCCCGGTCATCCAGGTGCAGCAAAGCGTTGAAACCAAGTCGGACGCCTATATCGGGCCCGACTGGTATCGCATCGGCACCGTGACGGCGCAGGCGCTGGTCGACAAATGTGGTGCTGGCACCTCGGGCAAGATCGCGGTGGTCGAAGGGGCCACGGCGGCGCCGGCGTCGATCCTGATGAAACAGGGGATCGAGGATCTGGTGGCAAAGAACCCCGGTGTCACCATCGTCTCCAGCCAGGCGGCGGACTGGGATGCGTCCAAGGCCTTTGCCATCACGGCGACGGTTTTGCAGCAGAACCCGGATCTGTGCGGCATCGCGGGCTTTTGGGACGTGGCCGACACCGGCACCGCGGGCGCCATCCGCGAGGCGGGGCTGGAAGGCAAGGTCGTGCTGGCCACGTCGGGCGGCGGCAGCCGCGAGGCAGGCTGCGCCAAGGTAGAGTCAGGCGAATTCTCGGTCTACAACAGCTATAACGTGGCCGGTCAGGCGCGTGACCTGAACGACGCAATCAAGATGCTGTTGCAGGCCAAATTGCCCGCAGGCTCGGCCCCGTTCGCGCTGCTGAGCCCGCTGGTGCAGATCACCAAGGACAACATGACCCCGTCGTCATGCTGGACCTTGGACGAAATCGGCAAGTCCGGCGGCTGATCTGACACTGGCCGGGCGGGTTGCGGCCCGCCCGGCCTTTTCTTGAATTCCGATGGGACCTGGCATGGCAAGCGACCTTTTCACCCGGTGGCGCTACAAACTTGTCCCCGACAAGGTTGTGGGCGAGATCCTGTCCAAGACTTGGGTCGACAACGCCATCCCCTTCCTGTTCCTGCTGATCGCACTCGCCATCTTTGGCGCGCTGCTGCCCAGCATGTTCACCGCGGGCAGCATGAGCGGGATGACCCGGACATCCGGCGAATATCTGCTGGTGGCGCTGGGGCTGACGATCGTGGTCATGGCGGGTGGGATCGACCTGTCCGTCGGGTCGGTGTTTGCGTTGGCGAACCTGTCGATGCTGGCACTTGGCGGGGTCATCGGCCTGCCTTGGTGGCTGGCGGCGCTGGCGGTGCTGGCGGTAGGCGGGTTGATCGGTTTGGTCAACGGGGTGCTGATCGGCTATTTGCGGCTGCGCGCCTTTCTGACGACGCTGGTGATGCTGATCATCGTGCGGGCGGTGACGGACACGCTGCTGCTGTCCTACTCAAAGGACATCACAAGCGTACAGATTTCAAATCCGGTGTGGGATTTTCTGGCCTTCAAGACGGTCTTTGGCATGGCGCCCAGCTTTTTGGTCGCGCTGGCACTGGCGGCGCTGGCCCATTTCGTGCTGACCCGTCTGCGGCCGGGATGGCATATTCTGGCCGTGGGCGGATCAAGGCGGGCGGCGCATAACGCGGGCATCGACGTGCGGCGGACGGTGTGCCTGACCTATGTGGTTTCGGGGATGCTGGCGGCTGCGGCGGGCATTTTCTATGCGGCGCGTCTGGCCAGTCTGGGCAATGACACCGGGCTGGGGTTGGAGATTACCATTCTGACGGCGGTCGTGTTGGGCGGCACCAGTCTGGGCGGTGGGCGCGGGTCGGTGTTCAAGACCGTGCTGGGCGTGATCATCGTGGTCATCATCACCAACAGTCTGATCCGGCTGGGCCTGCGGTCGGGGGCATCGTCGCTGGTTCTGGGCTCGATCTTGCTGATGGCCGTGGCCATCGACGTGCGCTGGCTGAAGAACCGGGCGAAACTGCTGGCACGCTCTTACGTCTCGCCCACGTATTTCGCCTTGCCGCCCCTGAAGAAGGTCAGCCGCGCCCCCGATACGCCCTATGCGATCAACGACCTTTTGTCCGATGCCGAACCCATCGGCGTGGGCGAGGTCGATGGCCCCGAAGACGTGATCCTGGACGCCGAGGGCAATCTTTATTGCGGCAGCCGCGATGGCGATATCATCCGGTTTCTGGCGCCGGACCACAAGGTGCGCGAGGTTTACGTGCATATCGGCGGCTCCACCCTGGGTCTGGCCTTTGACCGCGAGGGCAGCCTGCTGGTCTGCGTGGGGGGGATGGGGCTGTACAAGGTCACCCGTGCCCGCGAGGTGATCAAGCTGTCGGATGAAACCAACCGATCCTGGCTGTCGATCGTGGATGACAGCCGGATGCGGCTTGCCGACGATCTGGATATTGCCCCGGACGGACGGGTGTTCTTTTCCGAGGCGACGATCCGTTATGAAATGCACGACTGGATCATCGACGCACTCGAGGGGCGCGGCAATGGGCGCATCATCTGCTATGATCCGCGCGACGGGTCGTCGCGGACGGTGCTGTCGGGGCGGCAGTTTCCGAATGGCATCTGCATGGTGCCGGGGGGGCAATCGTTCCTGTTCGCGGAAACCTGGGGCTGCCGGATCAGCCGCTATTATTATGACGGGCCGAAAAAGGGCTTGGTCGAGACGGTGATCCCCGACCTGCCGGGATATCCGGACAACATCAACCTGGCCTCGGATGGCAATTTCTGGTGCGGAATCATCGGGATGCGCGCCCCCGCCTTTGACCTGGCGCAAAAGATGCCGCGCTTTCGCAAGCATATGGTGATGCAGATTGCGCGGGATGAATGGCTGTATCCCAACATGAACACCGGTGGGGTGATCAAGTTCGACCTGTCGGGCCAGATCGTGCAATCCTTGTGGGATGGCGTGGGCGAGCGGCACCCACAGGTCACCTCGATCCGCGAGCACAAGGGGTATCTTTACCTCGGCGGCATCTTCAACAACCGGATCGGGCGCTACAAGATCCCGGGCGCCGACCCGGATTGGACCGGCCCGGGCGCCTATTGGGGGATGCCGTCATGATGGGGTGGGTCGCGGACAAGGTGGACCGGTTCCGCGGGCGCGGGGCCCATGCAGCGACCGTGCCGCCGATGGACGGGACGCTGCGGCCCAACACGCGGCTGGAGGAGGCGGCGGTGGTCGCCCGGATTGCAGCGCCGGACAATCTGGTGATGTTTCGCGGGCAGGTGCTGTTTTCGTCGGGCTGTGACATTCACCGTCTGGACCCGGCGACGGGGGCCGTCACGGACTGGCGGCGCTGCGCGGCCGAGGTGACGGCGCTGGCGGTGCAGGACGACACGCTGGCGATTGCGCTGGCGGATGGCAGTCTTGTCCTGGTGGGCGATAGGGACCGCAGCGTCACCTCGCCCGGGCCTTGCGTGACCGCGATGGCGCCGGGTGGCGCGGGCCGGATCGTGGTCTGTGTCGGGTCTAGCCGCAACTCGGCGGGCGAATGGAAGCGGGACCTGTTGCAGGCCGGGGCCACGGGGTCGGTCTGGTCGCTGCGCGTGGCTGACGGGGGGACCGAAAGGCTGGCGCAGGGCCTGGCCTGGCCCTGTGGGGCCGCGATGACGTCCGGCAGGCAACTGGTGGTGGTGGAGGCGTGGCGGCACCGCGTGATGCAGCCCGGTGCCACACCATTGTTCACCGATCTGCCGGGCTATCCCGGCCGTCTGTCGCCTGCGCCGGGGGGCTGGTGGCTGACGGTCTTTGCCCCGCGCAACCAGTTGATCGAACTGGTCCTGCGCGAACGCGACTACCGCGAGCGGATGATGCGCGAGGTGGAGCCGGATCACTGGATCGCCCCAACCCTGTCGCCTGCCGTCAATTTCAACGAACCCATGCAGGGCGGCGCGATCCGCACCCATGGCATCGTCAAGCCCTGGGCGCCGACGCGGTCCTATGGGTTGCTGGTGCGTCTGGATGGGCGGTTTCAGCCGATTGCCAGCTATCACAGCCGGGCGGACGGGCGGTTCCACGGCGTGACCTCGGCTCTGCATCTGGGCGATAGGGTGCTGGTGACCAGCCGGGGCGGCAATGCCGTTCTGGCCCTGACCGAGGTGCAGCCATGACCACGCCACTTGTCGAAATGACCGGGATCACCAAGGAATATCGCGGCGTTCCCGCGGTCAAAAGTGTTACCTTTACCGTGATGCCAGCCGAAATTCACGCCCTGCTGGGCGAGAACGGGGCCGGCAAATCGACGCTGACCAAGATCATCGCCGGGGTGACCGGAGCCAGTTCCGGCAGCTTGAAGGTGGCGGGGCAAGAGGTCGCCTTCCGCTCGCCCTCTGAGGCGCTGGCGCATGGGGTGGCGATGGTCTTTCAGGAAACCAGCCTTGTCCCGTCGATGACGGTGGCGCAGAATCTGTATCTGGGCAACGAGAAATACTACAACCGCCTGCGCGGCCTGACCATTGCGGCGCAGCAGTTCCTGCAACGGCTGAACTTCAACGTGGACCCGTTGGCGATGGTGGCCAATCTCGGGGCCGCACAAAAGCAGATGGTGGAAATTGCCCGCGCCGTGCTGCAAAAAGCCCGGCTGATCATCTTTGATGAGCCGACAGCGACCCTGACGCCCGAGGAAAAGCGCCATTTCTTTGCGCTGGTCATACGGTTGCAGCAGGACGGGGTGGCCGTTGTGTTTATCAGCCATGCCATCGAAGAGGCGCTGATGATCGCCGACCGCATCACCATCCTGCGGGATGGCGAACTGGTTGTGACCGATCAGGCCAGCGCCTTTGACCGCGACAAGATCATTCAGGCGATGGTCGGGCGCACGCTGTCTGGGGCGCTGTATCAGCGCCACGCCGGAAAGGTGCGCGCACCGGGGGCAAAGGTGCTGTCGGTGCAGAACCTGTCGATGGGGTCGATGGTGCGCAACACCTCGTTCACGGTCTATGCGGGCCAGGTGACAGGGGTCTTTGGCCTGATCGGGTCAGGCCGGACCGAGACTGCCAAAATCGTGGCCGGGGTGCTGAAGCGCAACTTCTTCAACGGGGGCGAGGTGCGGTTGATGGACCGCCCGGTCACCTATCGCCTGCCCCGCCATGCGGTGCTGGACGGCGTGGTCTATGTGACCGAGGACCGCAAGCTGGAAGGCTTTTTTGACCAGATGTCGATCGCGCAGAACCTGCATCTGGGCCGCCTTGCCGCCAAGGGGCCGGCGATCGTCAGCTATGCCGAGATGGCCGCACTGGCCGAGGTGTGGCGCAAGAAGCTGAACATCAAGACGATCAATGCCGATGCCCAAGTGATCGAACTGTCGGGCGGAAATCAGCAAAAGGTGGTGATCGCCAAATCGCTGGTGCAAAAACCGAGGCTGGTCATCTTTGACGAACCGACCCGGGGTGTCGATGTCGGGGCTATTGCCGAGATACACCAACTGACCCAGAGTCTGGCAGATGATGGGCTGGCAGTCATTGTGATCTCGTCGTACTTGCCCGAGATCATGAACCTGTCGGACCGGATTCTGGTTGCGCGGCAGGGGCGGATCGTCGAGGAGTTCACTCCATCCGAGGCGACGGAGCAGAAAGTCATGTATGCGGCGGTGCATTAGAGCGTATCGCCTTTGATCACAGGGCAGTGTCAGCGCAAAATTCTTATGTGGGGCTGGACGGTCGCCTAACCTCAACGGATGACAAAACGCAGCCCCTTTCGCTACTTTAAGACTAGCCCAGAAGTCATCCGCTTGGCGGTTATGATGTACATCCGGTTCCCTCTGTCGCTGGGCAACGTGGAGGACCTGTTGCATGAGCGCGGGATCGATATCAGCCACGAGACTGTCCGGTTCGGGTGGCACAGATTTGGTCCGTTGTTTGCATCCGTTATCCGCCGCAAATACATTCAGATATACGGCATCATTATAAATCAATGCTTTATGCCCCAGAGAAGGTTGGACTGCAGCCGCGTTCGCTCCGGGGTCGGGTCCACTTCAAAGAACTTGAGATTCGCGGGAGCTGTCATCTTGGGTTGTCCGAGCGGCAGGGCTGGGCCGAAATCGGCCAGTGCCTACTGAACTTTCACGGGCTTCAGAATGTCGTCGGTGTCCAGTTTCAAAGAAGCGCGCCACAGTGGCGTCTTGAAGACGTGGTGCATAAGCTTGCCTGCGTTCGTTTCACTGGTCTCGGCAAGCAAACCGGCCCATTCTAGCGGTCTCAGGACGCAGGAAGAGAACGCGGCCATTTCGCGCCATCCCGCATTGCCCCAGTCATGGTCCTCGCCGTAGAAGGCCGCGAACAGCGCCTGCTCGGTGGTGCCAAGGTCGGCCTCGACGTTGATAACGTTCATCCACACATCCCACTTGCCGAAGGGACGATCTTCGAAGCGGGCGTAGGAGGAGTGGTCGATCTGGAGAATGAAGAAGGGC
The DNA here is from genome assembly GCA_945871285.1 of Pseudorhodobacter antarcticus. GTDB lineage: Bacteria > Pseudomonadota > Alphaproteobacteria > Rhodobacterales > Rhodobacteraceae > Stagnihabitans. The sequence continues at coordinate 17,354 of CAMBWO010000002.1, read as the reverse complement.
AAGAGTTCGGCAAACAGCCGCGCCGGCGCGTCCGCCATGAGCTATAGCTGAAAGTTGGTGACGGGGGGATTGGGTGGCATATCAAGGCGTTGTTCACGCGCCGCAGTTCTCGCAGAGAAAAGGATATGTACGAAAGTGCATCTCAGGCGGCCACACGGGGGGACGCTTCGCGGAACCGGTCACATCGATCCACCCTGGTGACGATGCTCTTGCCGCTGTGACAGCGCAGGCGCTTATCGAGGCGCTGCCTCCCGCCCCCGGCCATGCACCAGACGCTCCGATGAAGGGACGCAACCTTCTGGTCTTTGCCGACAGCCGACAGGATGCAGCATTTTTTGCCCCTTTCTTTGAACGAACTGCCAGGGATCAAGCAATCCGCTCGGCCATGGTGAAGGCTCTTCAGCGCGAAGCCAATGAACCCTTGGACTTGCAAAGCCTTTGCGACGGAGTCTGGCGGGCGCTCCGGCGTGAGGGTTTCCGCCTCTATGATCGGCGGAACCCCGAACCGATGAGCACAACAGCTGCAAAAGACAGGTTGACGGCACTCGTCGCGGCCGAAGTCTGCGGTGGCGCGTTGCGGGTGTCGCTCGAGTCTTTGGGTTTGGCCACGGTTGGTTACGAGGGCACCCCAGCTATCACGCGACGTGTGGCCGAACTTCTGGCGTCTGACCGGCAGGCGTTGGCCCCCGCTCTGGTAAGGTTTTTATTGGACCTGATGAGACATTCGCGGGCGATCAATAACCTTGAGGTGATCGACCTGACAGACGAGTCGAGTTGGGGTGAAAGTCAGCCGAGCGCTGACATTTCGTGGTCGCTGACCCGTACCAATGCAAGCAAACGCCTCCGGACCTTGCTTCCGGAAGCAGGACGTCCCAACCGACCTATCTGGCTCATGGTCGATCAGCTGGGTCTGAGCGATTCAGTGGCGCGAGACATTCTTTCGGCCTTCTGGGAAGAGGCGACGCGCCCACGTCATAGACTTCTGATTCCGGGTGGCTTCGGGTATGTCCTTAATCTTGCAGCCCTGCGCTTCACGCCCGCGCCCGAAGGTCTTTTGTGGCGCTGCCAAAGCTGCGGGACGATCAGCCAGATTGATCTCGACGGCGCTTGCGCGTCATGGCGATGCACTGGACGCACCGTGATGATGCCTGCCAGCGACCGTACTGAGATGCGGCGCCGGAACCATTATCTTGCGAGGTACACTGGGACTGGTGGCAAGGCAGATCTGTTGCCAGCTATCATCTTGTGGAATGAAGCCATGCACCAAGTCTGTCTTGATGCGCTGGCCGCGCTCGGACTCGAGCTTGCCGTAAAGATGCAGCCAGTTGTCGTCCACGACCCGGCGCTGCATTTCGGCACTGCTGAGCGTGCCGCATTCCATCACCAAGGGCAGAACCCGCGCTTGCGCCATTGCCGCCCGAGCAAAGGCCGAGACATAGCCAGTGGCGGTGGCCGCGATACCTGTATTGGTCGTAGCGCTCGCGCCGGTGATCACCTTCACCATCGCGGGCCTGAAAATCTCCGTCCCCCACGCCAGACCCGGATGATCAACCGGGCTGACCGAAAGAAGTGCCGGATATGCGTTTGGCCCCCACCCCGTGTTCGGCAGAAAATGATCCGCCAAGGGCACGCAGATTTGCGTAAAGCACATGCTCGACTGCGCTGGATATGGCGTCATCCAGCGGACCGGCGCGGTTCAGCACGATATGCAGATTTCCGTCGGCCAGATGCCCAAAGACATAGGGCACCAGACGGGCGTCGATCCGGGCCAGACCGCTGATGACATGGTCAACATAGGCCCCGATTTCGGACAGCGGCACCGAAACATCATAGGATGGCGCCGCCGCATGGGCGCGGTACAGCTGATCGGTGTCTTCGCGCAATCGCCACAAATCGGCTTCTTGGCGTTTGGACGCGGCGACAATGCCCGTGGCAGTTGGGTGGCTGTCGAGGATGGCTGCAAAGATCTGTTCGATACCATCGCTCAGATTAGCTTGATTGGCACTGCCCAGCATCAGCAACAGACAGACCGGCTGATCCAGCGGAAAGCTTGGCTCTGACCAGCCCTGCGCCTGGGCGGCCAGTTGAATATAGGACTGCCACAGCCCTTCAGCCGCCCGCAAATGCCCGGCATCAGATCGCAGCGCGAAGCTGATCGCCTCCAACGCCGCAGCCACCGATGGCAGGCCCAGCATCACAGTGGCGGTGGACTGCGGCAGCGGCTCCAACTTGATCACCACACGCGTGACGATGCCAAGGGTGCCTTCAGCGCCGATAAAGATGTGCTTCAGATCATAGCCGCCCGTGTTCTTCACCACGCGGGTCATGTCGGAATAGATGGTGCCATCGGGCAGCACCGCCTCCAGCCCCAACACGCGATGGCGCATCACCCCATAGCGATGCGCCATGATGCCACCCGCGTTGGTCGACACCACGCCTCCGATCGTAGCAGTTCCCCGCGCCGCAAGATCAATGCCGGGTCGCTGCGGCATGCCGGAGTGACCCAACGGGAGAAGCAGGATCACGTGCTACAGCTCGGTCGACCGTTCGCTTTGGACCGCCCTCTTCTGTCTGTAAGTTCAGTCCGGCTGCACCTCCTCCTCAAGACTTCAGCCGCATGCCCTTGGGATCGAAGAAAGCCTTGCGCGCCACCGTCGCGGGTTTGCCCAGGACGCTGACCTCGGCACCCTCGGTGGCAAATTCCCTTTCGACATGCGCCGTGGCCAGCACCGCGCCCACCGAATAGCCATTGCCGGAATAGGTAATGCGGCCGACCTCTCGGCCCTCGGCCATCACCGGGGTCTGGGCAGGGACGGGGATCTCGCCTGTCAGCCTCAACCCAACCCAAGCGGTCTTCACGCCCGCCTCGCGGGTCCGCAACAGTGCCTCGCGGCCGATGAAATCGCCCTTGTCGAACTTGATGAAAGCATCGGTCCCGAGATGGAATGGTGTGAGGCTCTCGTCTATGTCGGTACCATGGGCGGGGTAAAGTTTCTCGAGCCCGAGGGTGAACATCGCGTTCACGCCGTAGGGGCGCAGGCCATGGGCACCCCCGGCGCGGAAGAGCGCATTCCAGACCCCTGCCGCCTCATCGGCCGGAACGAAAAGCTCGAAGCCCAGCTCTCCGGTAGAAGGCCTGCCGAAGCCACCAACCAAGGTCAGATTGCCGGCTTTTCCGCGAGTTGGCGTAGCCACTCGATCTGGCGGGCTGCAGAGCGCAATTCGCCCACACTGCCGCTGTAAACGCGACGAGACTGCGTGTGCCTTGTTGTACGATAGCCATTTTCTCTTGATAAAGCAAAAGCTTCAGGACACTCCGCGCCTCACTCACGTCAGCGTGGCGCACGATCACGGTTAAATCACTTGACAGGGGGTGTTCAGGAAAGCCGCGTTTTCGTACATCTTTATGCCTCATTGGCATCTGTTATCGATTTGGCGGCCCCGGAAGGAATCGAACCCTCAACCTCGGACTTAGAAGGTCCTTGCTCTATCCAGTTGAGCTACGGAGCCGCTATTGGTGTTTTGCGGCAGAGTCAGATTTCATGCAAGGGTAAGTGTCATGAAAACTGAATTGGCGTCCAGGCGGTAGGAGCCGAAGGGCGGGCAGTCGGCGAAGCCGGCGCGGGTGTAGAGGCGGTGGGCGGGGGCGAACATGGATTGCGCGCCGGTCTCGAGGCTCAGGCGTGTCATCCCGGCGGCCTTGGCCTCGGCGACCAGATGGTCCAGCAGAATCCGCGACAGGCCCTGACCGCGGTTTTCGGACAGGACATGCATCGACTTGATCTCGGCGTGGGGGCCGTCGAACTGTTTGAAGGCGCCCATGGCGACGACTTTGCCGTCCAGCCGCATCACGTAAAACGCCACGCTGGCGATGGCCAACTGGCTGGCATCCATCATGTGGATGCTTTCGGGTGGCGTATCGGCGTGCATGTCGATGGTGTGGCGCGCCATCAGCAGCGCAAGGTCCGGCCCAAGCGGGCTTTCCCTGGCGATGGTCAGGCGCGCCCCGTCCATCAGTTGCCGCCCATCATCTGCATGCCGTTCACAGACAGGCTGCCGGGGACGCTGGCGTCAATCTCCCAGACCAATTCTCCGTTGGGGCCGGGTTTCGCCATGCCTTGCGCCATGCCGACGCCCATCATCGCCTGGCCTTTGATATCCTCGGGGGCGGCGTCCAGTGCGGCTTGCAAGGTTTCGATCCCGGTCAGGGTGATCGTGGCGGTGCCGGTCGGGATTTCCGTTTCGGGACCGGCCACCATCGCCCCTTGATAGGTCAGCGCATAGCCGTCGCCCGAAATGCCGCCCGGGTTCAGGCCGATGGTCACGGTGCCCTTGGGCAGCAGGGCGGCCAGCAGAGCGGCATTGAACGCGTCGTCGGGTTCGGTGCCGGGGGGCAAGTCGAACAGGCCCATCGCGACATTCGCCGCGGCAGCGGCGTCGAAATCGGTGACCTGGAAGTCGAACGAGATGTCCTTGGGCAGGATCGGCACGGCCCATGGCGGGATCATTTCGGTGGGCAAGGTCAGACCCTTGACCGAAATCGCCTCGCGCAACTTGCCATCGGCGACCAGGCCGTTCACGTCGACGTCAATGCCGATTTCGGCCATGCTGACCCCGCCCATCGGCGTGGTCACGGCGATGTTCTTGCCGGTGCTGGTGGTCGTCATCGCGCCAAACAATGGCAGGCCGGCCTGAAGGATCGACTTCATCCCGGCCCGCTGAGCCAGCATCGCCTCTTCGGACGGGTTGGCGACGAACCAGGCCATCATCTGATAAAACGCATCCGGACGCAGGCCGTCGATCTTGCCGGTTTGCACCATGGTTTCGGCGGTCATCGTCACCGGCATCGCCGGCATGCCCTCGGTGGCGGGAACCAGGAAATCCTGGGTGAGGCCGGTCAACTCCATCTTCACGGTGTTGTCGACGCCGCCTGCCGCCCCGGCCACGCCGGTCGTCTCATACGTCGCAGAGGCCACGGTCACGTTGGACGTCATCTCGCCCGCGGTCGGATCGGTGATCTTTTGCACCATCGTGAGGTTGGTCATTTCGGAGGTCGAGGAGGTAAAGCTCATCAACGCCTCGTCAAACACCCCTTCGGAGGTGAAGGATGCGATGTCGGCCTTGACATCGACCTGGCCCGGCACGGCAAAGGCCAGCGTCAGCGGCTGATCCTGCGTCACGTCCCAGGTGCCGTCGCCATTGTCGGTCAGGGTCATCACCATCGGCGAGACGCTGGCAGAGCCACCATTCTCGGCGGCCAGGGCGGCAAAAGGGGCGGCGTCCAGCGTCAGGGTATAGCTGTCGCCAGCGACGGCAACCGTCACGACCCCCTCGACCGTGCCGAGGTAGGTCTGGAAAACCTGTGTCAGCCGGGCGGCCCCCTCATCGGTGGCTTCGGCGAAGGCGGTGCTGCCGGCAAAGACAAGCGGCAGGACGGCGAGGATAGCTGCTCTGGTCATATGAAACCCCTCATTTTCAAAAAGGCCCCGGTCAGGGCGGGTGGGCAGTCAATGCGTCCAAACGCTCTTGCGGTCGGTCGCGAAATTCTCACCATAGCCGCGCAGTCGGATAATGGGTTTGCGCGGCTTGGGGTCCGTCACATCGCAGGTGATCCCGCGCTCTTGCGCATAGGCCTCTGCCGCCTCACGGGTGTCAAACCGCAAGCGCACCTGCGCCTGCGTGTCGTCGGACGAGGTCCAGCCCATCAAGGGGTCCACCGCGCGGGCCGTATCCGGCGCAAACTCCAGCACCCAGCCCTTGGCCTTGGCGGTGCCGGACTGCATGGCGGTCTTGGCGGGTTGGTAGATGCGTGCGCGCATGGGAACCTCGGGGGGGTTGGGACTGCTCGCTTTATTCCGAAACTGGGGGGAAAGTGCAAGTCCGTTCAGTCCGGGTGGCGTTGCTGTCGGCTGGTTACGGGAGTGGGTGGGGTGTGTGGTGCAACCAGCCGACAGCGGCATTTGCTGCTTGCCTGGACAATCTGGCCGGAAACGCCATGTATATCAACTGAAAGATGCAGGGTTTTGCGGCCTTTTCCATAAGATTGAAGCCGTTTCGGTAACGTTTCGTCAGGATTGGTTAACCTTGTGCAACTGCCCCCTTCCCCGTGAACAAAAACGGAATACATTGGGGTGCCGGAGGGAATCAGATGCCCCACAACAACACCAACGCCCTTGCCGAACGTCCCGACGTCCTGACCCGTCCCAAGTTGGAGGGCGGGCGGCGGTTTCGGATGCAGACGCCGTTTCAACCGGCGGGCGACCAGCCCACGGCGATTGCCGAACTGGCCAAGGGTATTCTGTCGGGCGAGCATGATCAGGTTCTGCTCGGCGCCACAGGCACCGGCAAGACCTTTACCATGGCCAAGGTGATCGAGGAGACCCAGCGCCCGGCGGTGATCCTGGCGCCGAACAAGACGCTGGCGGCGCAGCTTTATGCGGAATTCAAAGGGTTTTTCCCGGACAATGCCGTCGAATATTTCGTGAGCTACTACGACTATTACCAACCCGAGGCCTATGTCGCCCGGTCTGACACCTTTATCGAAAAGGAAAGCCAGATCAACGAACAGATCGACCGGATGCGCCATTCGGCCACGCGGTCGCTGCTGGAGCGGGACGATGTGATCATCGTGGCCTCGGTGTCGTGCATCTATGGCATCGGGTCGGTGGAAACCTATTCCGCGATGACGCAGGATCTGATCGTGGGTCAATCCTATGACCAGCGGCGCGTGGTGGCCGAGATGGTGGCGCAGGCCTTCAAGCGCAACGATCAGGCGTTTCAGCGCGGCTGTTTTCGGGTGCGCGGCGACAGCCTCGAGGTCTGGCCCGCCCACCTGGAGGACCGGGCCTGGCGCCTGTCGTTCTTTGGCGAGGAGCTTGAATCGATTGTCGAATTCGACCCGCTGACCGGGGTCAAGACCGACAGCTTTACCCAGATCCGCATCTATGCCAACAGCCACTACGTCACGCCACGCCCGACGATGCAGCAGGCGACCAAGGCCATCAAGTTCGAGTTGCAGCAGCGGCTGGACCAGTTTGTCGCCGAGGGCAAGCTGCTCGAGGCGCAGCGGCTGGAACAGCGCACCAATTTTGACATCGAGATGATGGAGGCGACCGGGGCCTGCGCCGGGATCGAGAACTATTCCCGCTATCTGACGGGCCGTGCGCCGGGCGAGCCGCCGCCGACGCTGTTTGAGTTCATCCCGGACAATGCCATTGTTTTTGCGGACGAATCCCACGTCTCGGTCCCGCAGATCGGTGGCATGTACAAGGGCGACTACCGCCGCAAGTTCGTTCTGGCCGAACACGGGTTCCGTCTGCCGTCCTGCATGGACAACCGCCCCTTGAAGTTCGAGGAATGGGACGCGATGCGCCCGCAGTCGATTTTCGTATCCGCCACCCCGGCGGCGTGGGAGTTGGAACAGACCGGCGGCGCCTTCACCGAACAGGTGATCCGGCCAACCGGCCTCGTTGACCCCCAGATCGAGATTCGCCCTGTCGAGATGCAGGTGGACGACCTGCTGGATGAGGTGCGCCGGGTTGCCAAGGCTGGCTACCGCACCCTTGTCACCACCCTGACCAAGCGTATGGCCGAGGATCTGACCGAATACATGCACGAACAGGGCATCCGCATCCGCTATATGCACAGCGACATCGACACGCTGGAACGTATTGAAATCTTGCGGGATTTGCGGTTGGGGACGTTTGACGTGCTGGTCGGCATCAACCTGCTGCGCGAGGGGTTGGACATCCCGGAATGCGGTCTGGTCGCCATTCTGGACGCCGACAAGGAAGGCTTCCTGCGCTCGGAAACCTCATTGATCCAGACCATCGGGCGGGCGGCGCGGAATGTGGATGGCCGGGTGATCATGTATGCCGACCGCGTCACCGGCAGCATGGAGCGCGCCATTGCCGAGACGACCCGTCGGCGCGAACGGCAGGTCGCCTATAACCTTGAACACGGCATAACCCCCACGACCATCAAGAAAAACGTCGATGACGTGCTGCATGGATTGTGGCAGGGCGACACCGATCAGGCCCGCGTGACGGCCAAGATCGACGGGCCCTTGATCGGCCCCAATTTGGCCGCCCATCTGGACGCGATGCGCAAGGCGATGCGGAAGGCGGCCGAAAACCTTGACTTCGAGGAGGCCGCCCGCCTGCGCGACGAGGTCAAGCGGTTGGAGGCGGTCGAACTGGCCGTGGCCGACGACCCGCTGGCGCGGCAATCGGCGGTCGACGCGGCCGTGGATGCGGCGGTGAAAACCACAGGGCGGTCGACCGGGGGCAGGCCGGGTCAGCGGGGCGGCAAACCGCGGCGGCGCTGATCATCACGGTTGCGTTACGGGCATATTCGCTGCATCCTTGGATTTTGGAGCTCCGGAGGATAGCATGCGCAAGGCCCTGATCTTGTCCGCCTTGTTGTTGTGGTCTCACCCGGCGGTCGCCAAACTGGACTGCGCCAATCCCACGCTGGAATCGGTGCGATTGTTATGCAAAGCCAATGAAATCAAGGCGCGTCGCGTGCAAACTGTGGTGGGCGGTGCCTTGGCCGGAGCCTTGTTGGGCAACCTTTTGGCCAAGCAGAACGGCGGCAATGCGGATCAGGCGATGATCGCCGGGGCCGTTGCCGGGGGTCTGACCGGCTATTGGCTGAGCATGCAGAACGAGATCAAGGCCAACAATGCCTCGGCTCGGGCGCAGGCCGCCGAGGTCAAGGCCCGCGCGGCGGCCGATGTCAAACGCCAACGCGCCAGCGTCACCACCCTGCGGGCGGAATTGAAAACGGTCTTGCTGCGGTCCTCGGACGATCCGAAAAAGCGCGAGGCGGCCCTGGCCCAGATCGCGCAGGCCGCCCATCTGGGTGTGCGGCAGGCGCAGGATTCGGCCAAAGGCTATACGCAGGTCGGCGCGGGTCTGGGAACCAACGTGAATGGCAACCAGATGTTCGCCAGCACGGCCACCGATTTCAACCGCACCCGCATCGAGGCCTGTTCGCAACTTGCGCGGCCTGGGTCCTATTGCGGATGATCAGGCGCGCCTGACAACCCGGATCAGCACCAGCAGGATCACTGCGCCAAAGGTGGCCCGCACGATGTCGGAGAACGCCCCGCCGCCAAAGCCGAGGCCAATGCGCGGGAACAGCAGTTGCGCGACAAGGGCGCCCACGATTCCTACGGCAATATTTCCAATCAAACCAAAGCCGTAGCCTGTGACCAAGCGCCCCGCCAGCCAGCCGCTGATGCCACCGATGATCAGAACTGACAGAAAACCAAAAAATGACATCGCAGCGTCCCCCTTTGGCGTGACCGAGGTTCGGCGGTCCGCCCAAGCGTAACGTAGCATGCGGCCCAGGCAAGATGAAGGCCGTGCCTTGGCAAGCCGCGGCGGGATCGACTAGAGTGCGCGCATGAAAAAAATTCTGGATGCCGACGACCCGTTCTTTGCCCCGGTTTGGCGCCGCTGGGCGACCTTCATCCTGCCCACCCTGTGGGGTCTGGCCGAGTTCTGGTTTCAAGAGCCGTTCTGGGGGATTTTGTTCTTGGGGTCAGGGGTTTATGCGGGCTATGTCCTTTTGGTCAAGGGCCCCTCGGGCAAGTGATCGCGCCGCGCATTTCGCCGGAGTCCCCGGTGATGCTGCGCTCGTTCAGCCGGCATCCCGTGACCTGCGGGATCAGGTCCAGCATCGTCGCCCGTATCCCCTGATGCTCACCCGGTGAGGCCCAACCAAGCCGGATCACCTCGACCCGGCGTGGGGTCCAGAACACGGCGTAGCTGCGCCCGGAAGCGACGACATCGCGCCGCTCGGCCCCCAGCATGGTGGGCGAGGGCTGTGCGCCGCAGGCGGCGAGCAAGATCAGGGGGATAAGCCATCTCATCCCCGCACTCTGCTGTGGTTTGGTTAACCCTTGGTTAACGGACCGCGGGGCGCGTTTTCATTGCCCGAACTGCGGCCGGACCCTGCCGTGATCCAACGGATCAGCGATGCCTGGCAGCCAGCCGGTGCTTTTGGTGCGTCGGCAGTTGCACAGGCCGGGTTTATCGGGGGATAGTCACGCTGGACAGCGGGGAAGGCCACAGCATGTTTGATCTGATCATCCGGAACGCCAATCTGCCTGACGGGCGCAGCGGGGTCGACATTGCGGTCATGGGCGCGACCATCGCGGCCGTCGGGGTCAGGATCGACGCGACGGCGCGGGAGGAGATCGACGCGACGGGGCGTTTGGTGACGCCGCCCTTCATTGACCCGCATTTTCACATGGATGCGACCTTGTCGCTGGGCCTGCCCCGGATGAACCGGTCGGGCACTTTGTTGGAGGGGATTGCGCTGTGGGGTGAGTTGCGGCCGACCTTGACGCGTGAGGCGCTGGTGGAACGGGCGCTGCGCTATTGTGATCTGGCGGTGACGCAGGGGTTGCTGGCGGTGCGCACCCATGTTGACACTTCGGACCCGCGACTGGTGACGATCGAGGCGATGATCGAGGTGCGGGAGCGGGTAAAGCCCTATCTGGACCTGCAAATCGTCGCCTTTCCGCAGGACGGGTATTTCCGGGCGCCCGAGGGGGTTGCGGCCTTCAACCGCGCCCTGGACATGGGGGCTGATATCGTCGGCGGCATCCCGCATTTTGAACGGACGATGGAGGAGGGGCGGCTTTCGGTCGAGGCGTTGTGCCGCATTGCCGCCGACCGGGGTTTGCCGGTGGACATGCATTGCGATGAGACGGACGATCCGCTGAGCCGGCATGTCGAGACCTTGGCCCAGCAGACGGTGCGCTTTGGGTTGCAGGGGCGGGTGGCGGGGTCGCATCTGACGTCGATGCATTCGATGGACAACTATTATGTCAGCAAGCTGATTCCGCTGATCGCGGAGGCGGGGATGAATGTCATCCCGAACCCCCTGATCAACATCATGCTGCAAGGGCGGCACGACAGCTATCCCAAGCGGCGGGGCATGACGCGGGTCAAGGAGTTGATGGAGGCCGGGATCAACGTGTCTTTCGGCCATGATTGCGTGATGGACCCGTGGTATTCGATGGGGCAGGGCGACATGCTGGAGGTGGGCCACATGGCGATCCATGTGGCCCAGATGGCCTCGATGGAGGATAAATCCCGCATATTCGACGCGCTGACGGTCAATTCGGCCCGGACGATGGGGTTGCAGGGCTATGGGCTGGAAAAGGGCTGCAACGCCGATCTGGTGATCTTGCAGGCGCGCGACCCGGCCGAGGCGTTGCGGTTGAAGCCGGTCAGGCTGGCCGTGATCCGCAGGGGCCGCGTGATTGCCCGCACCGCCCCGCAGATTGGGCAGCTTTTCCTGGAGGGGCGGCCAGCGGAAATTGATGGGGGGCGGGATTTTGCGCCGAAAATTTGAGTGTCCGCGCGTGGACACTTTTGAAAACCGTTATATTTCATAGGGTTGGCGATTTTCGTTAACCCTATGTTAGGTATAACTCAGCCCCACGCCCCCTCGTGCACCGCGGCGGCCTCGGCCTCCAGCATGGGGCCGATCACCTCAACCTGGCGCTGACCGGCGGCAAAGACCACCTCGCAGGGCAGGTCGAGGGTGGGGTTTTCGGGGTGGTCGCCGGTGATCGCCTTGAGATCTTTTTCGGTCAGGCCGTAGACCACGCGTTTCAGACCCGTCCAGTAGATCGCGCCGGCACACATCGCGCAGGGTTCGGCGCTGGTATAGATCGTGCATTCGCGCAGCAGGGCGGGCGGCAGGCTGGTCGAGGCGCGGGTCATCAGCACGCGTTCGGCGTGGCCGGTCATGTCGTGGTCGGGCATATAGGCGTTGTGCTGGGTCATCAGGATGGTGCCGTCGGGCCCCACGAGGATGCTGGCAAAGGGGTGATTGCCCGCCTCGCGCGCCTTGCGCGACTCGGCGATGGCAAGGCGCAGGAAAGCTTCGTGATCAAGCATGGTCGGACCCCCAGAGGACAAGTTGCGCAAATCGTCGCCGGGACGGGCGGCGGATTCAAGTAAAAACGCAGAAAACAGGCAGATGCCGTTTATTCGGGCCGCTATCCTGATGAAAGTCTTGTCGGTTGCACGTTTTCCAGTCTAGCCTGACCCCAACCCCCGCAGCGCAACAAGCGAGGGGACAGGATGGGGAACGGCTTGGAAACTGGGTGCACCGGACGGCGGCCCCATGTCGGCGCGGCGCGTCAGATGTGGATGAAACTTGAAGCTGTTTCAAATGCGCGCGGGCTGGGCAGGTCAGGTCCGGGCGTTCAGCATGGGGCAGCGGGATGAGCGCCGCGATGGAGGACAGCCTGACCCCAAGACTGGAATTGAACGGCATTACCAAACGCTTTCCCGGCGTTCTGGCGAATGACCATGTCAGCTTCTCGGTTCGCCCCGGGGAAATTCATGCATTGCTGGGCGAGAATGGCGCGGGAAAATCGACACTGGTCAAGATGATTTACGGCATCATGCAGCCCGATGCCGGGGAAATTCGCTGGAACGGCCAGCGGATCACGGTGGCCAACCCCAAGGCGGCGCGCAAGCTGGGCATTGGCATGGTGTTTCAGCATTTTTCGCTGTTCGAGGCGATGACCGTGCTGGAAAACATCGCGCTGGGGATGGATGCCAGCATAGCAGCCCGCGATCTGGAGGCGAAGATTCTGGCCGTGATGGGGCAGTATGGGCTGAAGCTGGAGCCGCATCGGATTGTTTCGACCCTGTCGGTGGGCGAGCGGCAGCGGATCGAGATTGTGCGGGCATTGCTGCTGAACCCCAACCTGCTGATCATGGATGAGCCGACCTCGGTGCTGACCCCGCAAGAGGTGGAGCAGCTGTTCGTCGTGCTGCGGCAGTTGGCGTCCGAGGGCTGTTCGATCCTGTACATCAGCCACAAATTGCATGAAATCAAGGCGTTGTGCGATTCGGCGACGATCCTGCGCGGCGGCAAGCTGGTCGATACCTGTGATCCATCGGTGGAAACCAGCCGGTCGATGGCGGAAAAGATGATCGGCGGCAATCTGAAGGAAATTCAGCGCAAGCCGGGGCGCGTCTTTGGCGCGGAGAAGCTGGTGGCGCGGGGGTTGAGCGTGCCCAAGGACGGGCCGTTCGGCACGGCGCTGCGCGACATCGGGTTTTCGGTGCGGGCGGGTGAGATTTTTGGCATCGCGGGTGTGGCGGGCAACGGGCAGAACGCGCTGATGATGGCGCTGTCGGGTGAGGTGCCGGTGCAGGACCATGGCGCGATCACGGTCAGCGGGGCCGAGATTGGCCGCCTGTCGGCCAAGGCGCGGCGGCTGGTGGGCATGGCGTCGGTCCCCGAGGAGCGCAACGGCCATGCGGCGGTGCCGGATTTTTCGCTGGCGGACAATGCGATTTTGACCGGGCGGGACCGCATGGGCATGGTGCGGGGCGGCATGATCAACGCCCAAGCCGCGCGGACCTATGCCGGTGAGGTGATCGAGGTGTTTGCCGTCAAGGCGACGGGGCCGGGGGCCTTTGCCGAAAGTCTGTCGGGCGGGAATTTGCAGAAATTCATCATGGGGCGCGAGATTTTGCAAAAACCTGATGTGCTGGTGGTGTCGCAGCCGACCTGGGGGGTGGATGCGGGGGCTGCGGCGGCGATACATCAGGCGCTGGTCGATCTGGCGGCGCAGGGGTCGGCGATTGTGGTGATCAGCCAGGACTTGGACGAGCTTTTGTCGCTGTGCGACACCTTGGCGGTGATCAACGAGGGGCGCTTGTCGCCCGCAATGGCGGTGGCGGATGCCAGGATCGAGGAGATCGGGTTGCTGATGGGTGGCATTCACGGTTCCGAGCCGGTGGGGGAGAACACCCATGCGCATTAAACTGGAAAAGCGGCGCGAACCCAGCATGGCGATGCTGGTGGTGACGCCGGTCGTGTCGGTTCTGGTCACGATGCTGATCGGGATTGTGGTGTTTGATCTGCTGGGGATCGACGGGTTCAAGGCGGTGACGGATATTTTCATCACCCCGCTGATCACCAGTTACAAATGGCAGGATGTGGCGGTCAAGGCGGCGCCGTTGATCATCATCGCGCTGGGTTTGTCGGTGGCGAACCGGGCGCAGGTCTGGAACATCGGGGCCGAGGGGCAGTATATCGTCGGCGCGCTGTGTGCGACCGGGGTGGGGTTGGCCTTTGGCACGATGGGCGGGCCGGTGGTGGTGACGCTGATGGTGGCGGCGGGGGTGATCGGCGGGGCGGCTTGGGCGGCGGTGCCGGCGGGGTTGCGCACGCGGTTCAGTGTGAATGAGATTCTGTCCAGCCTGATGCTGACCTATGTCGCGGGCCATGCGCTGAGCTATCTGGTCGGCGGGCCGTGGAAGGACCCCGAGGGGCGCAATTTTCCGGTGACCGCGCCGTTGGTGGACAGCCAGACCTTGCCCGTTTTGGGCACCAGCACGGTGCATCTGGGGGTTCTGGTGGCGGTGATCTTGCCGTTCGTGTTCTGGTATCTGATGTCGCGGTCGGTGTTTGGCTTTCAGGTGCGGGTGGTGGGGTCGGCGCCCAATGCGGCGCGGCATGGCGGGTTTGATGGCAAGCAGACGATCTGGCTGGCGATGATCATCTCGGGCGGCATGGCGGGCCTGGCGGGGGCGTTGGAGTTTACCGGGGTGCTGCACAAGATGGATCTGGGGTTCGCCTCGGGGTACGGGTTTACCGCGATCATCGTGTGTTTTCTGGGGCGGTTGAACCCGATTGGCTGTTTGATTGCGGGGATCGTGCTGGCCGTGACCTATGTGGGCGGGCAGATGGCGCAGACCTCGGTCAAGATCCCCAGTTCGACGGCGGGGATATTCCAGGCGATGATGCTGTTCTTGATATTGGCAAGCGACATTCTGGTGCGCTACCGCATCAAACTGGTCAAGGGGGCCGTGGCATGAGCGCCGAGTTCATCATTTTGGCGATCATCACCATTGTCGGACTGACCACGCCGATCCTGCTGGCCGGGATTGGGGAATTGGTGGTGGAAAAGGCGGGGGTGTTGAACCTGGGGGTCGAGGGGATGATGCTGATGGGCGCCATTTCCGGCTTTGCGGTGACGGTGATGACGTTCAACCCGTGGGTGGGCATTCTGGGGGCTGCGGCGGGCGGGGCCGCGGCGTCGATGTTGTTTGCGGTGTTCGTGTTGCAGCTGAACAGCAATCAGGTTGCGACGGGACTTGCGCTGACCATCTTTGGCCCGGGGTTGTCGTCGCTGTTGGGGGTGGGGTTTACCGGGCGGATCGTGATGCCGTTCGGGTCGCTGTTCCCGGCGTCGCTGGCCAAGGACCCGATCTGGCAGCTGTTCTTCGGCTATTCGCCCATCGTCTATTTCGCGCTGATCATGGTGCCCTTGACGGCGTGGTTCCTGAAATCGACGCGGGCCGGGCTGATCTTGCGGGCGGTGGGCGAGAATGACCTGAGCGCGCACAGCATTGGTTATTCCGTCCGCAAGGTCCGCTATGGCGCGATTGCCTTTGGCGGGGCGATGGCGGGGATTGGCGGGGCCTATTTCAGCATGGTCATCACGCCGATGTGGGCCGAGGAGATGACGGCGGGGCGGGGCTGGATTGCCTTGGCGCTGGTCGTCTTTGCCGGCTGGCGGATGGGGCGGTTGCTGATTGGTGCCTATTTCTTTGGCATACTGATGGCGTTGGAGCTTTATGCCAAGGCGGCCGGGTTCTCGTTCTTGCCGTCGCAATTCTGGGCGGCTATGCCCTACGTCATGACGGTTGTTGCCCTGACGTTCATCTCGGCCCGTGGCACGGCGGGCAGCAATGCCCCGGCGTGTCTGGGAAAACCGTTTCTTCCTTCGACCTGACAAGAAACCAACAGGAGTGATCCATGACGACAATTTCAAGACGGACGCTGATCAAGGGGGCGGGCGCTGTTGCCGGTGCCACCTTGGTGGGCGCACCCGCATTCGCGCAAGACAAGGTCAAGGTCGGCTTTATTTTTCTGGGCCCGATCGGCGACTTTGGCTGGACCTGGGCACATAACAAGGGCCGTGAGGCGGTGGATGCTGCCTTGGGCGACAAGGTCGAGACGGTCTATGTCGAGAACGTGGCCGAGGATGCAAGCGCAATTCCGGTGCTGCGCGATCTGGCACAGCAGGGCTGCAAGCTGATCTTTACCTGCTCGTTTGGCTATATGGACCAGACGCTGGAAGTGGCCAAGGAATTCCCGGACGTCAAGTTCGAGCATTGCACAGGCTTCAAGCGCGCCGACAACGTGGCGACCTACAACAGCCGGTTCCATGAAGGCCGCGCCGTTCTGGGCACGATTGCCGGAAAGATGAGCACGACTGGCGTGCTGGGCTATCTGGGGTCGTTCAAGATTCCGGAAGTGGTGTTGGGCGTGAACTCGTTCGCGCTGGCGGCGCAAAAGCAAAACCCGGCGGCCGTGGTCAAGGTCGTGATGATCGACAGCTGGTTCGATCCGCCGAAAGAGGCCGCCGCGACCGAGACGCTGGTCAACCTGGGCTGCGATTTCGTCACCACCCACACCGACAGCCCTGCGCCGTTGCAGATTCTGGAGCAGAAGGGTCTGTTCGGCTTGTGTCAGGGTGCCGACATGTCGGCCTTTGCACCGACCGCGCATCTGACCGCGATCGAGGACATCTGGGGCCCCTATTACATCCTGCGCGCGCAGGCGATTGTGGATGGCACCTGGACCTCGACCGACACCTGGGATGGCATGGTTGACGGCACGGTCGTCATCTCGCCCTACAGCGCCGCTGTCACCCCCGAGGCGGTTGCCGCGGCGGATGAGGTCAAGGCGGGCTATATGGCAGGCACCTTCGACATCTTTACCGGCCCGATCCTGGACCAGGACGGGGTGGAGCGGGTCAAGGCCGGCGAAGTGATGACGCTGGAGCAGTTGGCGATGATGGACTGGTTCGTCAAAGGCGTCGAGAGCGCAAGCTGACAGGTAGGAGCGGGGATTTTGCATCCCCGCACCCCTGCAGGATATTTGTGAAAAGATGAAGGGGGCGGGGGTTTTCCCGCCCTTTTTCATGTCGAAGGCGCGGGTGCCCCCCCGGCAAAGCGGTTGCCGTGGCGGTAGTCGCAGGGGGCCTCTTGCATTTGCAGATGCAGGCCGGTGCCGTTGAACGGGTGGGCGCGGGCGAGGTCTTCGTCAAAGTCGATGCCCAGACCGGGGGCCTCGGGGGGGATGATGTAGCCATCGTCGAAGGTGATGGTGTTCTTGATCAGTTTCAGGTGGAAATCGCCGCCGGTCTGGATGGTTTCGGCGATCAGCAGGTTGGGGATCGAGGTGGCGAAATGGATGTTGGCCGCCCATTCCACCGGGCCCGCATAGAGGTGCGGGGCCATTTCGGCGTTGAACACCTCGGCCATGGCGGCGATCTTTTTGGCCTCCCAGATGCC
>CAMBWO010000001.1 GCA_945871285.1 Pseudorhodobacter antarcticus | reverse complement strand
CGCGCCGTCCGATTTGCAGGAAATGCGAGATGTCCCATTCCTGCGTCTGCCCGCCGATGCGGGTGACTGCCCAGCAATGCCCGCTGGTGCAGTCGCCGACCTCGGGGAAGAAATAGCCGACGACATAGCCCGCCTCGATCCCGGCTGCGCGGAGCGAGGCAAGAAAGTAGGTGTGGATGTCGACGCAGGAGCCTTCGGTCAGGCGGCAGGTCAGATGCGGAACATGGTCGAAGCCGTCCGTGAATTTCCGCTCTGGGTGGCCATAGTCAAACCGTTCAGCCGTGGCGCGGGCGATGCGGAGGGCGCGGGCAAGATCGTCACCAGTTCCGGCAATCTGGCGCGCCTCCTCCTCCAGGGCAGGGGCTGCGCGGGTATAGCGTGACGGGACGGGATGGAATATCGCCTCGGGATAGGTGCCGGGTTGGCCGGAATAGTCATAACGAAAGGTCACTTCGGCCCCCTCGGGCGCCACCAGCAGCACTTCTTGACCAGAAGTCGCTTCACTCAGTCGCTCTACCCGGCCCCCCGTCACGGTGCAGCCACTGCAGACAGACGCCGGAGAGGACACGCCCGCTGGGGCAAAGACCGGACCCTCAGTTCCCGGCACGACGATTTCGACGGCATAGGTCATTATCTGGTTCCCTCCCATGTTCCGATGAAACGCGCGCGAACCCGGCCAGAGAGCCAGTCGATCAGATAGACCATCGCGATGATCAGGAAGATGATCGACCAGGCTTCGTCCCAGCGGTAGGCGCCGATCCGGTCGGCCAGCAGGAAGCCAATGCCCCCCGCACCGACGATGCCCAGAATGGTTCCGGAGCGGACATTGGATTCGAAGTTGTAAAGCGTGATCGACAACAAGACCGGCACGACCTGCGGCATCACCGCAAAGCGGATGGATTGGGTGCGGCTGCCACCGGATGCGACCACGCCGTCCACCGGTTTGTTGGACGTGTTCTCGATCGCCTCGGCATAAAGCTTGGCCAGGACGCCGATTTCACCGACTGCGATGGCCAGCACCCCGGCCAGCGGCCCAAGGCCGAACGCGCGGATGAAGATCAGCGCAAGGATCAAGGTTTCAAAGGCGCGGATAAAGTCGAACCCGCGCCGCACCGCAAAGCGAAAGATGGGCAGGCGGTTGATGTTCCGGGCCCCCAGAAACGACAGCGGAAAGGCAATGATCGCGCCAAGCAGCGTGCCCAGAAAGGCCATCGACAGGGTTTCGCCCAGACCTTTCAGGATCTCGGCGAATTCGCGCCATTCGGTCCAGATATGCGGCGGAAACATGAAGGACAGCACCCGGCCGAGGCGGCCCAGCCCTTCCCAGATGCGGGCGGGCGAGAAATTGAAATCGTAAAGGCACCAGCAAAACAGCAGCACCAGGCCGGTCAGGACGGCGGCCCGGCGCACACGCACGGACAGGGGGGCCCGAAAGGCCAGGGGGTGGGCCGCGCGGGCCAAGGCGATTTCAGTTGTGGTGACGATGTGAGGTGTCATGCCCGTTCCTCCAATCCGATGACGCGGTGGCGCAGCATTTCGGACAGACGGTCGATCACCGTCACAGTCACCAGAATGATGACGAACAAGGCCGAAAGATCGGTGTAGTCCTGATAGGACATGGCGGTGCGGAACTCTTGGCCCAGCCCACCCGCGCCGACATAGCCGATGATGGACGATGCCCGCACGTTGATTTCGAAGCGCAGCAGGGTATAGCTGAGGACATTGGGCAGCACCTGCGGCACGGCCCCATAGCGGACCATGTCAAACCATGACCCACCGGCCGCCTTGACCCCGTCCAGTGGTCGCATGTCGATGTTTTCATTGGCCTCGGAATACAGCTTGCCCAGCGAGCCTGCCGTATGCAGCCCAATGGCCAGCACCCCGGCCAGCGGTCCGACGCCAAAGCAGAAGACAAAGATCAGCGCAAAGATCAGCTCTGGCACCGTGCGGGCGATTTCAAGGTAGCGACGGCACAGCCAGAATATCCAGCGGTTGGGTGCAAGGTTGCGCGCGGCGGGAAACGACAGGATGAACCCGCCGATCACACCCAAGACCGTCGCCATGAAGGCAATCAGCACGGTTTCCAACAGCAGTTGCGCCCAGACTTCCCAACGTGAGAACCAGACGGCGAGGTCGTGGCCCAGGGTCGCCCAGCGCAACTGCGGGATTGTCTTGGTGATGTATTCGCCAAGGCGCGGCAGGCCGGCACCGATCACCCAACGCTCGGCGCGGGTTCCGTCGGCCAGGGTGACTTGTGTGATCTTGAAGAAGTTCGACGCCTCTGCCGTCAGCAAGAACAGCACGACCATCACCCCCGTCACGGCGGCAAAGGTCAGGCGGGCATGACGGCGTTGGACGGCGTAATCGCGTTCAAAGGCAAGGATGGCTGTGGACATCTGGTATTCCCGGCTGGGCCAGGGCGGGCCAAGTTGGCCCGCCCTTATCGCGTTGGATCAAGGATCAGCCCTTGCGGTTTGCCTTGAACCAGGCGCGCATGTCGACAATCCACTGATAACGGTCGTGATTCACCGCGACATAGCCCTTTGCGGTCGAGTCGTCCGCCCCGGACATTTCCTTGAAGGCCTCGGGCGCGGCGGTGGGCGTGGCGAGGACAGCCGCCGTCATCTCGTCGATCAGACCTTGCGGAAGGTTGGCGCGTGCGGTGAAGGGGCCCGAGGTGATTTCCGGGCTGGTCCAGATCACGCAGGCCTCGCCTTCCTTGATCATGCCCTTGGTCACCATTCGCTGCGGGATGCCGCTCTTTTCGTTGTTGATATAGGTCGCGGCGGCCTCGAACTGGCCGTTGACCACACCTGCAACCCCGGCTTCGTGGCTGCCTGAGAACGGGATGGCCGCAAAGAATTCCTCGGGCTGATAGCCTTGCTGGACCAGGTTGTAGTAGGGGACGTTGTAGCCCGAGGTGCTGTCGGGGTCGGCGAAGGCAAGGGTCTTGCCCTTCAGATCGTCGATGGTCTTCAGGCCGGAATCACAGCGCACCACGATCACAGAATAATATCCGGTCGAATCGTCGTCCTGAACCGAGGTCAGCAACGGGACGACGCCGCCGTCGGTTTCGGTATAGGCGGCGGCATAGGCGGACGAGCCGAGAAAGGAAAACTCGATCTGTCCGGCGGCCAGCGCCTGGATCACGCCGTCATAGTTTCCGGCGGTGAAAATCTCGACCTCAACGCCCAGCGTCTTTTCCAGATATTCCTGAAACGGAGTGTAGCGGGCGACGCGGTCGGATTCGTTCTCGCCCGACAGGATGCCGAAACGGACGATGCGGTAATCGGCCTTCCAGTCTTGGGCGATTGCCGGAAGGGCGGTCAGGGCGACGAGGGCGGTGGTTGCAAAAAGGCGCATCAGAAAGCTCCAAGGTTCAGGGGGTGAAGGGGATCAGGCGGTCTCGCGGAGGCGATTGGGGTGGGCGGCGGTCGAGGTCACCGCTTCGTTGAACTCGGTCAGGCCCTCGCTGCCATAGATGTCGCGCACGACATCGTCGGTCAGCTGGCGCGGCGTGCCGTCAAACAGCACCCGGCCGTCGCGCATGGCGATGATGCGGTGGCAATAGGCGCGCGCGGTGTCCAGGGTGTGCAGATTGACCAGAATGGTGATGCCGTCATCGCGGTTGATGCTGCGCAAGGCTTCCATGACGCGGGTGGCGTTGCCGGGGTCAAGACTGGCGATGGGCTCATCCGCCAGCATGATGCGGGGGTTTTGCACCAGCGCCCGGGCGATGGCCACGCGCTGCTGCTGACCGCCCGACAGGGTGCCTGCGCGCTGCAACGCCTGCGGGGCCAGGTCCAGACGGTCCAGGGCGCGAATGGCAATCGTGCGTTCGGCATCGGAAAAGCGCATCGCCATCGAGGACAGAAATCCGTGATCGGCAAGACGGCCCACCAGCACGTTGGTCAGAACGTCCAACCGTTCCACCAGATTGAACTGCTGAAAGATCATGGCGCAGTCGCGTCGCCATTGCCGCAGGTCGCGTCCGCGCAGCGCCGTGATATCGGTATCGCCAAACGTGATCCGGCCAGAGGTGGGGTCGATCAGGCGGTTGATCAGACGCAGCAGCGTGGATTTGCCTGCGCCAGATCGACCAATCACCCCGACAAACTCGCCGGAGCGGATATTCAGTGTTACGGCATCAACCGCGCGGGTTGAGCCGAAGGTGCGGCCAAGGCCAGCAAGAGAGAGCATGTGCTTTTCCATGCCGACCATTTGCCAGCGGCACGCAACAGGCCAGCGTCATCCGGATGAATATTTGGAAACCAATTCTTGACGTTGATGTAACAGGCGCTTGCGGACCTTCTTGATTTCCGATCCGCGGGATGGACCGACAGGCGGGGCGGCGGTGGGCCCGGCACGGCCTTGCACCGGGCATGACGTCGGGCGCTTTCGCGTGCGCCGCACCACATGGCCGTCAGAGGCCCTGGGTGTCGTAAACATGTCATGGCTATTTTTGAAAAAGTTTACACGCACGTCGCCGGGGCGTCACGGGCGGGCCTTAGCCAATCGTGCCAATCAATAGCAAACGGAGAGCTTGCCATGTCGCTGAAGACCATGATGTTTGGAACGGCCCTGGCCGTCCTCGGCGCAACCGCCGCCACCGCAGAAACCTGGAGCATCGCCGTCACGGACGTCGAGGGACTGGAGCGTTTGCAGGCGGAATGGGGTCCGTTCAAGGCGGCCCTTGAGGCCGCGACAGGGGAAACCTTCGACTTTTTTCCGGTCTCGTCGCGGACCGCCTCCGCCGAAGCCCTGCGCGGGGAGACGATTGATTTCGTGATCACCGGCCCGGCCGAATACATCATCATCAACACCCTGACCAAGGCGACCCCGCTGATCGGTTTTGGCCGCCCCGATTATCGCTGCGCGATCGTCGTGCGCGCCGACGCGGGCATCGACAGCATGGACGACCTGAAGGGCAAGAAGGTTGCCTTCGGCGACATCGGGTCGACCTCGAACATGTTGTGCCCGATGCAGTTGATGGCCGATTATGGCGTCGATCCGGTCAACGACATCGACAAGGTGCACACGGCCTCGAACATCGCGCACGAGGCGTTGAAGGCGGGCGACGTTGCGGCCATCGGCATCAACGAAGGCAGCTGGATCTCCTCGGCCCGCAGCAAGGACACCTCGGTTCCTTATGGCTATTTCAAGGTGCTGGCGCGGTCGGGCGATCTGCCCAACGACATGCTGCTGGCCGGGGCCCACGTGCCGGCCGCCGTTCAGGCGCTGGTTCGTGACAGCATCATCGCCAACAAGGCCCAGATCATCGCCGGCATCACCCAGCACGAGGAAAACGACAAGTACATCGGCATGGACCTCGTGACGATCGAGGATGCGGCCTATGACATCGTCCGGTCCATGTACACCACGGCAGGTTATCCCCAGTTCGACAAGTTCCTTGGGGAATGACAGGTGCCACTTGACCGCCCGCCGATGCGGCACAAGGCAACCGGCGTTGGCCAGCAGGTGATCGACCTGCAGGCCAACAGCCTTTCCAAGCGGTTTGGCACGGCGGCGCCCGTGTTTTCCGGTCTCGATTTCAGCATCCGGCGGGGCGAGTGTGTCGCGCTGGTCGGGGCCAATGGCACTGGCAAATCCACCCTGCTGCGCTGCTGTCTTGGCCTGATTGCGCCCGACGCCGGCCGGGTTTCCTTGCTGGGCGTGACGTTGGCCGATCTGGGCGGCACGGCGCGGCGCGAGTTGCGCGCCCGGACCGGGCTGGTGGGGCAAAAGCACAATCTGGTGCCGCGCCTGTCGGTGTTGTCCAATGTCATTCATGGGCTTTTGGGGCGGCATTCCGGGCCGCGCTATTGGATCCAGGGCCTTGCCCCCGCCGAGGCGCGGGCTGCGGCCATGGCCGCGCTGGAAAAGGTCGGGCTGGCCGATCTGGCGCTGCGCCGGGCCGATCAGCTGTCGGGTGGGCAAAGCCAGCGCGTGGCGATTGCCCGCGCGCTGGTGTGCAGCCCGCGATTCCTGGTGGCCGATGAGCCCTGTGCCTCGCTCGACCCGCAGGCGGGGGAAGAGGTCATGGCGCTTTTCATGTCGCTTGTGAAACGCGAAGGGGTGACGGTTTTGTTCACCTCGCACAACGTGCAGCACGCCCTCAGCTATGGCGACCGGATTCTGGGGTTGCAGGGGGGCCGCATCGCCATCGACGCGCGCTCGGCCGATGTCACCCCGTTGGAAATGGCCAAGCTTTATGGATAGCCCGGCGCGCGCAGTTCCGCATCGCTTCAACCGGCCGGGCGGCATCGGTTTTGTCAGTTACGTCCTGGTGGCGCTTGTCATCCTGTGGTCGCTGGAGGGTGCGGGCTGGTCGGTGGACCGGCTGCTGTCCTCGCCGCCAAAGCTGGCTGATTTCTTTTCCCGCGCCTGGCCACCCTCGACCCACAATCTGGACCGGCTGGCGTGGAAGATGGTGGAAACCTTGCAGATCGCCGTCTCGGGCGCGGCCATCGGCATTGTGCTGTCGCTGCCGATCGCACTTTTGGCGGCGCGCGGCGTGCTGGTGGGGCGCGGCGTCAATCTGGTCGTGCGCATCATTCTGGGCTTCCTTCGGGCCGTGCCAGACCTCGCCTGGGCGCTGGTCTTTGTGGTGGCGGTCGGCCTTGGCCCCTTTGCGGGGATGCTGGCCATTGCCATTGACACCATCGGGTTTTGCGGCCGCTTCTTTGCCGATGACATGGAAAACACCGACCCCGGCCCGGCCGAGGCCCTGACCGCCACCGGCGCCAGGCGCATCGACATTGCCGCAAGTGCGGTTATTCCCGCAGCCCTTCCGGCCTTTGTGTCCACCGGGCTATTTGCGTTGGAAAAGGCGGTTCGCGCCTCGACCATCCTGGGTCTGGTCGGGGCAGGCGGGATCGGGATTGAACTGAAGGTCGGCTTTGACCTTTTCGATTATCCGACCGCCGTGACCGTGATCCTGATGATCGCGGTCGTGGTGATCGGCGTGGAACAAATCGGCGCAGTGTTGCGTCAGAAGATCATGGGACCGGGCAGATGAAGACAGAGACAGCGCATCACTATTGGGCAACGGAATGGGCGCAGGTGGACGGCACCTCGAAATGGGAGCAGCCCGAGGCCGACGTGATGGCCTTTGCGCAAACCCTGCCTGCCGGTGCCGCCATCCTGGATCTGGGCGCGGGCGTCGGGCGCCATGCGCTGGCGCTGGCCCGGCGGGGCTTTGCGGTGACGGCCCTTGATGCCGCCCCCGAAGGCATCGTCGAGATCACCCGCATCGCCGCGACCGAGGGCCTGACGGTGGACGCCCGCACCGGTTTCATGACCGCCCTCCCCTTTGCCGATGCGGCCTTTGACCATGTGCTGTCGTGGAACGTGATCTATCACGGCGACGAGGAGGTGCTGCGGGCGACCATCGCTGAAATCGCCCGCGTGCTGAAACCCGGTGGCACGTTCCTTGGCACCATGCTTTCCGCCCGCCGGGTGCCGAGTGAATGCGCCAAGGCCCCTGGCCGCGAGATTTCGCGCAACACCTGGGTGTTCGAGGGGCCGGGCGACAAGGTGCACCCGCACTATTTTTGCAACGGGCGCGATCTGCTTGAGCTGTTCGCGGCGTTTGAGGTCTGCCGACTGGAGGACCGTGAACACGAAACGCCAGGCTCGTGGCATTGGCATCTGGTGCTGGAGCGGCTGTGATGGACCCCTTTGTGATTGAAGGCGCGTCGGTCGTCCTGCCTGACCGGATGGCGCGGGTGTCCGTGCGCGTCGCAGGCGGCGTGATTGCCGCCCTGGACGGCCCAAAGGACGGTGCGCGGGTGATCGACGGCCGCGGCATGATCCTTGCCCCGGCGCTGGTCGACATCCACGGCGATGCCTTTGAACGCCAGCTGATGCCGCGCCCCGGCGTGATGATTTCGACCGAGGCGGCGCTTTTGGAAACCGACCGGCAGTTGGCGGCCAATGGCATTGCAACGGCCTATCACGCCCTGACGCTCAGCTGGGAGCCGGGCCTGCGTTCGGTCGCCATCGGGCAGGAGGTGATCGCGACGCTGGCCGCCCTTGCCCCGCGTCTGACGGTGGAAAACCGCGTGCAACTGCGCTGGGAAACCTTTTGTTTCGAGGCGCTGCCGCTGATCGAGGCCGCCCTTGCCGGGCCCTTGTTGCCCGCCCTGGCCTACAACGATCATACGACGATGGGGGTCCTTGATCCGTCGGTTCCGTTGCAGGACCGACCCTCTGATTTTGATCCCGACTTTCCGGTGGTGGACATGGATAGCCCCGGCTTTGCCGCCAAGATGGAAGGCCGCGCAAAACGTTCTGGCATGGATGTGGCCGATTTCGTCGCCCTGATGCGGCAGATGTGGCAGCGGCGGCCGGAGGTGCCGGCAATGATCGCCGCGGCGGGACAAAGGGCGGCGGCGGCGGGTGCGCCGATGCTTAGCCATGACGACAGCCAGCCCGAGACCCGCGCCTATTACCGGGGTCATGGTGCCCGGATATCCGAGTTTCCGATGAACAGGACGGTGACCCGCTGCGCACGTGAGGCGGGCGACTGGATCGTGTTCGGCGCCCCGAATGCCGCGCGCGGGGGCAGCCACCTCGGCTCGCCCGGGGCGGCAGACATGGTGGCGGCGGGCCTGTGCGACATTCTGGCCTCGGACTATTACTACCCCGCCATGCTGACCGCCGTGGCGCGCTTGCAAGAGGATGGGATAGGTCGCCTGCCTGATCTGTGGAAGCTGGTCTCGGCCAATCCGGCGGCCGCGCTTGGCCTTGCGGACCGGGGCGAGATCGCGGTCGGTCGGCGGGCCGATCTGGTGTTGCTGGACTGGCCCGCAGGTCGCACCCCGGTCGTCCGCCAGACCCTTGTCACCGGCCGCGCCGCCTATGGTGCGATTGCGGCGGGCTAATGCGTATCAAGCCAAGGAGTTTCCCGATGCCCCCCCTCAAGATCGGTGCCTGTCTTCGCGCCTGCGAAATTTTCGACCATCGCGCCTGGCTGTTCGACGCGCAGCGCGACATCGAATTGCAGGACTTCATGACCCACGCCGCCCTTGGCGCGGAACGCCAGGATCGGATCGCTGCCGCCAAAGTGGCGCTTGCCGGTCACGGGGGCCGCGTCGGGATTCATGGCCCCTATGCGGGGCTTGATATCGACAACAAGGATGCGGACCTGCGGCCCCTGATCACGGCGCGGTTTTTGCGCGCGCTAGAGGCTGCCGAAGCGATCGGCGCGCGGCAGATGGTGCTGCACTCTCCCTATCGGGCCTGGTATCAGAACAACCGGCTGGCATCGCCCGGATATGCCGAGGCGAAGCTGGCGCGCATTCATACGGTCCTTGGGCCGGTGGTCAAACGCGCCGAAGACACCGGGATCACCATCGTGATCGAAAATATCGAGGATGTTGACCCCGCCACCCGCCGCGCCCTGGTTGACAGCTTTGCCAGCCCTTGCGTCGCCCTTTCGATTGACACGGGCCATGCGCAGCTTGCGCGCCGGATGTCGGGGGCGCCGCCGGTCGACTATTTCGTGCGGGATGCCGGCGTGCAGTTGGCCCACGTGCATCTGCAAGACGTGGACGGCCACGCCGACCGCCATTGGGCCCCCGGAGAGGGCGAGGTTGAGTGGGCGGCGGTGTTTCGCGCCCTGGCCGATTGCGCAACCGCGCCGCATCTGGTGTTGGAGCTGCACGACAAGACGCAGATCCCGCAGGGCTTTGCCTATCTGCAGGGTCTGGGTCTGGTCGAATAGACCGTCAGCCGGTTCGGGGGGCTTGCGGCCCCCCTCCGCCTCAGGCCGCCCTCGCCAGAAAGATCGAGCCGTCCGAGAAGATCTTGGCACCCGCCCGCAGGGTTGCGCGGACATGGCCAATTCCGCTGTCATCGGCAATCACCAGATCGGCCAGCAGGCCCGGCGCGATGGCGCCCCGATCCCGCAGCCCAAGCGCCTGCGCCGGGTTCAACGTGGCAAGACGGGTTGAGCCTGCCAGACCCTGCGGGTCGGCCTTGGCCAGTTCCAGCACGGCGGGCAGCAGCGCCGAGGGGTGATAGTCTGACGCGAGGATGTCCAGCAGACCCAGCTCATGCGCCGCGCGGGCGGACAGGTTGCCCGAGTAGGACTGGCCCCGCAGGGCATTTGGTGCCCCCATCGCGGTGGCAAGGCCGCGGGTGCGGGCCTCGGTTGCGGCCTCGACGGTGACGGGAAATTCGCTGATCCCTGCCCCCAGCGCCTGCATCAGCGCGACCTTTTGCGCCGTGTCATCGTCATGGCTGGCCAAGGCCACCCCATGCGCCCGGCAGGTGGCGGAAATGGCGCGCAGCGTGGCGGCCATGTCGCCTGCGGCAGAGTGCTTTTGGGCGATGCGCCGGGCGACCTCGCTTTCGGCATCGGTCTGGCTCAGGCCCTTTTCGCGGGCCACGCGGGCCACATGCGCCTCGATATCGCGGTATTGCCCCTGCCCCGGGGTGTGATCGGTCAGCGACACCAGATCGACGGCGCCTTCGGCGATCAGCCCTTCCACGACGCGCAGGGCATCGGGGAAGGTGATCTCGAACCGGGCGTGAACCTTGTGGTCGACCTTCAGGACATCATTCATCGATTTCAGGGCGCGGATGATGGCGCTGGTCTGGTCGAAATGGCGGATATGGCCATAGGCCGATCCGGGATGAAAGCTGACAGCCGCATAGGCCGTGGTCACGCCAGAGGCCGCCAACCGTCGGTCAAGGTCGCGCAGACCCAGTTCCATCGGCATGCGGACATTGGGGCGCGGCTCGACCTCACGTTCGACCATGTCGCCGTGCATGTCGACAAAGCCGGGCAACAGCAGCAGGCCATCGCCGGCAAGGGCCGCGCCGGGCATCGGGATTTCTGCAATCTCGACGATGCGACCCCCTTCAACGCGGACCGACCCACGTTCCAGCACACAGTCAGGTGTC
Source organism: Pseudorhodobacter antarcticus (assembly GCA_945871285.1). Classification (GTDB taxonomy): domain Bacteria; phylum Pseudomonadota; class Alphaproteobacteria; order Rhodobacterales; family Rhodobacteraceae; genus Stagnihabitans. Next base: position 41,609 of record CAMBWO010000001.1, on the reverse strand, counting down.
ACCACCCGGAAATCAGACAGCCACATCTTGGGACACCTCTTGCGCAGTCAGTTCAATTTCGCGGTCGATCAGCCCCGCCACATCGCCGGGGTGATGGAATACCCCGATCATCGCCACCCCTGCGGCCTTCAGATCGGCCAGCCTGCGGATCAATGCCGCCCGCGCACCTGCATCCAGCGAGGCGGTGGGTTCATCCAGCAGCAGCAACCGCTGCGGCAGGATCAGCGCGCGGGCCAGGTTGACCTTTTGCTGCTCGCCGCCCGAAAAGGTCGTGGGATAAGCCCGCCAAAGGTCGCGCTTGACGCCAAACTCGGCCAGCCAGCGGCGGGCCTCGTCCAGCGCCTCGGGCGCGGGCATTCCGGCGCGGCGCAGGGGTTCGGACACGATATCCTCGGCCGCCACCCGGGGCCGCGCGATCAGGAATTGCGTCACAAACCCGATCTCGCGGCGGCGAAGCAGCGCAATGTCCACATCTGCCGCCGTGGCAAGGTCGATCCGGCCTTCGGTCGTGTGATACCAGATATGCCCCGCGCGCGGCAGATAGCTGCGGTAGAGTGTGCGCAAGAGGGTGGACTTGCCCACCCCGTTCGGGCCCCGCAGCAGCAGGAATTCGCCCGCATGCAGGGTGAAGCTGATGCCGTCAAAGGCATGCAGCACCTGGTCCAGATGATGCATGTGGAACTGTTTGGCGAGGTCTTGGACCTCAAGAACGGGGGTCATTGCGGGCCTCACAGTTTGGCATGGACGAGTTGTTGGGTATAGTCGTGCTGCGGGTCTTGAAAGATCTGATCGGCCAGGCCCTGTTCCACCACCCTGCCCCGCCGCATCACCATCACCCGGTCAGCCATGGTGCGGATCACGCCAAGGTCATGGCTGACGATCACCATGGTGATGGCCCGGTCACGCTGCAACCGCTTCAACGTATCCAGAACCAGGGCCTGCACGGAGACGTCAAGGCCGGTGGTCGGCTCGTCCAGCAGCAAAAGCACCGGCTCCAGCGCGATCGCCTTGGCCAGCTGCACGCGCTGCTGCATCCCGCCTGACAATTCGATCGGTCGCGCGTCCATCCGGTCCAGCGGAAATTCCGAGGCGTCCAGCGCCTCGCGCGCGCGGCCGCGCAGGGCGGCAAAGCTGCGCTCGCCTGCAATCAGCAACCGTTCGGCCACGTTCCCGCTGGAGGTGTGCTTCATCAACAGGCCAAGGTGCGGGTTCTGGTAGACGATGCCGATCCGCGTGGCACACAGCATCCGCCGTGCGAAGCGGTCCAGATCGAACAGGTTTCCGGGCAGATCGGGCAGCGCCAGGCGGTAGTCGCCTGCGTCCGGCGTATCCTCAAGGTTCATCATCCGCAGCAGGGTGGATTTGCCCGAGCCGCTTTCCCCGACGATGCCCAGCACCTCGCCGGGATAGACGGTGGCCGACACATCCCTGAGCGCCACGACGTCGCCATAGCGGCGCGAGACGCCGGTCATGGTCAGCAAGGGCGGTGTCGTCATCAGTTGCGGGGCACGCAGGGCCAGGGAATGTTGGGCGAGGGTCATGATGTCTTTCCGTTTTCGTACCAGGTGGGGCCGATGCGGGCGTCGGCGCCTTCGGCCTGCCGGATCGCCTTGATGCCAAGGTTGCTGTCGGACAGTTCGAACTGCGATCCGCCATCACCCTGGGGGATCTCGTTCATGAAATAGCCCGTCAGCCCCGAGCGGTGGCAGGTCAGCGCGGCATGATCCTCGACCTGGAAGGGCACGTCGGAAAAGACCAGAGGTTCGACCCTGGTAAAGGGCGGGACGGCGTACAGCCGCTTTTCGCGCCCGGCCGACAGAAAGGTCAAATGCTGCGCCATGTGCAGCTTTGGCACATCCCAGCGCGGGATGGGTGAGGGCGTCATCACATGCCGCCCGTTCACCAGTGACGGATAGGCCGCCCCCTGCATGACCCGGCCCGACCGCACGATCTGTTCGTAAAGGATCAGCCACAGCCGCCCGTAGTCGGCATCGGCGTGCATCTGGCGGGCGACGCTCATGTTGGGTTCGACCGGGCGCAGGGGTTCGGGGTTCGGCACTTGCAAGACCAGCACCTGATCGGCGCGCAGCCGTTCCTCGGGGATGCGGTGGCGGCTTTGCAGGATCGTGGCCTCGAGGGTATCCCAGGTTTCCCGTGCACCCGAAACCTTGGAGAGGAACGACCGGATCGAGGCCGCGTTCACGCTGTCATCGGCCCCTTGATCAATGACCTTGACCACCGAACTGGGCCGCAGCAGCGTCAGCGTCACCTGCAAACCACCCGTCCCCCAGCCCCGCGCCATTGGCACTTCGCGGCTGGCATAGGGCATCTGGCAACCCGGCACGGCAATGGCCTTGAGCATCTTGCGCCGCAGTTCGCGCTTGGCCGAGGCGTCGAGGAAGCCGTAGGACATTGCTTCCCACGGTTTTGTCAGGGTGGCGATGGTCATGCGGGCACCTTTTCGGGCTCATGGGGCGCAGGGACGGCCTTGGCCCCGCGCAGGGCGTCAAGCGAGGATTGAAAAGTCACGTAATGCGGCAGTTTGAAGTGGATGCAAAAGCCGGACGCCTCGACCGGTTCGGTATGATACAAGAAAAACTCCTCTTCGACCGGCGATCCCTTGGCGGCGCCGGGGGCGTTCAGGTCCAGCGTGGCGCCCGAGATGACCTTGACCTCGTTCCATCCCAGGGTGGCGCAGAAGCCCAGCTCCAGCAGGCCCGACTTGCCCTTTGACGTGACCTCGGCCTGACTGACCTTGACCCGTCCGGCGGAAAACACCGTGCCACCGGGGTGACGCACGCGGACGTCGGCCTCGGCGAGGCGCAACTCGTTGACCGTGGGGTGGGCGTTGCCATAGCCGCGCATCGCGGAATAGCCCAAGGCCAGCATCCCGCCGGTATCGGCCCGCGCCAGGCTTTGCAGCGTGTGGGCACGTGCGGCGGGAAACAGCAGCGGCTCGCGCGTCAGGTCGGGGATGTCATCGGGGGCGACATCGGCGCGGGCGGGGTCAGCCACCAGCCCCTGCGCCTTTTGCCAGGCGGCCAGCGAAGGTTGCCGGGCGGGGGCCGGGGTGGCGGCAGGCTGGACGGCGGCGGGCACATAGGGCCGCCCCTGCAACACCCCGGTCGCCAGCAGGCGGTGCGCATAGTCGAGGCTTGGTCCCAGGATCTGTCCGCCCGGAATGTCCTTGAACGCCGCCGAGATCCGCCGAAGGGTGAAAAGCTGGTCTTGCAGCACCGGCTGGGCAATCGTCAGGCGCGGCTGGGTGGTGCGCCAGGCGCGAAGCAGCAAGACCGCCTCATACAGGTCGCCCCCCGCCTGTGCCAGGGCAAGGGCCGCAAGGTCGGGTTCATAGAGCGAAGCCTCCCCCATCACGCGGTCAATCAGCATCGGCAGCGCGTGGCGAATTTCGGCCACACGGGCGGCGTCGATCTGGCCCAGTTCTGCACGATACAGACGCTCGGACTGTTCAATGGCGCGTTCGCCGCCGCGGGTTGCAACATAGGCCATCAGAGCACCTCGATTGTGGTGGAACGCGGCAGGCCGATCACCTGGGCACCGCACGTCAAAAACAGATCAAACCCGGCGGGATAGCGGCACAGGGCTGCGCGCAAGGCCCAGAATCCGGGCGCAATCCCGTCCAGCGCGATCTCGGCCAGGGTTTCGATGCCTGGCCCGGTCAGCCGCAACCGCTGGCCCGTGCCGAACCGGGCCTGGGCCACCACTGTGGCCCCTGTGTCAGGGTAAAGCGCCGAGCCGACCGCGATTTGCGCCAGCCGGTCGAGGCCTGCGTCCAGCGCAAGAAAGCAATGATCAGCAAGGGGCAATGGCACCAACGCCGCGCCGAAGGTGGCGATGCGGTCCGCAAGGGCGGGATCGTCGCAAAACGCCCGGCATTCGCGGTCCAGCAGCGCCTCGGCAATGCCCGCGCTGCCGGGGGCGGGCAAGTCCTGCACAGTGCCGGGGCGGGACAGGGCCCACATCAGCGCCTCGAACGTGGCGTTGGTGCGCGTTTCAAAGGCGTCGGGCAGCGGAACGGCGGTCAGAAAGGACATCAAAACGTCTCCATATCAACGCGGGTGGCCTCAACCTCGCGCAGGCGGGCGGTGTCGGTGGCGGCTTGGGCGGTCGCCTCGTGGTGCAGGAAGGCGCGGATCTGCGGCGTTTGGCCAAGGCTGGCCGCTGCATCGACCACAGCCATCGCCATCGCACGGTTCAGGTCGCGGCCCACAACCATGCCATAGCCTTCGGTTCCCGCCGCCCGGATATGCGCCTCGGCCACCAGCACCTCGCCCAGATGAAAATCGGTGCCTTGCACGGTGTCGCGCATCGGCAGCATGACCAGACCGGTGCGGCTTTGCACCACCTCGACCGGGCCTAAGGCTGTCAGCAAGCCTTCGGCCAGCGTGGCCAGACGGTCGGCATCGGCGCGGGCCAGCACGTCCAGCAGGCGCGCATGGTCAAAGGGCTGGGCGGGATCAGAGCCTTGGTCAAACATTGGCGGTACTTTCCGGGGCGCCATCGCCCTCATCCTGACTGTCAAAGGAAAACTGCACCCGGTCCGCCGCCCAGACCGCCTCGGAATACCCAAGGGGCCGGCCCGCGGCGTCGACATCGGTCTTTTGCAGCACCAACACCGGCTGATCGGGGTGCTGCATGAGCAGCCGCGCCTCTTCGTCGTCGGGTCGGCGCGCAAAGATCGTGGTGCGCTTGCGGAAATAGTCCGCAATGCCGTGGCTGCGGTAGATATCTGTGACCGACGCGCCGCCTGCGCGCTGCACGGCAAGGTCGGGAAACCGGGTGGCACAGTGCCAGGACAGCCCGATGCTGATCGGCACCCCGTCTGCCAGACCGCGGCGCAACAGGCGGTGAACCGGGCTGCCCTCGACAAGGCCAAGCTCTGCCGCCACCCGCGCCGAGGCCGGCACGACAGCGTCGGCAAGTTGCTCACCCGCAGGGGCAATGCCCTGCTCCAGCAGGTTTTGCCGAAACCGGGTGCGCCGCCCGATTTGATAGCTGATCAAGGGGGCCGCCTGCACAAAGGTGCCGCGCCCCTGCTCGACCCGCAGCTTGCCCTCGACCGCCAGGGCCGCCACCGCGCGCCGCACCGAATGGCGGCCCGTCGCAAAACTCTGGCACAGTTGGGACTCGGTCGGCAGTTGTGCGCCGGGCTCAAGTTCCCCGGCAGAGATTTTCGCCGAGATCTTGTCCCGTATGATCTTCCAGTTGTCGCGGCCCATGCTGTCCGATCCGTAATTCATTCGAATGACCGGAGAGTTACACCCCCATCGTTACGGTTGTGTGACGCTATGGCGTATCGCCGCGCAAGATTTGCGCAGGGACTGGTCGGCCCGAGGGGTTGGACCGCATTGCGCCGGGCGCAAACACATGGATCTGCATGGGGACTTCGCAGGACGGCCAGCTTTTCGGGGTTGCACGGGCACGGCGATTGACTTGGGCTTCGTGCCTGTCTAGTTGTTAGTGATTGATAACTAGCTTGATGGGTGAGCCTGCATGGTCGAGCGCAAATCTGCAGACAGTCGCAAGGCCGAAATCGTTGCCGCCATGTTGAGGTTGGCTGACGAGCTGGGGCCAGACCGGCTGACGACGGACGCTGTGGCAAAGGCGGTTGGCCTGACCCAACCCGGCATCTTTCGCCACTTTGCGACGAAGCAGGACCTTTGGCTGGCGGTTGCGGCGCAAATTGCCCGCATCATGACCGAAGGCTGGGAGCAGGTTCTGGCCACAGATGCCCTGCCGAAGGATCGGGTGGTGGCGTTGATCCGGGCGCAGTTGCGCCTGATTGCGGCAAACCCGGCGATACCGGCGATCTTGCACTCACGCGAGTTGCACAGTGAAAACGCCGCGCTGCGCGGGCAATTTGTGGGGTTGATGACCCGGTTTCAGGCCCTGCTGGTCGATGCTTTGACCGAAGGCCGGTCGCTGGGGGTCTATCGGGGCGATCTTGACCCCAAGGATGCCGCCATGCTGCTGATTTCCCTGATTCAGGGGCTGGCAATCCGCTGGTCGCTGGGTCAGCGCGCATTCTCATTGGAAGCTGAGGGCGGGCGTTTGCTGGCCTGTCAGATCAACCTGTACCGCGCGCAGGCGCCTCTGGAGGAAACCACATGACATTTCTGACCAAACGCACGGGTGTCGCGCTGCTGGCCGTCACCGCGATTGGCGTTGGCGGCTGGTTCTTTCTGACCGAACGCCCGGTGGCCGTGTCGGTGGTCGCTGCACAGGACGCGACACCTGTCCGGGTTTACGGCCTGGGCACGGTCGAGGCGCGGGTTGTCTCGAAGATCGGCTTTGAGGTGGGCGCGGCCCTGACCGAGCTTTTGGTTGACAGCAATGACCATGTGACGAGGGGGCAGGTTCTGGCGCGGCTGCATCCGGCGGAGCAAGCGGCGCGTGTGGCGCGGGCCGAGGCGGGGGTTGCGGCATCCCAAGCCGCGATCCTGAAGGCCGGGGCGAGTGTTGAGCGGGCCAGAGCCGTTCTGGCGCAGCGCAAGGCGGCCAATGTCCGCCAGCAAGACCTGGCCTCTCGGAGCGCCGTTGCGGCCAAGGTGGCCGAGGAGACGCAACGCGATGTGGATGTCGCGGCCGCCGATCTGACCGTGGCGCAAAGCGAGGTGGACGTCGTGACCGCGCAGGCCGCCGACGCCCGCGCGGGTTTGCTGTATGAACAGACCCTTTTGGACCATCATGCCCTGACAGCGCCGTTCGATGCGGTGATTGTCGAGCGCCACGCCGAAGCGGGCACGGTGGTGCGCGCGGGCGATGTGATCTTTTCGCTGATGGATGCGAAAACCATCTGGGTGCAAAGCTATATCGACGAGGGCCGGGCGGGTGAGATTGCGCTGGGTCAGGCGGCGGAAATCCGGCTGCGGTCCCTGCCCCATGCGGTGTTCGCGGGCAAGGTCGCGCGCATCGGCATCGAGAGCGACCGGGTGAATGAAGAACGCCGGGTCTGGATTGCCTGCACCGATTGCCCCGACGAGATGTTTTTGGGCGAACAAGCCGAGGTGCGGATCACGGTGGCCGCGCTTGCGCAGGCGCTTTTGGTGCCAGAGGTGGCGATTGACGGCTTTGACGGCCATCAGGGTCGGGTCTGGGTGGTCAAGGACGGGCGCCTTGCCCAGGTGGCGCTGGTGTTTGGTCACCGGACCGAGGATGCGCGGGTCGAAGTCGTCTCGGGGGTGCCGGAGGGCGGGCGGATCGTCGCCAGCCCGCTCAAAGGGGTGACGGACGGGCGGCTGGCGCGGATCACGGGAGATGCGCCATGAACCTGGCCTTTCGCGATGTCCGCCACAACCTGTTTCGGTTTGTCCTGACCTGCCTTGGGTTGGGTCTGTTGATGACCGTGGTTCTGGCGATGATGGGCATTTACAACGGCCTCGTTTCGGATGCGCTGAACATCGTGAAGGCGCCGCAAGCCGATATCTGGGTGGTCGAGGCCGACACGCAGGGGCCGTTTGCCGAGGCCTCGAAAATCCCCGATGACACCCGCGACGCGGTGGCCCGGCTGCATGGCGTGGCCGAGGCGGGCAGCATCACCTATCAGACCATCGAGGCGCCGTTCAAGGGGGCCACGCTGCGGCTTTATGCCATCGGCTACGAGCGCGGTCGCCTGGGCGGGCCGCGGGCCATTGTGGCGGGTCGCGGCCTTGAGGCCAGCCATTTCGAACTGGTGGTCGATGCCAAGGCGGGGATGGTTCTGGGTGACACCATTGTTTTGGGGCGCAACCGGTTTTCGGTTGTCGGGCTGGTCAAGGACACGATGAATTCGGGGGGCGATCCGGCGATCTTTCTGACCCTTGCCGATGCGCAGGTTCTGCAAACCCAGCTGGCGCCCCCGGCCGCCCGGGTGCAGGCCGCACGCGGGGTGGCGGGCGCGTCCGGGGCCACGGTGGCGGCGGTGATTGCCCGGCTGGACCCCAATGTCGACGCGCAAAGCGTGGTGCAGACGGTGCGACAATGGAAACACCTGTCGGCGCTGACGCAAGCGGACCAGGAAGACATCCTGATCAAATCGGTGGTGGACAAGGCCCGCAAGCAGATTGGCCTTTTTCTTGGTATCCTTTTGACCGTCTCGGCGGTGGTGATCGCGCTGATCATCTACACCATGACGATGGAAAAGCTGAAGCAGATCGCCACGCTGAAGCTGATTGGTGCGCCCGACCGCACCATCATCGGGCTGATCGTGCAGCAATCGGTGGCGCTGGGGGTGGTTGGTCTGGGTCTTGGGCTGGTGCTGATCCTAACGGTCAAGGACTATTTCCCGCGCCGCGTGCTGCTGGAGCCGGTCAATGCGCTGGTCCTGACCGGGATCATTCTGGCGGTCTGCGTCCTGGCCTCGGGTCTTGGCGTGCGCGCGGCGTTGAAGGTGGACCCCGCCACCGCCTTGGGAGGCTGAGCCGTGGAGCGCAAGGTGATCGTCGACATCAAGGGTGTCGCCAAGCATTACGGCGCGGGCGAGGCGCGGGTCGATGCCCTGCGCAACCTTGATCTGCAGGTCCATGCGGGCGAAGTGGTGGCGTTGCTGGGCCCGTCGGGGTCAGGCAAGACCACGCTTTTGAACATCATCGGCTGCATCATCGCCCCGTCCGAAGGGCAGGTCAGTCTGGACGGCGAGTTGGTCTTTGACACCCGCTGGCTGCGCAACGATCTGCGGCGGCTGCGGTTGGACAAGATTGGCTTCATCTTTCAGGCACACAACCTGCTGCCCTTCCTGAACGCCACCGACAACGTGGCGCTGGTGCTGCAACTGGCGGGCAAGAGCCGCGCGCAGGCGCAGGAACGGGCGCTGGAACTGCTGGACTATCTGGAGGTTGGCAACCGCGCCCGGGCGATGCCGGCCCTGCTGTCGGGCGGCGAGGCGCAGCGCGTGGCGATTGCCCGCGCGCTGGCCAACACCCCGCGCATCATTCTGGCCGATGAACCCACGGCCGCACTGGACAGCGCGCGTGCCGGCATCGTGATGGACCTGCTGCGCAAGCTGGCCGCCGAACAGGAGGCCTGCATCATTGCCGTGACCCATGACGAGAAGATCCTTGATCGCTTTGACCGGCTGTTCCATCTGCGCGACGGGCGGCTGGAAGATGACAGATGATCGGCTTTTCTTTGGGGAACGTGGATCCGGTCGGTGCGTTGTTTTGACGGACTGATTGCATCTCACGTCAGCACACGTCTGCGGAGACCACATGACCCTGCTACAGTCCTATGCGTTCGCAATCATTCTGGGCATGATGGTCCTCTTTATCTGGGGCAGGTTGCGCTATGATGTGGTGGCGATGCTGGCACTGGCGGTGTCGATTGCCGCGGGAACCGTGGCGCCGCAGGATGCCTTTTCCGGCTTCAGTGACGACATCGTCATCATCGTCGGCTCGGCGCTGGTTGTCAGCGCAGCCGTCGCGCGGTCGCACCTGATCGAGGTTTTGCTGCGCTGGCTGGCGCGCCGGTTAAGCGGCTATCGCGTGCAGCTTTTGGTTCTTGTGGGGACGGTCACGGTTTTGTCGGCACTGATCAAGAACATCGGTGCGCTGGCGATGATGATGCCTGCCGCGCTGAAGATTGCCAAGAAGTCGGGGGCGTCACCGGCGCTTTACCTGATGCCGATGGCCTTTGGGTCGCTTTTGGGCGGGTTGATCACGATGGTTGGCACCTCGCCCAACATCATCGTGTCGCGGGTGCGCGAAGAATTGACGGGCGAGCCGTTCCGCATGTTCGATTACGCCCCGGTCGGACTGGGCCTGTCGGCGGTGGGGATGGTGTTCTTGATGTTTGCATCGCGGTATCTGCTGCCGCATGACCGGCGTGCCACGGCCTCGTTGGGCGAGGCGGTCAACATCAGCGACTACAACTCGGAGGCCAGCGTGCCGCCGGATGCGGTGATCATCGGAAAGACGATTGGTGAGTTCCTTGGCCTTGCCGATGGCGAGGTCACGGTGACCGGCGTCATCCGCGATGGGGCCCGGCGTCCGGTAACCCTGCCAGAGCATGTCATCCGGGAGGGCGACATCCTGCAACTGCGGGGCCGGCCCGACGGGCTGGAACTTGCGGTCAAGAAGGCCGGGCTGACGCTGGCGCGGCAAGACAAGCAAAAACCGGCCGAACGCGGTGCAGAGCGGATCGGCGTGATCGAGGCCGTGGTGAAGGGCACGTCGCCCATCATCGGCCAAAGCGCGACCCGGCTTCACCTCTTTGACGAACAGGGCATCAATCTGGTTGCGCTGTCGCGGTCGGGCAAGCGGATGACAGAAAGGATCGGCGACACCGCGCTGGAGCCGGGGGATGTGCTGTTGCTGCAAGGCTCGCTTGCGATTTTGCCCGACCGGATCCTGGCGCTGGGATTGTTGCCGCTGGCCGAGCGTGAGTTGCGGCTGGGTTCGGTGCGGCGGGACGTTTTGCCGGTTGTCATCCTGGCCGCGGCGATGGGATTGACGGCCTTTGGGCTGGTGCCGGTGGCCATCGCGTTCTTCGGGGCGGCGCTGGCGATGGTTCTGACCGGAGCGATCAGCCCCGAGGCGGCCTATGAGGCCATCGAATGGCCGATCCTTGTGATGCTGGGGGCGCTGATTCCGGTCAGCGAGGCGTTGCAGACGACCGGCGGGGCGGAGCTGATCGGTGATCTGCTGTCGGCGGTGGCGACCGGGCTTCCGGTCTGGGGGGCGGTTGCCCTGATCATGATGGTGGCGATGGCGGTCACGCCCTTTTTGAACAACGCAGCAACCGTGCTGGTCATGGCGCCCATTGCGGCGATCTTTGCCAATCGTCTCGGGCTTGCGCCCGATGCGTTTTTGATGGCGGTCGCGGTCGGCGCCGGGTGTGATTTCCTGACGCCCATCGGGCACCAGTGCAACACGCTGGTCATGGGGCCGGGTGGCTATCGCTTTGGCGACTATGCAAGGCTTGGCGCGCCGCTTTCGGTTCTGGTCGTGGTTGCCGGCGTTCCCCTGATCCTGGCGGTCTGGCCGATCTGAAGGGAACGTCTGAGACGCGGACAGGGCAGCGTGAGGGGCCCCGCCGACCGGCCACGCCTAATCCAGCGCGGTGACATGCTGGAACCGCTGTCGGTCGTGCAGCGGCGCGATCCCGGTCGACCGCTTGAAGAGCCGTCTGAAGGCGGCCGGTTCGGCATAGCCCACCTGCTGGGCAATCTTGTCGATGGCAGTGTCGGAGGCCTCGAGCATCTGTTTCGCCTCTTCCAGGCGCAGGGACAGCACGTCATCAAGGGGGGTGTATCGTGTGGCCGACTTGAACCGGCGCTTGAAGGTGCGCGCGGTCAGGCCCGAGGCCGTGGTCATCCCCGCCACAGCAAGGATCCGGTGCAGACCGAACAGATCAGCGCACCCTGCCCATGCTGCATCCTGAGCCAGGCCGCGACCTCTGGCCAGCGGTTCCGCGTGTCCTCGTCGCGCGCGATGCCCAGGTCCGGGATGATGACGATGTCGGCCCGCTTTGCCTCGGCCAGCGACAGGTCGGGATGGATGGGCAAACCAACGGTGTTCAAAAACGGTTCGCGGTTAACGGCGACGATCCGCGGCAAAAACCGGCGCGGACCCTGGGGCCAGCCGGTCAGCATTTCCCAACCGCTTCCCACAAACGAAAAGACCTCGAAAAACCCGTGCAACACCCCGACGGAGACCTCGGGGATCGCAACCAGGCAAACCGATATCTTTTTTGGCGCAAACGGTGTCGGCATGCGCAACGCTTTGAGGCCATGCGAACAGAGGGCCGCCCGGCCATGTCGGCCGCGCACAGCCAAGGATGGACACGAAGACCGACACGACAACGATCTTTCGCCCGCAGCCCTTTGGGCGGCGCCTGTGGCTTTGGCCGACACAGCACGGCCGCCGGCGCGCAACCCCTGCGGACCTTGACACACTTTCGGACCGCAAGCTGCGCGACATCGGCAGCGAACGCGACACGATCGACCAGATGGCGATCCGGGCGCTGCACGACCCCTACTCCGGCTGACGGGTGGTCCAATGACTGTCCGCTTCACCCGCCGACGCCTTCTCGGCAGCAGCCTTGCCGCAACAGGCGCACGTTTCACCGGCCTGGGCTTTGCCCAGGGCGAACCCCTTGCAACGAAAGGCAGGATCATGCTTGTTACCCAGTCCCCGCTGTCGCGTGGCCTGATCGAGGCGATCCACGGTCGCCGCTCGCGCCGCTTTGCCAAGGGGCGCGCATCCCGAACGGGCCGCTCGCCTATACCTCGACCGAGGCACCCGAGGCCCTGGACCCGACAGAGCAGATGCTGCTGATCTCGACCGTCGCGGGGAACACCGGCTGGGTCAATCTGTTTGAACACCACCCTGCCTATGCGGGCAGGCTGCCGAACTATACTGCGGCGGCCGGTGGGCGCAGCTTTCCGTCCTCGGCCGGGTTCAACACGACCGAGTTCTTCTTTACCGATGACAGCGGGGTCTATTTCCTGCCGACGCGCGACATGACGCCGGTTCCCAATGACGGCGGTGTGGACCTGAAAGCCTGGACCGAAGCGCACCGGGCGCGGATCGTCAAGCTGGCCGACGGGCTTGGGTTGGGTGCCGGTGGTCTGGACCGCCCCCGATTGGCTGGGGCCTTGGTCTGGATCAGACCCGTCTGGAGGCTGGGCGCGGCTATACGCGCGATGGCGCTGACGCTTGCCCCGATGCTTGGCGTGATGCTTTACCGCACGATCCTGACGGCTGCCGAGCGGCCCAAGGTGTTTTGGTATGTCACGGTCGCCATGCTGCCGCTGAATGCCTTGGGCAATCAGGTCCCGATGCCCGGTTTCGGGCGGTTCCGGCTTTTGGGCCAACCGGGGCCGGCCTTTCGACACAGTGTGTTGCCCTTGCCATCTGTCTGACCCTCGCGGGCGCAAGGATACGCGTGCCCCGATGCTGTATGCTTTGGCGGGGTATTGGCTGATCGGTGCGCCGCTTGGCCTGTGGCTGAGCGCGGGAGGGAGCCTCGGGATCACCGGCGTCTGGGCTGGGCTGGCGGTTGGATCGGCGGTCACCAGCGGCCTGATGTTGTCAAGGCTGGCCCGTCTCGGTGCCAACCGGGGCCGGGCCTGGGTTTTGGCGGCTGCGCGTGGGGACAGGGTAACGCGGATCGTCGCGGCGTCCGGTCACTGTGCCCGCTTTTCATGGGCGATCAAGGCAAGACCGTGGCCGGCAAGGGCGTGGCGCTCGCTTGTAAACTGGGCGAAGGTCGGTGCGAACCGCAAGGGCTCGTCAAGCGTGCCGGCATACAGCGTGACGATCCCGGGCGCATGTGAGGGCAGGCCGAACAGCAAGCTGCCACACGTGGTGCAGAAGTTGCGTTGGGTCGGGCTGCCGCTGCCGCCGAGGCTGGTGAAGGTGCGGATCGGGCCCTGTGCGGCGAAGCCCTGCCTTGGCATCACCACGACCGGCAAGCCCGCGGCCCCCGAGGCGCGCTGGCAGTCGCGGCAATGGCAGATGAGGCTCGCCAAAGGCACCCCCTCGGCCGCATAGGAGCAAGCCCCACAAAGGCAGGCGCCGGTCCAAGGTCTTTGCCCCATCTTCGTCCCTTCCACCCTTGCCGCAACGATAAGCGGCCGGGCGGGTCTTGGGAAGGCGTTTTGGCAGGGGGAGCGGCGCGGCGCGACCGGACCGCCACCGGGGCCAGCGGGGAGGGGCGTTGATCCCGCAGGTCACGAGCAAAGGTGAAGCGGGCACTCCAAGGTCAGTCTGGGTGACGCAGAAACATTGCCGATGTCAGGGCTGCAACCTGACGGAAGGCACAGGAGAACGAAGGCGTATTGGCAAACCCGACCTTTGGAAAGACGGGTGCGATCGCATTGCCTTTGGCAAGAGGTCGCGACGCCAGTTCGTCGCTGGTCAGAGCCTGCGCACCGGCAGGCCCCCTGCCCCCTTTGGCGCGGTCAGGAGGGCGAAGTGGTCGGGATTGGTCCGCCCGAACGCCACATGGCGGTGCTGTCCCGCGGACAGGGCCAGGATCGGGTCGGGGTGCGGCGGCCCGACGGCACCGCTGACTGGGCCAGAGGCGCTGGATTTCGGCGCGCTCGCGCGGATCGCGGCAGAGGTCACTGGCCGGCAGATCCGGCAGGAGGTTTTGACCGACGCCGAATTGCGCGGCCAGGCCGGAGCGCGGGCTGCCGGATCGGGTCGTGGATCATATGACCTTGCGCCGGGTGGTGTGTTGCCCGCTGCGGACCATGCGGGACCTGATTTCAGCCGGCCGGACCGCCTGGACCGTGTTGCGTCTGATCAGGTTCAAGGGCGATACGCTCTGGTTCAAGGCGACGAGGGAGAGCGACCACACGTTCAGCATCGCGCCAAACCCGCAGGAATGGGACGTCACGGCAAAGCAACCAAAGCAGAAAAGGCCCCCGGCTGACAGGCGGGCAACGGCAGTTGCATCTGGACCTGATGTCCCGCCGCGTGAGCGGGTTGGCCAGCGCCCTGCGGTCCGCACCTCGGGGATGCAGGTTCCTCAGGCCCGTGCCCCCTTCTTCAGCAATTCGCGCGCGATGATCATGCGTTGAATCTGGTTGGTGCCTTCATAGATTTGCGTGATCTTGGCGTCGCGGTACAACCGCTCGACCTCGAACCCGCGAATATACCCGGACCCGCCGAACACCTGCACCGCATCCGCCGTGCGCGCCACGGCCATGTCGCCCGCAAAGCACTTGGCGATGGAGCAGGCCTTGGTCGCATCCTGGCCCCGGTCGATCTTGACGGCAGCGGATTGCACAAGCAGCCGGGCGGCTTCGATATCCTTGGCCATATCGGCCAGCAGCCACTGCACGCCCTGAAATTCCGAAATCGTCTTGCCGAACTGCTTGCGCTGGCCGGCATAGTCCACCGCAGCCTCCAACCCCGCCTGGCCAATGCCCACGGCCAACGAGGCTATGCCCACACGGCCCTTGTCCAGCACCGACATCATCATGTGAAAGCCGCGCCCCTGCGTGCCCAGCAAGGCATCCGCACCCAGACGCACATCCTGAAAATCCAGCGCGCCAACCTGGCTTGCCCGTTGCCCCATCTTGTGCTCTTTGGGGCCGCGCGTGACCCCCGTGGCATGCAGATCGACGATAAAGATCGACATGCCGCGATTGCCCGCGTCCTTGTCTGTCCGGGCCAGAACAAACCCCAGATCAGCCACCGGCGCATTGTGAATCCAGATCTTGCCGCCGTTCAGCACCCAGCCGTCACGATCCTTGACGGCCGTGGTGCGGATGCCGGACACATCCGTCCCGGCCTCGGGTTCGGTGATGCAATAGGCAACCTTGGTCTTCATCGCCAGCATGTCCAGCATCAAGGCCTGTTGCCCCGGCGTGCCGTGCCGCACCAGCAACGACGAAATCAGCTCCAGCAAGCCGCACTGGTCCGCCACCGAGGCATAGCCGCGCGACAGCTCCTCCATCACCAAGGCATAGGTCAGCGTGTCGAACCCCGGCCCGCCCAGAGCTTCGGGCACGCCAATGCCGAACAGTCCCAGCTTGGCCATTTCGTCATACAGGCCCGCCGGGAACTTTTCCTCGCGGTCCAGTTCCTCGGCCACGGGACGGATGACTTCGTCCGCGAAGGTCCGCGCCATGTCGCGCACCTGAATGTGAGTCTCGGTCAGAAACATCGCGCCATGCCTTTAGTAACCATCTGGTTACAATATCGGCGGGCCGCCCATCAGGGTCAAGGGCGAAAAAACCCAAGTGCGCCGGAAACAGGCTTGCAGCAGAAGGAAAGTGGGGTAGACATAACCATATAGTTACTTAACCCCAGCGAGGCACCGATGCTACCGACCCAGACGCGCAAATTCGGGCGCACCGATCTGAACGTGACGGCGTTCGGATTCGGCACCGCGCCGGTTGGCAACTTTTTGCGCGAGATTGACGAGACAACCTCGACGGCCCTGTTCGACACGGCCTGGGATGCGGGCGTGCGCATGTATGACACGGCCCCGATGTATGGCCATGGATTGGCCGAGGCGCGGACGGCCCAGGCCCTGCGCTGGAAGACGCGCAGCGATTTCGTGCTGGCCTCGAAGGTGGGTCGCCTGCTGAAACCGGCCCGGCGCGCCGACATCGACTTTGCGCCCTGGGCCAACGCCGCGCCCTTCACCCTGCAGTTCGACTATTCCTATGACGGCACGATGCGGGCCTTTGAGGACAGTCTGCAACGACTGGCGCTGGAATACATCGACATCATGTTCATCCATGACATCGACGTCTTCACCCGCGGCGCGGAACAGCCCGAGGTTTTCCGGCAGGCGATGGATGGCTGCTACCGCGCCCTTGCCTCTTTGCGCGACCAAAAACTGCTCAGGGCCATCGGTGTCGGCGTCAATGAATGGGAAGTCTGCCTTGAGGCGCTGAAGCAGCGCGACTTTGACGCCTTCCTGTTGGCCGGGCGCTATACCTTGCTGGAGCAAGAGGCGCTGAACGAGTTCTTGCCGCTCTGCGAGGCGCGCAATGTGGCCGTGCTGGTCGGAGGCGGCTTCAACTCGGGCATTCTGGCCACGGGGGCGAGGCCCGGGGCGAAATACAACTACGCGCCCGCCCCGGCCGCCGTGATGGAAAAGGTCGCCCGGATCGAGGCGGTCTGCGCCGCCCACAACGTGCCCCTGGCCGCCGCCGCCCTGCAATTCGTCGTGGCCCATCCGGCCATCCCCTCCTTCATCGCGGGCACCCGGACGGTCGAACAGTTGCAGCAAAATCTGGCCTGGTTCAGCCACCCGATTCCGCCCGGCTTCTGGGCTGACCTCAAAGCCAGGGGCCTGCTGCGCGAGGATGCGCCGGTCCCCGCATGACCCTTTTGGCGCCCGGTCACCGCGGCTTTGACGAGGTCGCTCTGGGCGACCGCGTCGAAACCGAAGCTTTGACGGTCACACCGCAGATGATCGACGCCTTTGCCGACCTGACCGGCGACCGCTTCGAGATTCACATGACCGATCAGGCGGCGCAGCGTCACGGCTTTGCCGCGCGCGTGGCGCATGGCTTGTTGGTCCTGTCGCTGGTGGACGGGCTGAAGAACCAGACCCAGGCCCAGTTTCGCGCCGTGGCGTCGCTGGGGTGGGAGTGGCGCTTTTGCCAGCCGGTTCTGTCGGGCGACACCCTCCGCGCCGTGTTGACCGTGGTGGAAAAGCGGACGACCAGACGCCCCGACCGGGGGATTTTGCGGTTGCAGGTTCAGGTCACCAATCATGCCGGGATCGCGGTGCAAGAGGGTCACAACCTGCTGATGGTCTATCGCTGATACCCGGCGGCCTGGGGGGCGGCGGACCTGTCCGACCGCGGTTTGCGCGGCAGTCGACCGGGGCCAGAGGGGGTGACCCGTCTGGGGCAGCAGTTCGTCAAGGGATGATCTGGGTCTTCAGGTCCTGCGGACGGGCGGCAAAGGTTTCGAACGCCGTCTGGATGTCGTCCAGGGCATAACGCGCGGTCGTGAAAGCTGCGGTTGCAAAGCGCCCATGGCTCAACAGGGCCAGGGCGTCATGCATGTCTTCGCCCATGCCGGCGACCGATCCTTTCAGGCTGTTCTCTTGCAGGATGGTTTGCAGGATGTTGACCGGCAAAATGTCTTCCGGACCGGTCAGGCCAAAAAAGGCGATATGGCCACCCTTGCGGATCAACGTCTGGGCGCTGACGTAAAGCCGGGGTGAGCCGACACTTTCAATCACCATGTCCGCCCCCCGGCCCCCTGTCATCGCCAGAACCCGGTCGCGCAGCGCCGCAGGGTCGCTGATGGCGGCGTCGGCCCCCACCTCCAGCGCCATGCGGCAGCGGTCTGGCGACAGGTCCGCGACAATGATCGGCGCGACCCCCAAAAGCCGCATCAGTTGCACATGCAGGTTGCCCATCGGCCCGGCGCCAAGGATCACGACCGATTGGCCAAACCGGACCTGAGACTTGCGCGCGGCGCGCACCACGCAGGACACGGGCTCGGTCAGCGCCAGCACGGCGTCCGATATGCCATCGGGCGCCGGAATGACCAGCCTGGCCGGAACCGCGACATATTCCGCAAAGGCGCCGTCCCGCCCGATGCCGACCTGCGTCATGGCGGGGCAGTTCAGGATCTCGTTGCGGCGGCACCAATAGCAGGTCCCGCAGCCGATGTTGATATCGGCCACGACCCGCTGACCCACGGCCAGATGAGCAACCTCGGCGCCAACTTCGGCAATGGTGCCGCAGAACTCGTGCCCCGGGATCAGCGGCAGGTTTTCCACGGCATAGTGACCGTGAAAGATGTGCATGTCGGTGCCGCAGATTCCTGTGCGGCTGACCCGGATCAGCGCATCCTGCGGCCCGACATCCGGCATCGGGACATCGCGAACATCAAAGCGGCCGGGGGCGACGAGGACGGCGGCTTTCATCGCGGTCTACTTCACGGTGCGCAGTTTGGCGCGGTCGATGGTCAGCGCGATGGCCCCAATCAGCACCAGGCCAAAGACCATCTGCTGCTGGGTGGCCTGAATGTTGAAATACAGCATCGACGACCGGATCACCGCCACGATCAGCGTGCCGATGGCCGTATTCAAAACCCCGCCGACGCCGCCCGTCAGAGGTGTGCCACCCACCAGAACCGCAACGATCGCCGGCAGCAGAAACCCGTTGGCAATCGTCGGCGCGCCGCCCGACAGCTTGACCGCAAACAACAACCCCGCCGTCGCCGCCAGAGTGCCCGAAATGGCAAAGGCCAGGATCTTGTAGCGTGCCACGTTGATCCCCGATGCCGCCGCCGCAGGCTCGCCCGCCCCCACCGCCTTCAACGCCCGCCCCAAGGTCGTGCGGCGTTCGATGAAGAGGGTGATCGCCAGCAGACCCGCCGCAATGAACAGCTCATTGGGCACCGGCCCCGTCTTGCCGATCATCCAGCCAAAGACCGCATCGCGCTGCGCCGCATCCATGTTCAGCGCCCTTTGTCCCGACAGAAACTGCGCCAGGGAAAATGCCACCCCGCCCACCGCAAGGGTCGAGATGAACGACGGCACCAACAGCCTGGTCGTGACATAGCCTGACACCATCCCGAACCCGAACCCGACCAACAGGCACAGCACGGCAACCCCCCACCCAAACGAGGCCAGATAGACCGAGGCCACCACCGTGATCAGGTTGGCCATGGACTGCGCCGACAGGTCGATCCCCCCGATATAGATGGCAAAGGTCAGACCCAGCGCCATGATGAACAGGGGCACGATGTCGCCCGCCAGGGACAAAAGGTTCGCGGGCCGCAGGAACGTGTCATCCACCATCCCGACAAACGCCACCAGCACCACCAGGGTGATCCAGGGCAGATGCGGTTTGAAACGCTGAAAATCCATCTTCTGCCTCAGATCATGTAATGAAGAAGGTCGTAGAGCGAGGGTTTCGCTCCGACGGCGCAGTCGAACTGTTTCTGGATCGCGCCGTCCTTGACCACGATGATGGTGTGCGACAGGCCGATGGCCTCTTCCAGCGTATCAGCCACCAGAACGATGCCCACACCCGCCTCCGACATGTCGCGGATCATGTCATAGACATCCTCCTTGGCGCCGATATCCAGACCCCGCGTCGGGTGATCCAGCAGCATGATGTCCGACCCGCCCGATCGCCACTTGGCCAGCACCACCTTTTGCTGATTGCCCCCCGAAAGGTTGCCGCAATCCGCCATCTCGGAACTGGCCTTGATCGACAGCCTGGCGATCCACTCCCGCGCCAGCGCCCGTTCGCCCGCGATCCTCAACACCCCGCCGCGGGAATGGCGGCCCATCTGCGACAGGGTCATGTTCTCATAGACCGTCATGCCGCCGACGATGCCCTCGATCTTGCGTTCACGCGGCACATAGCCCACTCCGCGCGCAACGGCCCCTTGCGGCGACAGCCCGCTGACCGGCTGACCCTTGATCGTGATCGTGCCGCCGACCGGGGTGCGCATCCCGTAGATGGTGCGCAAGATCGCCTCGCGGCCAGACCCTTCGGTGCCCACCAGACACAGCACCTCACCGGGATGCAGGGTCAGGTTGATGTCCTTGACCCGGCCCACCAGGTCGACATGCGCCAGCTTCACCAGTTCCTGGGATGCATCAAAGGGCTTTTGCCGCTGCTCGCGGTAATATTCCTTGTCGACATTGCGGCCCACCATCTTGTGCTGGATCTGCTCGACCGTCTTCAGCCCACGGTCCACCACATCCACCACCGCCCCATCCTTCATGACATAGATGCGGTCCGACAGCTCCATCACCTCGTCCATCCGGTGCGAGACGAAGATGAACGAGGCCCGGCTGGTCAATTCGCGCACCAGCTTGAACAGCAGGTCCACCTCTTCCTTGGCCAGAACCGAGGTCGGCTCATCCAGCAGGATCACAAGATTGCCCTGCACCCGCTCTTCCAGCGTCAGCACCTTGGCCAGTTCCACCAGCTGGCGCTGCGCAAAGGACAGTTCGGCCGTGACGAGGCCAGGGTCGATGTCCAGTTTGACCTTGGCAAGCTGCTTTGTCGCTGCCGCGGCCATGGCTTTCCAGTTGATCACGCCAAAGCGCACGAATTGCGATTCATAGCCCAGAAAGATGTTTTCCATCACCGTCAGGTTGGCGATCAGCGACTGCTCTTGAAACACCATCCCGATGCCCTGTTCCATCGCGGCGCGGGGGTTGCCAAAGCGCACGGCCTTGCCGTCAATCATGATCTGGCCGCCATCGGGCTGATAGGCGCCATAGATCACCTTCATCAGCGTCGATTTGCCCGCGCCGTTTTCGCCAACCAGACCGACGATCTCACCCCGGTTCACATGGAAATCCACCGCCTTCAGCGCATGGACGCCGGGGAATTTCTTGTCGACCTTTTTCAGTTCGTACATCCCAAGCCCCCTATTTCACGACCTGGATCGACCGGCGGTCCGTTGACAAGACGACCGCGATGATGACCAGAAGGCCCAGCATCCCGTCCTGAATGAAATCAGGCAGGCCGATCACGACCATGCCATTGTTGATGACGCTGACGATCAGCACCCCCACCAGCGCATTCCATACGCCGCCCGTGCCGCCCCACAGCGCCACACCGCCGACCACCACCGAGGTGATCGAGATGAACATGAAGTTGGCCCCGGAAACCGATTCCGCCTGACCGATCTTGCCGACCGCCAGAATGGCCGCGATGGCGTAATAGGCCCCGGCAATCGCGAACCCCATGACCCGCACGCGCCGCACCTTGACGCCCGAGGCATGGGCCAGGTCCTCGCCGCCGCCCACGGCATAAAAGTTGCGGCCCAGGGGCGTGTAAGATTGCACGAATGCGCCCACCAGCAAGAAAAAGACCGCGACATACACCATGATGGGAAAGCCGAAATATCGCACCGTCAAAAGGCCGCGGAACAGCTCGTCATCGACCTTGACGATATTGCCCCCCGTCAACAGGATCGCCGCCCCCGTGCCGACAAACCCCATGGCGAGACTGGCCATGAAGGACGGGATGCGCAGCCGAACATGGATCATCCCGTTGACCCAGCCAAAGACTGCCCCGCACAGCACGATCAGGGGCAGCGCAAGCCAACCCCAACTGTCCAGCGTGCCGCCCAGAAATTTGAACATGAAGGCGAACACGACCGCGCTGAACGAGATTGCCCCCTCCATCGACAGGTCGATCGACCCCATGATGATGATGAACGTCACGCCAATCGCCACCATGAGGGCGGGAGAGGAGGTGATGGCGATCCGCGCGAAATTCCGCAGCGAAAAGAAGGCCGGATTGATCGCCGTGAAGAAGACAACCAAAACCAGCAGCACCAGCAGGGGCGCCCATTTCAGCAGGGTCTTCCTTGAAAAATGCCGCGTCACGTCACCCCCCCGCGCCTGACTTGCGGCCACCCAAGCCACAAGAGTTGGGGGCGGGCAGCCGGGCCCGCCCCCACCATACCGATCTTACTTGTAGACGATCCCGCCAGCCGACTGGCCCCACAGATCCTTCCAGTCATAGACCGGGGTGCTGTCCATGTACTTGGCCTTGAAGTCCATGGCGTCATCATGGGTCACCACGATCGACGGGCCATAGAATTCGCGGTGCTCGTTCGGCTCCTCCGACGGTTTGAACGTCCCGATGGCCGCATGATAGGCCAGCGACAGGGCAATGCCGCCGCCCCAGCGCGGGTTGGTGAACACGGTGGCCAGCAGGGCGCCGTCGATGACCATCTGCACGGCCTCGGGGTTGCCGTCGAAGGCCACGATCGGAACACCGGTGATGCCCTCGGCCTTGAAGGCCTCGATCACGCCATAGGCGATGTTGTCGTTGGCGCAATGGACGCCGGTGATCTTGTCGCCATACCGGGTGATGAACGACGCCATCAGTTCGGTGGCTTTCTGGGTGTCCCAGTCAGCCGACTGGACATCCAGAAGCTCGATCTCGGGGAAGTCGACCAGGGCGTTCTTCAGGCCCTGCAGACGTTCGATCGCCGGGATGTTGGCGGGGATGCCGCCCAGGTGAACGACGCCACCCTTGCCACCCATCGCCTTGAACAGCACGCGGGCCGCCTCTTCCGAGGGCTTTTCCCCCGACCAGGACAGGTGGGCGACGTAGTTGTCACCGATGTCCCAGGGATGCAGGTCGTCGGTCTTGTTCCAGATGGTGGTGACATAGCCGCCGGCCTCTTTGCAGGCCTCGGCCACCGGGCGGGCGTTCGGGCTGTCATTGGCGTCGCAGGCGATGGCGCAGTTGCCGCTGTTCTTGGCCAGGAAAGCCTTGATGTCGGCCAGCGATTTCTCCGAGGACCCTTCGTTGATCAGGCTGGTCATGTCGGCCGCGGTCTTGCCCAGGCTGACCGTAAAATCCTCGCCGCCCGACACGATGGCGTTCCAATAGGCCGAGGCGCGATCCCGATAGCTCCACGCCAGCGCCGGGTTTTCAGCCGCAAGGGCAGCACCGCCCCCAAACACGCCCGGCATCGCCGCAGCACCCAGACCCGTGGCCGTTGCCAACAGGAAGTTGCGGCGGTTGATCGTCTCTTTTTCGATGAAGTCCTTGATGAAAGTAGACA
The DNA here is from genome assembly GCA_945871285.1 of Pseudorhodobacter antarcticus. Classification (GTDB taxonomy): domain Bacteria; phylum Pseudomonadota; class Alphaproteobacteria; order Rhodobacterales; family Rhodobacteraceae; genus Stagnihabitans. The sequence goes on along the minus strand of CAMBWO010000001.1, from coordinate 18,627 downwards.
CAGGTTCCTCCCCTTTTATACATCAAGCCACCTTGGGGTGGCGGGCTACGCGGCGGCTGACACGATCAAGACAGACTTGAGTCGCAGCTTGAACAGGGTGTGTCCCCGTTCACCTAACGCACTAACTGGTTACTTTCTTACAACTGCACGAGTCAAGTGTTTTCCGCGCCACGCATTCTTGCGATCCTTCAGGAACCGCTTTGACGACAGCCGCCCGCTCTGTGTAAGACTGATCCGGGCGCCCACGCCTTGGCGCCGGAGGAGACGACCGTGACCACCCTGCCAGATCCTGTGGAAACCGCTGCCAAACCGCGCACGCGCGATGCCGAGGCGACCAAGGCGCGCATCCTGGATGCCGCCAAGAAGGAATTCGCCAAAAGCGGGATGGGCGGCGCGCGGGTCGATGTGATCGCCGAGAAGGCCAAGGCCAACAAGCGCATGATTTATCACTATTTCGGCAGCAAGGAGGGCCTGTTCCAAACCGTTCTGGAAAACGCCTATGTCGATATCCGCACCGCCGAGCAAAAGCTGAACCTTGACCATCTGGAACCGCGGGACGCCCTGGAACGGCTGGTGCGTTTCACCTGGGCCTATTACCTCAGGAACCCCGAATTCATCACCTTGGTGAACAGCGAGAACCTCCACCGTGCCAAGCATCTGAAGAAGTCCGAGGTGGTCAAGGTCTACAGCCGCAAGTTCGTGTCGATGATGGACGACATCCTCAGCCGCGGGGTCGCCGCGGGTGTGTTCCGCGCAGGCATCGACCCGGTCCAACTGAACATCACGGTGGCCGCAATCGGGTATTATTACCTTACCAACCGCTTCACCGGGTCGATCATGTTCGAACGCGATCTGATGGCCAAAGACGCCCTTGAAGAACGGCTGCGCTTCAACATCGACACGATCATGCGGCTGGTTGCAGCCTAGGGTAAGACCTCATGCCCAGTCCCGCCGCGCCCGACGCCATCCGGGCGCATTCGGTATCCTCGATGTCCTGTGCCCCCGACACTCCGACGCGGCCCTCATGCACCACAGGCAGCCCCCAGCAACCTTGGCCCTGGCATGGTCCACCACCATCAGCACCGGTTGCATCGCCATGGCCGGGGCCAGAACAGGTGTCCTCAACATCATCTCTTGGCCCGTCACACCTTGGCCCAATCCAGCACGATGAACGGCTCGGCAATCGTCCGGCCCGCGATATCGGCATACAGCTTTGCCGGGTCCGCCGGGCTCGCATGATGCACCAGACCTTCCAGCGGAATCCGCCCCTCTGCCAGCCAGGCCAGCGCCTTGGCAAAGCCGCCAAAGATGCTGTGCGGCGCGTTGTTATAGCCCCCCAGCACCTCTTCCCACACAAAGCCGCGCCCGGTGATCGGCAGCTCCCATTCCCAACCCGACCGCAGCGTGATCAGGTTGAAGAAAACCGCCCGCATCACGTCATGCGCCGAGTGATCGGTCAGCTTGCGCCAGGGCACGCCCACCAGCACCACCTCGCCGCCCCGCCGCACCATGCCGCAACCCGCCAAAACCGCACCCTCATGGCCCGAACAATCGACCACCAGTGCGACCTTTCCCAAGAGGGCCGCGTCGGTAACCGGCATCTCTGCCCGACAATCCGCAATCCCGCTGCCCATAACCTGACGCCGCCGCACGGCATCAGGGTCCACGACCGTCACCCGATACCCCGCCAGCCGGAACTGATGCGCCGCCAGAAAGCCCACCGGCCCAGCCCCACTGACAATCACCGCATCCCCTGCCCGCGCCTTGGTGGTCATCAGCGTGGTCATCGACACACCCATCAACCGGGCGATCACGGCAATGTCCGAGGGCAAACCCGCCGGCACCGCCAAGGTAAAGCCCGCCGGATGCGTCTGGCTGGACCGATGCGGCCCCATGGCAAAACGCCGCTCACCCACACGCACGCCCGACACGCCTTCGCCCACCTCATCCACAGTGAACACCGCCGCATAGCCCGGACGGATCGGAAAGGCATCGCCATTGGCCCAGCCAAGTTCGGTGCCCTGGCTGATCAGGGTGTATTCGGTGCGCCCCCGGATTTCCCCCGCGCGCAAGGGTTCCTCCTGAAAGCTGTCCATCTGAAAGGTCTGCCGCGCCGGAATGGTAATTTCAAACGGCATGGCTCCCCCTAGCGGTTCAGTTTCGGGGACCATTGCGCCAAGCTGCCGTCCCGTTCATGGCCCAAGGGCCCATCCATGCTGACAATCTCCAGATACTGCCCCCACGGGGCCCGCAGATAGCACCAGGTCAGCCCCGCCATCGGACCCGCGTCCACATGGTTCGGCCCGTCCAGCACATCGACGCCCGAGGCCCGCAGCCGGTCCGCCGCCGCGTTGGCATTCTCAACCTGAAAGGCCAGGTGAAAGCCGCCGGGTTGGCTGTTGCGCTTCAGCGTCTCTGCCGGGTCGGGGTCACCGGAATAGCGGAAGATTTCCAGGTTGCTGCCATTGCCCACGCGCAGCACCTTGATGTCCTCGATCCGGCAATTGCCCGGCACGCCCAAGCGGCGGCGCATGTAGTCATCATCGACATCCACCAGCCCTGTCGAAAGCACCGTCACCCCGCCAAAGACCGTCTCAAAGAACGCCACCGCCTCGTCCATGTCCGGCACGGTAAATCCGACATGCTGCAACCCGTAAACCTTCATGGTGATCCTCTTTGCGCCATTTCCTGACCGGCACCAACGCATCCCGGACGCCGTCAAGTATGTAACTGGATGGTTATGACAACAGTCGACCTGCGACCACTTTCTGTCAAGACATCTCGCCAGGGTGTCTGGAGTTTTTGGCCCGAACGCCATGTCGCCGGCCGTTGCCTGATCCGGTCGCAGACCCGTCCCCTTTGCCTGCCGAGGGACCGACGCAACCAGCACAAAGGCACGGCGCTGCGGGCCCGTCTGTCGCCGCAAGCGCATCAGGCGGCCGTCGATCACATCAGATCGCGGCTGCCAAAGCTCGCCAGGATCAGGGACGAATGCCGGATCGGCGACGTGGATCGCCGACCGGGCCGGCCCGTCGGGCGCATCAGATCCGCGCGCCGTGTCCAAGGTGCGTTTCCACCTGGACCATCGCATCATAAATCAGAACGGCAAACAGACCCACGATCAGCCCGCCTTGCAGGACAAAGGCCGTGTTGTTGGTCAGCAGCCCCGCGATGATCACCTCGCCCAGCGTGCATGCCGCGACCGTGGAGCCGATCGTGGCGGTTCCCAGCGCGATGACGACAGACAGGCGGATGCCCGTCAGGATGACCGGCAGGGCAAGGGGGATTTCCACGCGCGTCAGGCATTGCCAGCGCGACAGGCCGATGCCGCGTGCCGCCTCCATCGTGGCGGGGGGCGCAAAGACAGCCTCAAACCACTGGGGGCGGACAACCAGCGCCACCAGCAGGACCAGCACCGCCAGACGCAGGGCGTGCGCCACCCTCATGGCTGCAACGCCGCGCATCCGCAGATCGCCTCCAGGGTCACATGGCCAATCGGCACGCCGTCGCGTTCCACCGGGACTGCGGTGCGACCGGTCCACAGGCAGGCGGACAACGCGTCGCGAAGGCTTGCGTCTGACGGGATGGTGGCACCTTGGGCAGGGCCCGGCACCATGACCTGCGACACCGGGATCAGCGACAGCAACCGCAAGGGGCGTTCCACATCGCCCACCATGTCGGCCACGAAACGGGTTGCGGGGTGGGTGATGATCTGGGCGGGGGTGGCATACTGGACCAGACGCCCGGCATCCATCACCGCGATCCGGTCGGCCAGCCGGACCGCCTCATCCATGTCATGGGTCACCAGCATGATGGTGGACCCCAGCCTTTTATGGATGCGGCGCAAGTCTTCCTAGGCGCGGGCGCGGATGATCGGGTCCAGCGCGCCAAAGGGTTCATCCATCAAGATCAGATCGGGTCGCGAGGCCAATGCCCGCGCCACGCCCACGCGCTGTTGCTGCCCGCCGGACAGATCCGCCGGGTAGCGATCCCGAAACTGCGCCGGATCCATGGAAAACAACTCCAGCAGTTCATCGACGCGGGCGGCGATCTTGTCCCGCGGCCAGTTCAGCAGGTTGGGCACGGCGGCGATATTGCGCGCCACGGTGTGATGGGGAAACAGCCCGTGCCCCTGGATGGCATAGCCGATTTGCCGCCGAAGGATGTGTGGCTCCATCGACAGGGTCGATGTGCCGTTGATGCGGACCTCGCCCGAGGTGGGTTCCTCCAGCCGGTTGACCATGCGCAACAGGGTGGTCTTGCCGGACCCCGATGTGCCCACAATGACGGTGATCGTGCCGGTTTCCACCGTCATGGTCACGGCGTCAACGGCTTTGACGTCGCCGTAAGTCTTGCTCAGGCTGTTGATTTCAATCATTTTCGGCTGTCCGCACTGGGTCGGGTCAGGTCAACAAGAATGTCCATGACAATGGCCGCCGTCAGGGCCAGGGCCACGGTGGGCAAGGCACCCAGCAAGATCAGATCGGTCGCCGTCTGGTTCAGCCCCTGAAAGACGAAGGTGCCAAACCCGCCCCCGCCGATCAGCCCGGCGATGACCGCCAGACCGATGTTCTGGACCAGCACGATGCGGATCCCGGTCAGGATGATCGGCAGGCCCAAAGGCAGTTCGACCCGCCACAGGCGTTGTCGCGGGGTCATGCCCATGCCGTGGGCGGCATCCCGGGCCGCTTGTGGTGCGGCGGCCAGACCGGCGACGGTGTTGCCCACCACAGGCAGCAACGAATACAGAACCAGCGCCAGAAACGCCGGGGCAAACCCGATCCCGGCAATGCCGATGGCCTGCGCCCCCGGAACCGTCGCCGCCACCCAGGCCAGAACCGGAATCATCAACCCGAAGGTCGCAAGCGAGGGAATGGTCTGCAAGAAGGTAAGCACAGGCAAGGTCGCGCTTTGCACTCTCATATGATGGTGACACAGAATTCCCAGCGGAAAGCCGATCGCCGCCGCCGTGGCCAGCGCCCCGAAAGCCAGACCCAGATGCCGCCCCGTCGCCGCCACAAACGCCTCGCGGCGGCTGGCATATTCCTGCAAGATCGACAGGTCGGACAACACGCCCGACCACAACACGGCCGCAAGAGCCCCCAGCGCCGTGGCCAGCAAGGCCGCTCGCATCAACGGCCCCGGTGCCATGCCCGCCAAGGCATCGGCCAGCAGCAGCAAGAACACCCCCAGCAGGCACCAGAACCCCACCGCCGGCGAGACGCGGGCATTGGGGCCAGCCCCCTCCAGCAGGGCCGGTGCGCCCTGCACCAGCAGCCACACCAAACCCGCCAACCCCAGCACCGCCCCCGCCAGTCGCAACCGCATCAGCCTGTCAGGCAGACCCAACCCCAGTCCGGCGACGACAGCCGCCACCCCCAGCCCTGTCGCGCCAGGGGTGGCAAGATCCCAAGCCCGGACCCCGTCACCCGCCACGATCCGGTTGGCCGCAATCGTCATGAAGGGTGCCAGCAACGCGCACAGCCCCAATATGGCGAACAGGACGCCGGGCGCGGACAGGGCGTAACGCTGATGGGCAACGCGCATCGCCCCAACGGTCAATCGGCGGCCCTGCGGCTCAGGTAGTCACGCGCCACCGCTTCCGCAGGCTCGCCGCCCACCTGAATGCGCCCGTTCAACTCCTGCAAGGTGACAAGATCAAGGCCCGCGAAGATCGGACCCAGCACATCGGCAATCGCGGGATATTCGGCCAGAACCTCGGCCCGGATGATCGGAGTGGGGGCATAGACCGGCTGCACGCCCTTGTCGTCCGCCATCACGACCAGACCTGTGGCCGCCACGCCGCCATCGGTGCCGTAAACCATGGCCGCATTGACACCAGAGGTCCCCCGCGCCGCAGCCTGGATGGTCGCCGCCGTGTCACCGCCCGACAGCACCACCGTCTAATCCGGGGTCAGTTCAAAGCCATAGACCTCCTGCATGGCAGGCAAAACCGCCGGAGAGGACACAAACTCTGTCGACGCGGCAAGCTTGACCTCACCCCCGCCGGCGACCCAGGCCCCGAAATCCGACATCGTGACCAGGTTGTGTTCTTCGGCCACGGGGCCGGTCACGGCAATGGCCCAGGTGTTGTTCGCCGGTGCCGGGGTCTGCCAGACCACGCCGTTCTGTGTGTCATCCAACTCTGCCGCGCGGGCATAACCGGCCTGGGCATCGTTCCAGATGTCCTGATCGGCCACGTTGAAAAAGAACGCCGCGTTGCCGGTGTATTCGGGATAGATGTCAATCTGATCGGCCAACAGCGCCTCGCGCACCACCTGCGTGCCGCCCAGTTGCAGCCGGCGCTCAACCGGCAGGCCCGCAGATTCCAGCGCCAGGGCAATCATGTTGCCCAGCAGGCCGCCTTCGGTGTCGATCTTGGAGGAGACGACAATGTCTGCCGGTGCGGCCGAAGCCATCGCGACGCACATCCCAAAGGCAGCGGGAAGAAGGTATGTTTTCATCATGTAACTCGGTCCTCTTGCGCCTGAGTCAATCGGGCGGGAACGTCGCAGCCCATGCCAACGCCGCTTCGCGCCGAGGCCAAATCGGCCATGAGACGTTGAAACAAGCCCGCGGACATTTCGGTAACGTTCTGGTCCATGCCGAAAACGCATGGCACGGACATTCGTTCCCACCTGTCTGACCGCGCCGGGACCGCAGCCTTGCGGAACCCGGGGTCAGGTCCGAACGCCGCGCCTCCTATTCAAACAGCGCGATCTCTTCGTTGATTTCGTCGATCACGGACAGGCGCTGATGTGCGGCACTCCCGGCTTGGCCGATGAATGCAATGGACAACATGCGGATCATCGAGGTCATCGCGGTATGGCTGGGCAGACGCCCGAAGGTGGCCACATGACAGCCGATCACCAGCCGCGAAAACCGCTCGGCGGCGGCCAGAAAACGGTGGTCGGTCAGGGTGATCACGTTCATCCGCGTCGTGCGGGCATAAGACGTGAGGGCGGCCTGAAACCTGGGCCGCGGCTCCAGCGTCAACAAGATCAGCACGTCGCGCGGGCCGGTCATCGACAGATCCTCGGCCCAGGCACCGGGATGGGCGGCCAGAACATGCACATCGGGGCGCAGGCGTGCAAAGGTCAGCCGCGCCAGTTGCGCCAGCCCCTCCTCGGCACCAAAGCCCATGCACCAGACGCGGGGCGCATCCCGGATCAGCCGCGCGGCCTCGGTCAGCAGGTCCGGGCGCATCTCTTCGAAGGTGCGGGTCAGGTTCAAAAGCTCCAGATCCAGATGTTCGCCGATCGACCGGCCAAGCACCGGCGTTTCGGGCAGCGCCTGCGAATAGGCATAGGGCTGGGTGCGATTGCGTTCTTCGCGGGCCTGGGTTCGGGCTTCGTCGAAATCGGTATAGCCAAGGTTGCGGAAAAATCGGGCTGTCGTGGCCTTGGAAACCCCGGCCGGCGGGGCTGGCCCTTGCTTTCGGCCTGTCCGTCACCTCGCAGCTTCTACCGTCCTTCACCCGGGCCTTTCTGCCCGTGGCGCTGGTCACGCAGACCATGCCGCTGCTGGCCTTGACGCCGCTGCTGGTGCTGATCCTGGGTCGGGGGTTTGCGGTGACGCTGTGGATCACCATATCGGTCACCTTCTTCCCCGCCTATGTCATGATGACCCAAGGCCTGTCCCAGGTGCCGCGCTCGGTGCTGGAACTGCCCAGGGCCTATGGCGCCACGGCCTGGCGCGGGTTGCGGCTGGTCGCCATCCCGGCCTCGTTGCCGTGGGTGTTTGCCGCGATCCGCACCACGGTTCCCCGCGCCCTGCTTGGCGTGATGATCGCCGAATGGCTGGCAACCGGGCGAGGCCTGGGAAACCTGTTGAACCAGTCGCGCGGCTATATGGATTTCAGCATGATCTGGACCGTGGCCGTGGTCAGTGTCCTGCTCTCGGTCGCGTTTCACCAGAGTGCCCAGGTCGCCGAAGATCGCGTCGCCCGCCGCAGCGGCCAAGCAAGAACGACCTGAAATCACGCAGCGGTATCCGTTTGGTCGATACGTCAGCCCCCTTGCGGATCTGCCATCGCCAGCTGAAACGGGCCAAACGCCAGATGCAGGGCCGGGATGAAAAGTCGATCTCGCCCTTGTCGCATGGCCAGTTTTTGCTCTCATTGCGCCACTGCGGCCGGCGGGTTGGGCGGCAGTCCCACCGCCTGCAAGCGGATCGGGTAAGGGCCGTGTCGGTTGCGGTCTGATCTGAATCAAGGCGGCCCGCCCCCGGTGCAGGTGTAGTGCCCGCAATGGGGGTGCAGCATGAACCTTGGCTTTCTGTTTGACCTGATGGAAGAGGCGGTTCTGGTCGCCCTGTTCGGCCTTTTGGTGGGCGCGGTGTTTGGCTTTGCGGCACAGCGGTCGTCGTTCTGTTTGCGGGCGGCGACGGTCGAGTTTGCCCGGGGCCAGTTGGGGCCACGGGTGTCGGTCTGGCTCTTGACCTTCTCGACGGCGGTGATCTGGGTTCAGAGCGCGCAGATGCTGGGGCTGTTTCGCGCCAGTGATGCGCGGATGATGGCGGTGACCGGGTCATGGTCGGGCGCCGTCATCGGCGGGCTGATGTTTGGCGCGGGCATGGTGCTGGCGCGGGGCTGTTCGGGGCGGTTGCTGGTGCTGGCGGCCACGGGCAACCTGCGGTCGGTGATTTCGGGACTGATCCTTGCCGTGGTGGCGCAGATGGCGCTGCACGGAGCCCTGTCTCCGGCGCGTGAGGCGCTGGCGGGCCTGTGGACCACGCCGGGCGGGACCAATATCGACCTGCTGGCGGCGCTGTCGCTGCCCGAGGGGACCGGGCTGGCAATAGGCTGTGTCACCGCCATTCTGGCGCTGTTTCTGGCACGGCGGAACCAGATTGGCGCGCGGGTGTTGATCTTTGCCTCGGGCGTCGGGTTTGCGGTGGCGCTGGGATGGGTTTCGACCTTTGCCCTGTCGCAACAGGCGTTCGATCCGGTCAGCGTGACATCGGCCACCTTTTCGGGGCCGTCGGCCAACATGCTGATGTTCTTCCTGACACCGGATGCCGTTCTGGATTTTGACATCGGGCTGGTGCCGGGCGTGTTTGCCGGGGCCTTTGTCGCCGCCGCCCTGTCGCGTGAACTGAAGTTTCAGGGGTTCGAGGGTGAGGGCCAGATGCGCCGGTCGATGACGGGGGCCGCGCTGATGGGCTTTGGCGCGATGCTGGCGGGCGGCTGCGCGATTGGCGCCGGGGTCTCCGGCGGGTCGATCTTCGTGGCGACGGCGTGGTTGGCGCTCTTGTGCATGTGGATCGGGGCGGTGATCACCGATCTTCTGGTCGATCAGGTGCGCGGGGCGGTGACGGCCTGACCTTTATTCGAACTCCATTTCCGAAAACACCACGCCGGCATTCTTGGTCGCTAGGTCTTCAAAGGTATCAAGATGTTGCCACCGGCTTTGATCGACGTAATAGGCCCCGGCCAGATCGCCGCCCGCCGCGATATGCGCGGCGATCTTTTCACGCAAATCGGCCACATAGTCGCGGGTATGGCGGGTGACCTGCGCCAGATTGGTCGGGTGGCCGTGGCCGGGAATCACATAGGTCGGGTTCAGCGGCGCAAAGGCCGTATCCCAGGTCTCGATCCAGCACGACGTGCAGGTGCCCTCGAATATCGGCGGCATCCGTTCGTGAAAGGCGATGTCACCGGCAATCATCATGCCCCATTGCGGGATCCAGACCTGCGTGTCCCCCGGCGAATGGGCGGGGCCAAGGTGCAGAACCTGCACCGTCACCTCGCCCATGGTGATGGTCTTGGTGTCGGTAAAGGTTTCGGTCGGCGGGGCGATGGTGGTGCCTTCGGCGTTTTCGCGGGCATAGCCGCGCAGGGCGATCAGGGCCTGATCGGCGGTCTCATCGAACTCGGCGGCGGCCTCTTCGTGGGCCAGAACAGGCACCCCCAGGGCCGCCCAATAGCTGTTGCCCAGCATGGCGTGGCCCTGGCCGTTTTCATCAATCACCAGCCGGACGGGTTGATCGGTGACAGCCTTGATTTCCTCATGCAGGGCGCGGGCCAGCAGAAAGCTGGCGCTGCCATTGATCACGATCACCCCGTCGCCGGTGACGATGAAGGACAGGTTGTTGTTATGGCCCGCGTTTTCATAGGTCGGCGGGGCCGTGGCGCCCGTGGCGGTGAAGACATGGGGGATCACCTCGACCGGTTTGGCGTAAAGCAGGGAGGCGGGGTATTGGTCGGGGATATCCTCGGACCCCAAGGCGGGGGTGGCGAGCAGGATCAGGGCAAGGGCGCGCATCATCCTGCGACGAACCGGTAACCGCCATCGACCCTTTCGACACGGCCAATGCCGCCGCCGGGCAGGTGATAGCCGACCAGCCGCATCTGGGCGCTGCTGATCTGGTCCAGCAGGGCCGTGCGGGTTGTGGCGGCCCGTGCCGCGTCCTGATCGGAGCCTGACGGCCAGTCGGGCCGTTCAAAGGCAACGTGATGATTGCCCAAGGCATCCCCCACCACCATGACCTGATCTGATCCTGCGCGCACCTCAAACGCCAGATGGCCGGGGGTGTGGCCGGGGGTCAGGCGGGCGGCGATGCCGGGCAGAACCTCGGCCCCGTCCTGCACAAAGGTCAGCCGGTCCGCCAGGACAGACAGCCGCCGTTCGGCCCCAACAGCAAAGGTGGTGCGGGCGTCGCCGATGGTGGCAACGGTGTTCGGGTCGGTCCAATACGCGAACTCGGCCTGGCCGATCAGATGGGCGGCGTTGGGAAAGGTGGGGTCGTCAAACTCATCCAGCAGACCCCAGATGTGGTCGGGGTGGCCGTGGGTGATCAGGACGTGGGTGATGTCCTCGGGGGTCAGGTCGGCCGCCGCCAAAGCCTCGGCCAGTTTGCCGGCGCTAGGCTGGAAATCCGGGCCGGCGCCCACGTCAAACAGCACCGTGTTGGTGCCGTCGCGCAGCAGGGTCACGTTGCAAGGCGGCGTCAACTGATCGGTCGGCAGGCCGTATTTGGCGACGATGGCGGCCATTTCATCCTGCGGCATGCCCCCCAGGATGAAATCGCCGGGCAGGACCAGATTGCCATCGGACAGAGTGTCGATCCGCACCGCGCCCATTGTCAGGGTCGACGCGGCCCACAGGCGGTGGGCGGGCAGGACAAGGGCGGCGGTCAGGATCAGGCGACGGGTCAGCATGGGGCACCTTTCAGGGCTGTCGTTCAACCGAACATGTCGGCGGTGATCCCGGCGTACCAGCCAAGGCTTTCGTCATAGGTGGCCTTGCGCAGGGCGGCATCCTCGCCCGTGGCCGAAATGAAACTTTCGACCGAGGCGATCTTTTCGGGGGTGGGTTCATAGCTGGCCCCGACCTTGACGGCATCATCCGGCGCCAGCAGCGACCAGCAGGTGTTGGAATACTTGGCCGCAAAGACCTTGGACCCCAGCAACTCGCCCCGGATCGTCATCGACGCGACCTTGGCCTGCGAATTGGCGGAAAAACCGGATTTCGGCATGTCGCCCTGCGCGCTGCTGTCGCCCAGCACGTAAACGGTGGCATCGGCGCGGGCCTGCATGGTGGCCGGATCGACCGGCGCCCAGCCGCTGTCATCGGTGACGCCCGCCAGCGCCGCGATCTTGCCCGCGATCTGACCGGGGATGACGTTGCAGACATCCACCTTTTGCGCCTGCCCTTCGATCACGACCTCCATCGTGTCGGGCCGCACCTCGACCGCACCGCCGCCAAACTCGGGGCTGATCCAGTCGACCATGCCGTCGTAATACTTGCCCCAAGCCTCCTCGAACAACGCCTGTTTCGAGAATTTCTCCTTGGGATCAAGGATCAGGATCTTGGCGGTCGGGTTGCCCGCCTTCAGCAGATGGGCAATCATGCTGATGCGTTCATAAGGACCGGGCGGGCAGCGATAGGGGTTGGGCGGGGCAATCATGGCAAAGGTGCCGCCTTGGGGCATGGCCTGAACCATCGCCTTCAACAGCTGGGTCTGCGGCCCGGCCTTGTAGGCATGGGGCATCACCTCGGCGTGCTCGACCGTCCAACCGGGGACCGAGCCATCCTTGAAATCAATGCCGGGCGACAGGACCAGCCGGTCATAGGCCAGCACCTGCCCGCCCCTCAGCGTGACGGTCCTGGCCGCGCGGTCGACGGCGGTGGCCAGATCATGCACGACGGTCACACCTGCGCCGATCCTGTCATAGCCGTGTTGCAGGCTGTCAAACGCGCGAATCCCGCCCAGATGCAGGTTGGAAAAGAAGCAGGTGGTATAGACCGGATTCGCCTCGACCAGCGTCACGTTCAGCGCGCCGTCGCTGTCCTTGGCCAGATAGCGGGCGGCGGTGGCCCCGCCTGCCCCCCCGCCGATGACCACGACACGGGGTTTGGCCTGCCCCCAGACCGTCGGGGCGGCCAGCACGGCGCCAGTGGCAAGACCGGTGCCGATGAAATGACGTCTGTTCAGGATCATTCTTGGGTCCTCCCTCATGGGTGTAGCGGGCCGCGGTTCAGTCCAGCATGGCGAAATAGGCTGCCAGCGCCGCAATCTCGTCATTCGACAGGCGTCCGGCCATCATCTGCATCACCGGATGCGGGCGCAGTTTCTGCTTGTAGGCATGCATGGCCACCACGAAATCCTGCGGTGGCCAGCGGGTGATCGACGGGATACCCTGATCCGAGCCATCGGCCTGATGGCAGGTCGCGCATTCCGACGACAGATACGCGCCGTAGTCGGGGTCGCCCTGGATCGCCAGAATGGCGGGGTCCAGGTCGGGATCGGTCTTGCGGGCGGTCGGTTCGGCCTCGGGGATGTTGCCCGGCTGATCGGAAAAGTCGCGCAGATAGGCCAAAAGGTCGGCGCGGTCGGTCGCATCGGGCAGGCCGCGATAGTTCATCCGGGTGCCCGACACCAAGGCCCTGGGGTTGGCGACATAGGGGTCCAGGGTCTCCAGCGTCCAGGTCAGGCCGTCGCTGCCCATCCGTGCCATGGCTTTGGAATAGGCAAAGCCGTCCACTCTGCCCGCCCGCCGCCCGAAGACGCCGGTCAGACGCGGACCGACCCGGTTCGCGGCGCCGTTCCCGATCTGGTGACACCCCGCACACTGGCCCTTGAACAGGTCCGCGCCCCGCGCCGCATCGCCGATCCCCTCGGCCGCCGCGGACTGTGCCGCGGCGGCAAGGGTGATGGTGGCAAGCAGGCGCAGGGGCCGGCGCCTCATGGGGCGAACTGGGACAGATAGGCGATCAGCGCCGCCCGATCCTCGGGCTTTTTCAGACCGGCGAAGGCCATCTTGTTCTTGGGGATAAATCCCTTGGGATCAGCCAGATAGCCATCCAGCGTGGCCGCATCCCACACCATGCCACCGGCCCCGGCCCCGGTCAGGGCGGCAGAATACTTGAACCCTTCAACCGAGGCCGCCGGTTTGCCCAGAACGCCGTTCAGCATCGGCCCGACCGCATTCTTGGCGCCCTCGCCCACCTTGTGGCAGGCGGCGCATTTCTTGAACACCTTTTCACCGGCTGCGACCAATTCCGGGTCCACAGCGGCGGCGGGTTCCGGTTCAGCCTCGACCGGCGTGGCCTCAGCCTCAGCCGGGGCCGGTTCGATGACGGCGGCCATGGTCAGCGACGGCAGGGTCCCCGCCGGTTTGCCATCAGGGTCGGTCGGCGTCACCTTCAACTCGGCGGCGCGTTTGGTCACGTGCGGTGCGGCCGGCAGACAGGCCGTCATGCAAGGTTCCACCGTAAAGCCCGGATATTCCGCCGTCACCCGGTCATCGACATAGAAGCCCCCGGCATTGGGCATCTGCACCTCCAGGAAATTCTCGTTCGACAGAACGAAGTCATCCTCGACCAAGCCATTGGAATACAACAGAAACGCGGTGATGGCATAGGTTTCGTCCACCGTCACGGTCTGCGCCCCGCCAAAGGGCATCGAACGGTGCACATAGTCGAAAACGGTGGACAGATAGGGCCAATAGCTGCCCACGGTTTTCACCGGACGCGGATCGCGCAGCGACCCGTCGCCGCCCGCCAGCACGGGCCAGCTGTCCAGCCCCTCGGCAAACTCGCCGTGGCACGAGGCGCATTTTTCGGCAAACACCTCCTCACCCGTCAGCACATCGCCCGAACCGGCCCGCAGGCCGGTGCCATCGGGCTGAACCGACAGGTCCCAGGCGCTCACTTCTTCCGGCAGGGCCGCGCGCCCCAGACCCAGCCTTTCGGCCAGAACGGGGGCGGCCGTCACGGCCAGAAGGGCGGTGCCAAGCGCCAGATTACGCGATTTCGACATTCTCGACCTCCCCGTCGACCTTGACCCACCAGGTCTGTATACCGTTGTTATGATAGACAGAATTTACACCCCGGATGGCGCGCAAGGCCGCCTTGGTGGGCTGGACATAGCCGGTTTCATCCGTGGCGCGGGCCTGCAACAGCATCTCGGACCCGTCCCAGATGTAGTCCAGGTGAAAGCGGGTCAGCGCCTTGGGCTTCACATCCCCCGACAGCCGCGCCGGGGTCCATGTCACGCCCCCATCGGTGGACACATCCACTCGGGCAATCTTGCCATTGCCGCTCCAGGCGAGGCCCGTGATGACCATCGGACCCGGCCCGTGCTGGATCGGCGCCTGCGGGCTGGGCGAGGTGACGACGGATTTGGCATCCATCGTCCAGGTCCATTTGCGGGCGCGACCGTCCGGCATCAGGTCGGTGTATTTCGAGGTTTCCTCGCGGCTTTCGACGGCATTGGCATAGATGCCGATACGGCGCACCCATTTGACCCACATGTTGCCTTCCCACCCCGGCACGACCAGCCGGACGGGATAGCCATGTTCCATCCGCAGCGCCTCGCCATTGGCAAAGAAGGCGACCAGAACGTCATCCATCGCCTTGTCCAGGGGAATGGACCGCCCGTTGGAACTGGCGTCATGGCCCTCGACATAGATCCATTTGCCCGCGGGCTGCACGCCCGCCTCTTCCAGCAACACGCGCAGGGGGATGCCGGTGTATTCCATGTTATGGATCATGCCATGGGTGAACTGCGCGCCTTCCAGCTGCGCCCCGTTCCATTCCATCCCGCCATTTGCCGCACATTCGCAAAACGACGTCAGCACCCTGCGCGGAAAGCGCATCAGGTCGGCAAAGGTAAAGACCAGCGGCCTGTCCACCAACCCGTTGATCATCAGGCGGTAATCCTGCTTGTTCAGCTCGATCGCGCCCGAATGGTGCCGCTCGAACGCGCAGCCCTGCGGGGTGATCGTCCCCTCCAGCGCATGGATGGGCGTGAAGTTGATCGAGGACACCGGGCTTTCGGTCAGCCATTCGACGTTGCGGCGCACGACATGCGCCTCGTGCCGGATCGGCAGGCCATAGGGCGTCGCATCCACCGGCGCGCCAAAGGCCGATGCATAGTCCTGCACCTGCGCGATCAGGGGATCGGCCCCTTCGGCGCGCAGGGCGGCGGCGGTGGCGACCAGCCCCGCACCGGCGGCAGCGGTCTGGCGCAGAAAGGCGCGGCGTGATGTGGGTTCGTCGGCCATGGGGCGACCTTTCCTTGTCAGGTCCCGGTCACAGTGACCGAGGTGTTGGGTTCAAGCGTGATGGTGCCCTTGCGACGGATATAGGCCTCGACCACATCGCCGATGGCGGGACCTTCGGTATCCTCGTTGATGCTGGCCCAGCCCGAGACGACATAGGTCTTGGCCGGGTCCAGCGCCTCGCCGGTTTTCAGCACGGTCATGTTGGTCAGACGGCTGCCCTGCGGTTTTGACACGTCGATGGCATAGCCCATGCCCCCCACCCGAACCATGTCGCCACCCTGCTGATAATAGGGATCGGTGTTGAACAGGTTGTCGGCGACATCCTCCAGAATGGTGTGGATCGTCTCGCCGGTCATTTCGGTGCGGTAGGCATTGGGATAGGTCAGCGCGCAGGTGTTATACAGATCTTCGCGCGTGATCGGCGCACCGGGGATCAGCGATGGCCCCCAGCGGAACCCGGGCGACAGGGCGATATCGGCCTCGCGCTCCTCCAGCAACGCATTCAGGATCAGGTCATCCCAGGTGCCGTTGAAATTGCCGCGCCGGTAGAGCAGGCTTTCAGTCTGCCCCAGCACCTCCTCCAACTCGGCCTTATAGGGCGCGCGCTCAGCCTCGATCGCGGCGGAAACCTCCGCGTCGGGGGTGATGACGTCGGCAAAGACCGGGATCAGCTTGTGCCGGAACCCCATCATCTGGCCGTTTTGCACATCCAGATCGACCCGGCTGACAAACTTGCCGTTCGAGCCTGAGGCGATCAGGATCGTCTTGCCGACCAGAACCGGTTCGGGCAGCGCGTCATGGGTGTGCCCGGTCAGGATGACGTCGATGCCCGGCACATTGCCAGCCAGCTTGCGGTCCACGTCAAAGCCGTTGTGCGACAACAGCACGACCAGCCCTGCCCCGGCATCGCGGACCTCTTGCACCACCTCGGCCATACGCTCCTCGCGCACGCCAAAGGACAGGTTGGGGAACATCCATTTCGGGTTGGCAATCGGCAGATAGGGAAAGGCCTGCCCGATCACGGCAATCTTGACCCCACCGCGTTCAAACATCCGGTAGGGTTCATAGGCCGGCTCTTCCCATTCGGCATCAAAGATGTTCGCGCCCAGAAAGGCAAAATCCAGCCCCTCGACAATTTCGGTCACCCGGTCGATGCCCAGCGTAAATTCGAAATGCGAGGTCATCGCATCGGGTTTCAGCAGGTTCATCACATTGACCACATCCTGCCCGGCGGTTTTCAGACAGGTGTAAGACCCGTGCCAGGTGTCGCCACCGTCCAGCAACAGGGCGTCGGGGCGGGCGGCGCGGATCGAATTGACGACCGTTGCAACCCGGTCCAGACCACCCATCTTGCCATAGGTCTGCGACAGCGCAACAAAATCCTCGAACGTCAGGGCATGGGCCTCGGGGCTGCCCGGCGGCAGGTTGAACAGGCTCAAAAACGCCTTGCCGGTGATGTGGGGCACCTGACCCTTGGCATCGCCCACGCCCAGATTGATCTCGGGCTCACGGAACCAGATGGGTTTCAATTGGGCATGGATGTCGGTGATGTGGATCAGCGTGACATTGCCAAAGTCATCAAACTGCAACAACTGGTCATGGGTCAGTGCCTGCTGGGCAGACAGCCGTGACCAGTTGCCGAACCCCGACACCCCCACGATGGCAGAGGCGGCCACGCTGGCCTGTAGAAATTCGCGGCGGCTGATCATCGCCTTCTCCCTGAGTTTGGGCATGGTGGGGCCGGTCGCTGCGGCGCGACAGGCCCCAAGCCCGATGTTCCCGTGGTTGTCCCCGCCCCCGCCCTTGGCGGAGGCGTGATGTATCAGTGCCGGACCGACACGCCTTCGACCGACAGGCCATTGCCCCGGCTTGCGACGTACAGTTCCAGCGCCTTGAACTCGTCCGAGTTGGGCTTGAAGGTTTCCGCCCGTGTATCGCGGACACAGCCGACAAAACGCTGCTGTGCCGACAGGATGCCCGCATCCTTCAGACGATAGGTCGGAAAGCCGTTGATCTGGCCCTGGCTCAGGTGGTCCGAGCGGATGAACAGACCCTGCTTGTCCTCATGGCAATTGGCGCAGGACATTTCCAGCTGGCCAAAGCGGGTATAATAGATGTCCTTGCCCGCCTCCCAGAACGAGGCGGCCGGGCCGTCCACCGCCACGTTGACCGCCATGCCGCGCGATTGCAGCGAAATCAGCGCCAGCATGTCCTTCATCTTGTCGCCGGTCCAACCCCACTCTTCCAGCCCCATGCGTTCGGTCACGCAGGACTGGATATAGTTTTCGACCGTCATCAGCTTGCCGGTCTTGGCATCGACACGGGGGGTGACGGCGCGCAGACCGGCCAGGGTTTCAGGGCCCTGATGGCAACCGGCACAGCTTTCGCCATTGACGCCCTGCGCCTTGTTCCAGCTGTCCAGGCCACGGTCGACAAACACCATGCCGGGGTTGTCAAAGTCGTCGCGCTGCATGTCACGCGTGTCGGTTTCGCGGTAAAGCCACCCCGAATGCAGGGTGGTCAATGCGCCGTCCAGATAGGCCGGGGCGGGGGCCGTGGTGACAAGGTCGATCGATCCGTCCTCGGTTTCCACGGTCAGTTGGTCTTCCACCGGGTCGGCAAGCGCCGCACCCGTCAGGGCAAGACCCAGAACCAGCGAAACCAGTGAAGTTGCTGTGCGATACATGGCTTTCCTCCCTCTGCCAGTTCGCTCAGGCGATCTCGATGGGCTTGGCGTCTTCATAGACCGAGCCATCATCATCATACCAAGTGAACTTGAATTCGCCGGCCGCATCGACCTTGGCGTCAAACTCGAAATAGGGGTTGGTGGACACGGCGGGTTCGATGGTCACATCGACCACGTTCACGCCGTTCAGATCGCAGGTGAACCGATTGATGATCGACCGCGGGATCAGGGCGCCGTCGGCGTCCTTGCGCTGGCCAGACTCCATCTTGTGCGAAATCAGCGCCTTGATCGTCACCACTTCGCCAGCCGCAGCCGACTTGGGAACTTTCACGCGGGGTTTTGCGTCATTTGCCATTCTACTCTCCTGTTCCCTGAACTCAGCCGCCGCAGCCGCCGATGGTGACCTTGACCATGGCCGAGGCCTGGACGA